>JAEUPI010000180.1 GCA_016790175.1 Burkholderiaceae bacterium | reverse complement strand
GAGACCTTCGCCGCGGTGCCGTGGATCATCCGACACGGCGGTGCCGAATACCTGGCCATCGGCAAGCCGAACAACGGCGGCACGAAGATCTTCTCGGTGGTCGGCGACGTCAACCAGCCGGGCAACTTCGAGATCCCGCTGGGCACGCCGTTCTCCATGTTGGTGGAGCTGGCCGGCGGCGTGAAGGGCGGGGCGCTGAAGGCGGTGATCCCCGGCGGCTCGTCGGCGCCGGTGCTGCCGGCGGCGCTGATGATGGACTGCACGATGGACTACGACTCCATCGCCAAGGCCGGCTCGATGCTCGGCTCGGGCGCGGTCATCGTGATGAACGACACCCGCTGCATGGTCAGGAGCCTGCTGCGCCTGAGCTACTTCTACCAGCACGAGAGCTGCGGCCAGTGCACGCCCTGCCGCGAAGGCACCGGCTGGCTGTGGCGCCTGGTCGACCGCATCGAGCACGGCCGCGGCACGGCGCAGGACATCGCGCTGCTCGATTCGGTGGCCGAGAACATCATGGGCCGCACCATCTGCGCATTGGGCGACGCCGCGGCGATGCCGGTGCGCGGCATGATCAAGCACTTCCGCGACGAGTTCGTGCACCACGTCGAACACAAGCGCTGTGTGGTCGGCCCCGGTGCGCAACGCACGGCCGTTCCGACAGCGATGGCCACCGCCTGAAGCCCGGGTTGCAGCAGACGAACATGATCGAACTCGAACTCGACGGCAAGAAGGTCAGCGTGGCCGAGGGCAGCGTGGTGATGCACGCGGCCGACGCGGCCGGTGCCTACATTCCGCACTTCTGCTACCACAAGAAGCTGTCGATCGCCGCCAACTGCCGCATGTGCCTGGTGGAGATCGAAAAGGCACCGAAGCCGATGCCGGCCTGCGCCACACCCGTCACCCAGGGCATGGTCGTACGCACCAAGAGCGACAAGGCCGTCAAGGCGCAGAAGTCGGTGATGGAGTTCCTGCTGATCAACCATCCGCTGGACTGTCCGATCTGCGATCAGGGCGGCGAATGCCAGCTCCAGGATCTGGCGGTCGGTTATGGCGGCTCGGCGTCTCGCTACAGCGAGGAGAAGCGCGTCGTCTTCCACAAGCAGGTCGGACCGCTGATCTCGATGGAAGAGATGAGCCGCTGCATCCACTGCACCCGCTGTGTGCGCTTCGGGCAGGAGGTGGCGGGCGTCATGGAGCTCGGCATGCAGCACCGCGGCGAACATTCCGAGATCACCACCTTCGTCGGTCGCAGCGTGGACTCCGAGCTGTCGGGCAACATGATCGACATCTGCCCGGTCGGCGCTCTGACGAGCAAGCCGTTCCGTTACAGCGCCCGCACCTGGGAGCTGGCGCGTCGGCAGAGTGTCAGCCCGCATGACTCCACCGGTGCGAACCTGGTCATCCAGATCAAGGGCGACCGCGTCATGCGCGTGGTGCCGCAGGAGAACGAGGCGGTCAACGAGTGCTGGATCGCCGACCGCGACCGCTTCAGCTACGAAGCGTTGAACGCCGAGTCGCGACTCACGGCGCCGATGATCAGGCAGGGTGGCCCGAATGGCGGAGCCTGGCAGACCGTGAGCTGGGACGTCGCGCTCGGTTACGTGGCCGACGGCCTGAAGCGCCTGGTGGCCGAGCACGGCGTGGCCGACATCGGCGCGATCGGCTCGGCGCACAGCACCGCCGAGGAGCTCTATCTGCTCGGCAAGCTGATGCGTGGCCTCGGCAGCCAGAACATCGACTACCGCACGCGCCACAGCGATTTCTCCAATCGGGCGCCGAAGGGCCAGGCGCGCTGGCTCGGCACCTCGATCGCGTCGTTGTCGACGCTCGATCGTGCGTTCGTGGTCGGCTCCTTCCTGCGCAAGGATCACCCGCTGTTCGCGCAGCGCATCCGCCAGGCGGTGCGCCGCGGCGGCCGACTGATCAGCCTGCATGCCGTGCACGACGACTGGGCCATGCCCGTTGCGCACACGATGACCGCGGCGCCGAGCGCCTGGGGGCAAAGCCTGGCGGAAGTGGGCGCCGCGATCGCGGCGGCAGTGGGCGTGGCCGCGCCGGTAGCCGCCCAGGCCACCGACGAGGCCCGCGCGGTGGCGGAACTGCTGCTGTCCGGCGAGCGCAAGGCCGTGCTGCTCGGCAACGCCGCGGCGCAGCATCCACAGGCCGCACAGGTGCTGGCCCTGGCGAGCTGGATCGCACAGCATTGCGGTGCCACGGTCGGCTATCTCGGCGAAGCGGCCAACACGGTCGGGGCCCAGTGGGTCGATGCGATGCCCGGCCCCGGTGGCAAGGATGCCGGGGCGATGCTCGGCCGGCCGATGAAGGCGCTGATGCTGCTCAACCTGGAACCCGCGCACGATGCGGCCGACCCGGCTGCGGCGCGTGCCGCTCTGCAGGGGTCCGGGCTGGTGGTCGCGCTCACGCCGTTCAAGGATGCCGCGGTCGACAACGCCGACGTGCTGCTGCCGATCGCGCCGTTCACCGAGACCGCTGGCACGTTCGTGAATGCCGAGGGGCGCGTGCAGAGCTTCCGCGGCGTCGTGCGGCCGCTGGGCGATACACGTCCGGCCTGGAAGGTCCTGCGCGTGCTCGGCAATCTGCTGGGCCTCGAGGGTTTCGGGTACGAGTCGATCGAGCAGGTGCGTGCCGATGCGCTGAAGACGGCCGATTCAGCAGCACGCCTGTCGAACGCTCCGCTGGAGGCGGCATACGCTGCGCCGCCGGCGCTGCGCGGATACGAGCGCGTGAGCGACGTGCCGATCTATGCCGCGGATGCGCTGGTGCGGCGCGCCGCCTCGTTGCAGGCCACCACCGATGCGGCTGCGCCGATGGTGGGCTTGCCCGGCACGCTCTGGGCGCAGCTCGGGCTGCAGCCGGGCGCGCGCGTGAGGGTGTCGCAGGGTGCCGCGAGCATGGAACTCCCGGCGCGGCACGAGCCGTCGCTCGCACCCACTGCCGTGCGCATCGCCGCAGGTCACGCCACGACCGCCTCGCTCGGTGCGATGTTCGGCTCGGTGACGGTGGAGGCGACGCGATGAACGAGATGTTCAACGCGGTCAACGCCTACGGCATCAGCTGGCTCGGGCAGGGTGGCTGGGCGGCCACGATCAACGTCGCCTGGAGCCTGGTGAAGATCGTGGCCGTCGTGCTGCCGCTGATGATCTGCGTGGCCTACCTCACGCTGTGGGAACGCAAGGGAATCGGCTTCACCCAGATTCGCCCGGGCCCCAACCGCGTCGGTCCGCTCGGCCTGCTGCAGCCGATTGCCGATGCTGTGAAGCTGGTCTTCAAGGAGATCATCCGCCCGGCGGCTGCCAGCAAGGGCCTGTTCTTCCTCGGCCCGGTGATGACGATCATGCCGGCGCTGGCGGCCTGGGCGGTGGTGCCGTTCGGCCCCGAGCGCGCGGTGTCGAACATCAATGCAGGCCTGCTGTTCCTGATGGCGATCACCTAGCTCGAGGTGTACGGCGTCATCATCGCCGGCTGGGCCAGCAACTCGAAGTACGCGTTTCTCGGGGCCCTGCGCGCCAGTGCCCAGATGGTCAGCTACGAGATCGCGATGGGCTTCGCACTGGTGGTCGTGTTGATGGTCAGCGGCAGTCTCAACATGACCGAGATCGTGCTCGGCCAGGCCAAGGGCTGGTTTGCAGACCGGGGCGTCACTTTCCTGTCGTGGAACTGGCTGCCGCTGCTGCCGATCTTCGTCGTCTACTTCATCGCGGGACTGGCCGAGACCAACCGCCATCCGTTCGACGTGGTCGAGGGCGAGTCGGAGATCGTCGCCGGCCACATGATCGAGTACTCGGGCATGGCCTTCGCGATGTTCTTCCTCGCCGAGTACGCCAACATGTGGCTGGTGTCGGTGCTGGCCGTCACGATGTTCCTCGGCGGCTGGACGGCACCGATCAGCTTCGCGGCGCTGGGCCTGCAGACGCCGGGCTGGATCGCCGCCACGATGTGGTTCTGGGACTGGTTCTGGCTGTTCGGCAAGACCTTCGTCATGGTCACCATGTTCCTGTGGGTGCGGGCCACGTTCCCGCGCTTCCGCTACGACCAGATCATGCGCCTGGGCTGGAAGATCTTCATCCCGGTGACGCTGGTGTGGCTGGTGTTCGTGGGCCTGTGGATGCAGACGCCGCTGAGCATCTGGAAGTGAAACGAGGACACTCCCCATGTCGACCGGCACCTCGATGAAAGACCTGTTCGGCAGCTTCCTGCTGCTCGAACTGCTCAAGGGCATGAAGCTCACGGGGCGTCACTTCTTCCAGAAGAAGATCACGATCCAGTATCCGGAGGAGAAGACGCCGCTGTCGCCGCGCTTCCGCGGTTTGCATGCGCTGCGCCGCTACGAGAACGGCGAAGAGCGCTGCATCGCCTGCAAGCTGTGCGAGGCCGTGTGCCCGGCGATGGCCATCACGATCGAGTCCGACGTCCGTGCCGATGGCACGCGCCGCACGACACGCTACGACATCGATCTCACCAAGTGCATCTTCTGCGGATTCTGCGAAGAGAGCTGCCCGGTCGACTCGATCGTCGAGACTCACATCTTCGAGTACCACGGCGAGAAGCGCGGCGACCTGTACTTCACCAAAGACATGCTGCTGGCCGTTGGCGACCGCTACGAGCGCGAGATCGCCGCGGCCAAGGCGGCCGACGCCAAATTCCGCTGAGCCCGCGCCGCAGCCCAGATCGATCCCATGACCACCACCAGCGCGCTGTTCTACCTATTCGCCGCCGTGCTGCTGTTCGCCTCGGTGATGGTGATCACCGCACGCAGCACCGTTCACGCCGCGCTCTATCTCGTGCTCGCGTTTGCTAGCGCGGCCTGCGTGTGGATGCTGCTGCACGCCGAGTTCCTGGCCATCGCGCTGGTGCTGGTGTACGTGGGCGCGGTGATGGTGCTCTTCCTGTTCGTCGTGATGATGCTCGATCTCAACAGCGACCAGTTCCGCGAGGGTTTCTGGCGCGTGCTGCCGCTGGCCGGCCTCGTCGGGGCGCTGATTGCCCTGGAGATGGCGTTGGTGCTGACCCACGGATTCGACGTGCGCCAGGCGCCCGCCTGGCCCGAGGCAGCAGCCAAGCTCGGAAACACCAAGCTGCTGGGTGTGGCCATCTACACCAACTACCTGTATCCGCTTCAGATCGCCGCCGTGCTGCTGCTGGTGGCGATCGTGGCAGCCATTTCTCTGACCCTTCGTCGCCGCAAGGACAGCCGCTACCTCAACCCGAGCGAGCAGGTGAAGGCCCGCAAGGCCGACCGCCTGCGCATCGTGGCGATGAAGCCGGTCGTCGAGTTGCCGCCGGCGCCGCCTGCCGACGCAGCCTCGGGGACGAAACCATGAGCGCGCCGGGCCGCTCCCAAGCGCGAATCCCGGCGCCCGCAGGGTGGAGGGTTGTCCAGTGAATCTGTTGCTCGGTCCTGTCTCGCTGGGGCACTACCTGTCGCTCGGCGGCATCCTGTTCGCGCTGTCGGTGATCGGCATCTATCTGAACCGGCGCAACCTGATCGTGCTGCTGATGGCCATCGAGCTGATGCTGCTGGCGGTCAACCTGAACTTCGTGGCGTTTTCTCACTATCTGGGCGACATGGCGGGTCAGGTGTTCGTGTTCTTCATCCTCACCGTCGCGGCTGCCGAGTCGGCGATCGGACTGGCCATCCTGGTGGTGCTGTTCCGAAACCGGGCGACGATCGACGTCGAGGACCTGGACGCACTCAAGGGTTGAGCCGGGAAGGCAAGAAGAACAACATGGCTGCAACGCTGAATCCGAACCTCCTGCTCACCGTCGCGCTCGCACCGCTGGCCGGCGCCGTCGTCGCCGGCCTGTTCGGCAAGGCCGTCGGCCGTCGCGGTGCGCATGTCGTGACGATCCTCGGCGTCGCCGTCTCGTTCGTCTGCTCGGTGATGGTGTTGATGCAGGTGCTCGACGGCGCGCGCTTCAACGCGACGATCTACGAGTGGATGATCGTTGGCGGGCTGAAGATGGAGGTCGGCTTCCTCGTCGACGGCCTGACCGCCATGATGATGGTCGTCGTCACCTTCGTCAGCCTGATGGTCCACGTCTACACCATCGGCTACATGGAGGACGACCCGGGCTACCAGCGATTCTTCTCGTACATCAGCCTGTTCACGTTCTCGATGCTGATGCTCGTGATGAGCAACAACTTCCTGCAGCTGTTCTTCGGCTGGGAGGCGGTGGGGCTGGTGAGCTACCTGCTGATCGGCTTCTGGTTCAAGCGGCCGACGGCGATCTTCGCCAACCTGAAGGCGTTTCTCGTCAACCGGGTCGGCGACTTCGGCTTCATCCTCGGCATCGGGCTGATAGCCGCCTATGCCGGGACGCTCAGTTACGCCGAGGCCTTTGCCAAGGGCGGCGAACTGGCCAAGCTGGTGTTTCCCGGCACCGACTGGATGCTGATCACGGTGATCTGCATCTGCCTGTTCATCGGCGCCATGGGCAAGAGCGCGCAGTTTCCGCTGCACGTGTGGCTGCCCGATTCCATGGAAGGCCCGACGCCGATCTCGGCGCTGATCCATGCCGCCACCATGGTGACGGCCGGCATCTTCATGGTCGCGCGCATGAGCCCTCTGTTCGAACTGTCGGACACGGCGCTGAACTTCGTGCTGGTCATCGGCGCGATCACCGCGCTCTTCATGGGCTTCCTGGGCGTCATCCAGAACGACATCAAGCGCGTCGTCGCGTACTCCACGCTGAGCCAACTCGGCTACATGACGGTCGCACTCGGCGTGTCGGCGTACTCGGTGGCCGTGTTCCATCTGATGACGCACGCGTTCTTCAAGGCACTGCTGTTCCTCGGCGCGGGCTCGGTGATCATCGGCATGCACCACGACCAGGACATCCGCAACATGGGTGGGCTGCGCAAGTACATGCCGATCACCTGGATCACGTCGCTGCTCGGTTCGCTGGCGTTGATCGGCACGCCGTTGTTCGCGGGCTTCTATTCGAAGGATTCGATCATCGAGGCGGTGCACTTCAGCAAGTTGCCCGGTGCCGGGTTCGCGATGTTCGCCGTCACGCTCGGCGTGTTCGTGACCGCCTTCTACTCGTTCCGCATGTACTTCCTCGTCTTCCATGGCGAGGAGCGTTTCCACCACAAGCCGCATCCGGCGCCCGACGACCATGACCATGGCCACGGCCATGCGCCGCACGAGTCGCCGTGGGTGGTGTGGCTGCCGCTGGTGGCGCTGGCGGTGCCGTCGGTGGTGATCGGCTACCTGACGATCGGGCCGATGCTGTTCGGCGACTTCTTCAAGGACTCGATCGTCGTCGACGCCGCCAGACACCCGGCGATGACCGAGCTCGGCAAGCTCTTCCATGGCGCAGGGCCGATGGCGGCGCATGCCCTCACGACGCTGCCGTTCTGGCTCGCGCTGGCGGGCGTGGTGACGGCGTGGCTGTTCTACCTGAAGGCGCCGTCGATCCCGGCCGCCCTCGACCGCGCGCTCGCGCCGTTGCGCCTGGTGCTCGAGAACAAGTACTACATGGACTGGATCAACGAGAACATCCTGGCCCGCGCCGCGCGTCTGCTCGGCACCGGGTTGTGGAAGGGCGGTGACCAGGGAATCATCGACGGTCTCGCCATCAACGGGTCGGCGGCTGTCGTGGGCGGCGTCGCACGCCTGACGCGGATGGTGCAGACCGGTCATCTGTATTGGTATGCCCTCGTGATGCTGCTCGGCGTGTTCGGCTTCCTCACCTGGCGGCTGTGGCCCACGCTGAGCACGCTGTGGGGCCGATGAGCGACGAATCGGAGAACAACGAATGGGTCTTCTGAGCGTCGCCATCTGGCTGCCGATCGCCACCGGGCTGGTGCTGTTCGCGTTCGGCCGGGACCAGAACGCGAATGTCGTGCGCTGGGTCGCATTGCTGGGCGCGATCGCGAGTTTCGTGGTCACGATCCCGCTGATCACCGGCTTCGACACCGCCACGGCGGCCATGCAGTTCCAGGAGAAGCTGCCCTGGATCGAGCGCTTCAACGTCTTCTACCACCTGGGTGTCGACGGCATCTCGATGTGGTTCGTGCCGCTCACCGCGTTCATCACGGTGGTCGTGGTCATCGCCGGCTGGGAGGTCATCACCGATCGCGTGGCGACCTACATGGGCGCCTTTCTCATCCTCTCGGGATTGATGGTCGGCGTGTTCGCCGCGCTCGACGGCCTGCTGTTCTACGTGTTCTTCGAGGCGACGCTGATCCCGATGTACCTCATCATCGGCGTCTGGGGCGGGCCGCGCCGGGTGTATGCGGCGTTCAAGTTCTTCCTCTACACGCTCGCCGGTTCGCTGCTGATGCTGGTGGCGCTGGTCTATCTGTACTACAAGAGCGGCGGCAGCTTCGACATCCTCACCTGGCACAAGCTGCCGCTGCGTGGCGGAGCGCAGACGCTGCTGTTCTTCGCCTTCCTCGCGGCGTTTTCGGTCAAGGTGCCGATGTGGCCCGTGCACACCTGGCTGCCCGATGCCCACGTCGAGGCGCCGACCGGCGGCTCGGTCGTGCTGGCGGCCATCATGCTGAAGCTCGGGGCCTATGGCTTCCTTCGCTTCTCGCTGCCGATCGTGCCCGATGCGAGCCGCGAATGGGCCTGGTTCATCATCGCGCTGAGCCTGATCGCGGTGCTGTACATCGGTCTCGTCGCGCTGGTGCAGCAGGACATGAAGAAACTGGTCGCCTACTCGTCGGTCGCGCACATGGGATTCGTGACGCTCGGCTTCTTCATCTTCAGCGACCTCGGCGTCTCGGGCGGTTTGGTGCAGATGATCAGCCACGGCTTCATCTCTGGCGCCATGTTCCTGTGCATCGGGGTGCTGTACGACCGCGTGCATTCGCGCGAGATATCAGCCTACGGCGGTGTCGTGAACACCATGCCCAAGTTCGCCGCGCTGGCGGTGTTGTTCGCGATGGCCAACTGCGGTCTGCCGGGCACCAGCGGCTTCGTCGGCGAATGGATGGTGATCATCGGCACCGTGAAGACGAATTTCTGGCTCGCCGCGCTGGCCGCCACGACGCTGGTGTTCGGCGCCGCCTACACGTTGTGGATGGTCAAGCGTGTCTATTTCGGCGACGTGGCCAACGACAACGTGAAGGCGCTGGCCGACGTGAACACGCGCGAGTTCGTCATGCTCGCCGTGCTGGCGGTCGCGGTGCTGTGGATGGGCCTGTACCCGAAGCCGTTCACCGACGTGATGAACGTGTCGGTGGGCGAACTGCTCAAGCACGTGGCCCAATCGAAGCTGCAGTAGGGCGAGCGACATGACCGATTCCCTCAACTGGTTGCTCGTCTATCCCGAGATCGTGCTGCTCACGATGGCCTGCGTCGTGGCCATCGTCGACCTCTACGTCACCGATCCGCAGCGTCGGGTCACCTACTGGCTCACGCAACTGACCTTCGTGGCCGTGGGCGCGCTGCACCTGGGACTGATCGATGGCGTGAAGGTGCCCTACGGCCTGCAGGACATGGTGGTGTCCGACGCGATGGGCCACACGCTCGGGTTCTTCGCCTGCGTGGCCATGCTGGTCACCGTGGCCTATGCCCAGCCCTACCTGGCCGCGCGCGACATGCTCAAGGGCGAGTTTTTCACCTTGTCGATGTTTGCGCTGCTGGGCATCTCGGTGATGACCTCGGCCAACAACTTCCTGGTGGTCTACCTCGGCCTGGAACTGATGAGCCTGTCGCTCTACGCGCTGGTTGCGCTGCGCCGCGATCATGCGATCAGCACCGAAGCAGCAATGAAGTACTTCGTGCTGGGCGCACTGGCCAGCGGCTTCCTGCTGTACGGGTTGTCGATGATGTACGGCGCCACGCGCTCGCTCGAGATTCCCGACGTGTTCTCGGCCATCAACACCGGCCAGATCAACCCTTCGGTGCTGACCTTCGGCGTGGTGTTCGTGGTCGCCGGTCTGGCCTTCAAGCTCGGCGTCGTGCCGTTCCACATGTGGGTGCCCGACGTCTATCACGGCGCGCCGACGCCAGTCACCCTGCTGATCGGCGGCGCGCCCAAGCTGGCGGCCTTTGCGATCACGATGCGACTGCTGGTCGAGGGCATGCTGGGCCTGGCGGTCGACTGGCAGCAGATGATGATCGTGCTGGCGGTGGCGTCGCTCGTGATCGGCAACCTGGCCGCCATCGCGCAGAGCAACCTGAAACGCATGCTGGCGTACTCCACGATCTCGCAGATGGGCTTCATGCTGCTGGCGATGACGGCGGGCGTGGTCACCGGCAACACGCTGTCGGCCGGCAACGCCTACAGCTCGGCGATGTTCTACGTGGTGACCTACGTGCTGACGACCTTGGGCACCTTCGGCCTGATCATGTACATGTCGCGCCAGGGTTTCGAGGCCGAGGAGATCGTCGACCTGTCGGGCCTCGGCAAGCGTGCGCCCTGGCTCGCCGGCGTGATGACGCTGTTCATGTTCTCGCTGGCCGGCGTGCCGCCGATGGTGGGCTTCTACGCCAAGCTGGCCGTGTTGCAGGCGCTGGTGACCACACATGTCACCCTCTATATCGTGCTCGCCGTGGTCGCGGTGGTGCTGTCGCTGATCGGAGCGTATTACTACCTGCGCGTGGTGAAGGTCATGTACTTCGACGCGGCGCCGGCGGGTGTGCCCGCGATCGAGCAGCGCCGGGGCATCAGCGCGGTGCTGGCCATCAACGGCGGCGCCGTGCTCGTGCTCGGACTGCTGCCCGGCGGGCTGATGGCGCTGTGCCGCGACGCCATCCTGAAGGCGCTCGCGAGTTGAGCACTGAGCCGGCGTCGCGAGGCGCCACGGCGCCGGCGTTCGACCCGTCGGAGTCGCACCTGGTCGAGCGATTCGTCCGCGGCGAGCAGGTCTACAAAGGCCGGCTGCTCGACGTGCGACGCGACGTGGTTGCGCTACCGCACGGCGGTGAGGCCACACGGGAGTACGTGGTGCATCCCGGTGCGGTGGTGGTGGTCCCGCTGAACGACGACGGCCGGCTGGTGATGGAGCGGCAGTTCCGCTACCCGATCGGGCGCGTGGTGCTCGAGTTTCCGGCCGGCAAGCTCGATGCGAACGAGCCGGTTTTCGACTGCGCGCGCCGCGAGCTGACCGAGGAGACCGGCTACCGGGCACGCGAGTGGGCGCGGGCGGGCATCACCCACAACGCGATGGCCTACTCGACCGAGATCATCGAGGTCTGGTTCGCACGCGGTCTGACCGCGGGCCAGGCGCAGCTCGAAGAGGGCGAGCTGATCGACACCTGCCTGGTCACCGAAGGCGAACTCGACGCTGCCTGCGGACGCGGCGAGGTCACCGATGCGAAGACCATGGTCGCCCTGTTGTGGTTGCAGCGCTGGCGCGCGGGTGCGTGGGCCCTGCAATGGTTCACGCCGCCCGACAAGGGGTGACGGCGATAATTGGAACTCGATGAAGGTCTTCGATCTTCGCTGCAGCAAGGGGCATGGCTTCGAGGGCTGGTTCGCCTCGGAGAACGCGTTCGTCGATCAGCAGACGCGCGGTCTGGTCGAGTGCCCGCTGTGCGGCGATCATGCCGTGACCCGCATGCCGAGTGCGCCGCGGCTGAATCTGTCTGCGGCCGAGCAGCCTGCGAAGACGTCGGCGACGACCGAGAACGCGGGCGCCGCGTCCACCAGCGTGGCAATGCCCGATCTCCAGGCTGCATGGCTCCAGGCCGTGCGACAGGTCATCGCGCAGACCGAGGACGTCGGCGAGAAATTCACCGAAGAGGCACGTCGCATTCACTACGGTGAAAGCCCCAATCGCGGCATTCGCGGTGCGGCTACGGCGCAGCAGCGTGCCGAGTTGCTCGACGAGGGCATCGAGGTGGTGGCGTTCCCGCTGCCGCGAGGCATTGACGGACCGTTGCAGTAGCGTGAGCCCGGTCACAGTCTTCGGGCGGCGCCCGGTGTAACCGACACAGACTTCACATCGTGCTCGCAGATGCCGGCGCCGGCTCCGGCTAACGTGCGGCTCTCGTGAACGGTCCGTGCCTCACGGCAATGCAAAGGGCCCAGCCGATGTCGAAGCTGCATCTCGCGCACCTGTTCGTCGCTGTCGCTGCCTGCGGCCTGGCCGCGTGCGGGGGTGGCGAATCCGATCAGGTCGCTGCGCCCACGTCGAGCGCGCCGGCCCCGGCCCCCACGCCCGCACCGACACCGGCACCGACACCGCCTCCAGCGCCGGCACCGACCCCGGCGCCAACACCCGCACCGGCACCGGCACCAGCCGTCGCTGTCACGGTGGCCAGCGTCGAGTTCGCGCAGGCCTTGCTGTTCCCGAGCACCGACGCCGAACTCGTGCTGGTGGGCAACCGCCCGGCGCTGGTAAAGGTCAACGCCGTCGCCGCGACCGCCAGCGACCAGAAGCCCACGGGTGTGCTTCGTGTGGAAGACTCGAGCGGCACGCTGTTGCGCGAGCTGACGCTGACACCGCCCACCGGACGCCTGCCCACCGCGGCTCCGGCGGTTCCCAGTTTCGCCGACAGCTACAGCGTCGAACTTCCAGCCGACCTGGTGCGCACCGGCATTCGCGTATTGCCGCGATTGACCCCGGCCGCGACCAACACGCCCAGCGTCAGCCCTCGCGTCGGTGGCGGCGTGGCTCTGCGTCTGGTTGCGGTGCCGGTGCAGATCGGCAGCACGGTGGGGCAAGCCGTGTCCGCAGCCGACACCTATCTGCACAGCCGCCTGCCGGTGAGCTCGGTCACCCGCCAGGATCGCGCGCCGCTTGTGTCGACGCGGGTGACCAGCCTGCCGGCCAACGACACCGAGTGGAGCAATGCGTTCAGCCAGATCCTGGGCGAGCTCGACGACCTGCACACGCTCGACGGCGCGTCATCGCGCACCTACTACTACGGCTTCATTCCCAAGCGCAGCTTCGGGCTGACAGGTGTGGGCTATCGGCCGGGCAACGCGGCCGTCGGCTTCGATCTGCCGAGCAGCCCGGTCATCGTGCGCGAGACCATGCTGCACGAGATCGGGCACAACCTGAGCCTGCTGCACGCGCCCTGCGGCAGCCCGAGCGGCCCTGATCCGAACTACCCCTATGCCAACGCTCTGCTCGGCGCCGGCTCGCGCTTCATCTGGGGCTACGACGCCGCGCAACGCCGTTTCGTCGATCCGCGTCCGACCACGGCGCACGACCCGATGAGCTATTGCGACGGCGACTGGTTCTCCGACTACAACTATCGCCGCGTGCAGGTCCACCTCACGCCGGCCGATCGCACGCAGGCTGCCGCCGCGAGCGAGACGGCACTGGAGGTGACCGCACCGCGCGAGTTGCTGCTCGTGAGCGGCGAGATCGGGCCGCAGGGCGTGCGCCTGCATCCGGTGAAAGCCGCACTGGGCACGCCGCGCCTGCCGTCCAGCGGGACCTATCTCTTGCGCATCACCACCGCGGCCGGCGCGGTGGTCGAGCAGTCGTTCGCGCCGCGCGAGATCGACCATTTGCCGCAGCAGCAGCGCTTCGGTTTCACGCTGCCGCACCCCGGTGCGATCGCGAAGATCGAGGTGCTGCGCGATGGCCGTGTGCTGGTGCAGCGTGAGCCTCGGGTGCAGGCCCTGGCTGGAGGTGCCGAGACCACCGCGCCGCTCACCGCAGCCGAACAGGGTGGTGTGCTGCAGGTGACCTGGGACGCCGCACGCCATGCCTACCTCACGGTCACGCATGTCGGCGCCACCCGCACCACGATCGCGGTGGAGGCGCAGGGCGGGCGTGCGAACCTGCCGCTCCAGGGCATTCCTGCCGGGGGCAGCTTCGAGTTCGGCCTGTCCGACGGCTTGAACACCCGGCGCATCGTCCGTCCGCGCTGAGGCCCAGGGCGGACACGCCCGGCGGCCACCCCGGCGCCTGCGCATGCGGCGGCCTGCCGGCGACCTTGGGCGCCCTGCGCCGGCTCGACGCGCTGGTTGACCTCCCCTGATTCGGGGTGTGTCAATCTGTGACATTCGGTTTCAAACTCGGATCGTGGTGGGTTGGGCGCGGCTGGCGCCCGGCGCGTCGCCGCATCCCCCAAGGGTGCCGAGAGGGTGAGACCGGTGATCCATCTCTATTGCCTGCGCTGCAACCACGCCAACGACGACGATGCGCGTTTCTGCAGCGCCTGCGGTGCCGGGCTGATCCGCGTGTTCTGCCCGCAATGCCACGTCACCAATGGTGCCGAATCGCATTTCTGCCAGGCCTGCGGTGCGGCCCTGCCGGTACCGCCCACCCTGAAGCTCGGGCCACAGGCGTCGACGGCACCGGTGGATGCGGCCATCCCGGACCTGACCGACGTGGTCACGATGCCGGTGCCCTCGGTGGAACTGCCGGCGTTGTCGTCGCCCGCGATGTTGCCGACGGCCACCACGGCTCTCGCGGCCGTCGATGCTTCGCCGATGGTGTCGACGCCGGGGCCGCAGGTCGAGCCCTGGCCGGCGCCGAGGGGCAGGGCGCAACTGCTGTCGCCAGCCCAACTCGGTGTGCTGGTGCTGGCGATCGGGGCTGCCCTGGCATTGACCGCGTCGATGATGCACTGGCCAGGCGACATGTCCGGCGAGCCGGATCGACCTGCCGACGCAATGGCCCCGGCCGTCCCGATGCGACCGGCGGGCATGCCGCCGGCCGGCACGGATGTCGAACATCGGGCTGGGCTCCGCACCGTAGCCATCACGCCGCCAGGGGCGTCAGGCCAGGCCTCCAGCGTGGACGCCGGTGACTCACCGAACGCCCGGAGCGCGTCTGCGGCCGTTGCGGCAACCGGCCGGGTCGCCGCCCCGCCGCCAACCACGGTGACCGTGCGGCCGCGCCCCGCGCGCGCAGCAACGCCGCCACCGGCAGCAGCACACGAGTGCACGCCCGAGGTCCATGCGCTGGGCCTGTGCGCTGCCGGCGCCACCATCATCCGGAGACCCTGAATGCTCAGCCTACGCCTTCTCGCACGCGGCCTTGCTGCCCTGGCCCTCGTCGTTGCCAGCGCGTCGTGGGCACAACAGGTCACGCCCTACAAGATCGTCACCGCCTCGGAACGCGGCACCTACATCCAGATCGGACGCGATCTGGCCAAGCACGTGGCCCCGCAGGCGCAGATCGATCTCGATGCCTTGCCCTCGGCCGGCTCGGCCGAGAACATCCACCGCCTGCGCTACGAAGACGGCGTCAAGTTCGCGCTCGTGCAGTCCGACGTCTACCAGGCCTTCATCAACCAGGGCAATGCCGGCGATGCGAACGCGGCGTCGATCATCCGGCCCCTGCGGGTGATCCTGCCTCTGTACAACGAAGAGATCTACTTCATCGTGCGCGCCGATTCGCCGATGAACTTCGTGCACGAGATCCGCGATGCACGCATCAACGTCGGCGCGATGAAGAGCGGCACGGCCATGTCGGCCACCACGTTGTACCGGCTGATGTTCGAGCGGCCGGTGAGCGACGAGCGGATCGGCTTCCTCAGCAACGAGGACGCGCTCGTCAAACTCACTGGCGACAAGTCGGTCGACGTCGTTGTGGTCGTCGCGGGGCAGCCGGCCAAGCTGCTGGCCGACATGAAGCCGGAGGCGAAGGCGCTGATCAAGCTGCTGAAGTTCGACGCCGAGCATCCTGCGAGCAAGGCGGCGCTGAAGACCTACTTCCCGAGCACGGTCAAGGCGGCCAGCTATCCGTCGTTGCTGTCCGACGATGTGCCGGGGCTGGCCGTCAAGGCCTATCTGGTGACGTATGACTATGGTCGGGCGTCGACCCAGGCCCGCTTGTCGCAATTCGCCAGGTCGCTGTGCCAGAACTTTGCGACCTTGCAGTCGGACGGCCATCCGAAATGGAAGGAGGTCGCGCTGGCCATGCCCGAGCTCGGCCGCGGCTGGAGCTACTTTGGCCCCACGGCGCGCGAACTCAACCGTTGTCCGGCGTTGAAACCGGCCGTGGCCAAGGCCGCCAAAGCCTGCACCACGGAGCAGAAGATCCTCGGTCTGTGCGAACCGTAGCCGCTGGCGCCAGTTGCGATCAAGGCTGAACGACCCGGCCCGGGTTCAGCGTGCCTTTCGGGTCGAGCGCCTGCTTGATCGCGCGCATCATCGTCAGGGCCACCGGGTCCTTGCGCAGCACGAGTTCGTCGCGCTTGAGCGCACCGATGCCATGCTCCGCCGAGATGGATCCGCCACGGGCCACCACCGCGTCGTAGACGATCGCGTTGGCCTTGTGCTCGTGCTGTTCCAGAAACGCCTGCGGCGCGACTCCGGCTGGACCCTGCAGGTTGTAGTGCAGGTTGCCGTCGCCGAGATGACCGAAGTTGACGACGCGGGCGCCAGGGAATGCCGTCTTCAGCGCGGCATCGGTGGTCGCGACGAAATCGGCGATGGCCGACACCGGCAGTGCGATGTCGTGCTTGATGTTCGGCCCGTCCTCGGCCTGCGCCAGCGGAATCGACTCGCGCACATGCCATAGCGCGCGGGCCTGGGCCAGGCTCTCGGCCACCACCACGTCGGTCACGATGTCGCGTTCGAGTGCCGCCTGCATCAATGCCTCGAAGCGTTGGCGAGCCGCTGCGTCGTCGTCGGCGTCACCGGTTTCCATCAGCACGGTCCACGGTGCGTCCGGCAGCGGCCGCGGCAGTTGCGGGTAATGCCGAGCCACGAGCTCGAGCGCGAACGATTCCATGACCTCGAAGCCGGTGAGGGCGGCGCCCAGGCGATCGCGTGCGAGCTGCAGCAGCTGCACGCACTGCGGCAGGCCGGCACACGCGGCAAATGCCGTCACGCGGCCGACAGGCAGCGCAAAGAGCTTCATCGTTGCCGCGGTGATGATGCCCAGCGTGCCTTCGCTGCCGATCATCAGGTCGCGCAGGTCGTAGCCGGTGTTGTCCTTGCGCAGGCCCGACAGGCCGTTCCAGATCTCGCCGTGAGCGGTCACCACTTCGAGGCCGAGACACAGCTCGCGCGCGTTGCCGAAGCGCAGCACCTGCGTGCCGCCGGCATTGGTGGCCAGATTGCCGCCGAGCGTGCAGCTGCCCTCGGCAGCCAGGCTCAGCGGGAACAGGAAGCCGGCATCGGCCGCGGCCTGCTGCACCGCCTGCAGCACGCAACCGGCGTCGGCGGTGAGGGTGGCGTTGGCCGCATCGATGGCACGCACGCGATTCAATCGCTGCAGGCTCAGCAGCACCTGCCTGCCCGAATCATCCGGCACGCCGCCGCCGACGAGGCCGGTGTTGCCGCCCTGCGGCACGATGCTCGCGCCATGCGCCGCGCAGGCCCTTACGACGGCCGCCACCTCGCCGGCGCTGGCCGGCCGCACGACCGCCAAGGCCCGACCGCGCCAACGGCGCCGCCAATCGAGCTCGTAGCGGCTCAGATCGCCATCGCACAGAACCTGGGTGTCGCCGACAGCCCCGCGCAAGGCCTCGAGCAACGCCGTGCTCACGCAGCGGCCCCTTGCGGCGCCGACACGCGGCTGCGCACATGCATCACGCAGCCGGCGAACAGCAGTGCGCACAACGCCAGCTCGATCCAGGCGAGCGGCACTGCGATGCCGGCACCGGTGGTGGCGCGCAGCGCGCCCTCGGCCACATAGAGCCAGACCAGCAGGCTGAGTGCCCGATAGGTCTGCAAGCGCATGCGCGAAACGCCCGACACGGTGAATGCCAGGGGCAGCACCTTCAGTGCCAGCGACCGCGAACCCGTCGGCGCGAGCCAGAGCTCCCAGGCCAGGCCCAGACCGATCAGCGCGAGCAGCGCGCAGAGAACCAGGCCGCGCGAGGCCCTGAGGGCCCGGCGGTTGTCGACGGCGGCGTCCATGGCGGCTGGCATGATAGACGCCATGGTATCGACGACCGTGGTCCAGGCCTGGCCGGAACAACTCGCCGCATTGTGGCGATCGCTGCGAGCCTGGCCGTGGCTCGACACCTTCCACACGCTGCGTCAGCGCTTCCGCGAAGACCGGCTCGGGCTCACCGCAAGCAGCCTGACCTTCACCACGCTGATCGGCCTGGTGCCGCTGGTCACGGTGATGCTGGCCGTGTTCAGCGCATTCCCGATGTTCGCGCGCTTCCAGAAGGCGCTCGAGCTGTATCTGCTGCAGAGCCTGGTGCCCGACGGCATTGCCAAGCCCGTGCTGGGCGCGCTGACGCAGTTCGCGTCGAAGGCGAGCAAGCTCGGCAGCGTGGGTCTGGTGGTGCTGTTCATCGCGGCGCTGGCCATGGTGTTCACGATCGACCGCGCGCTCAACGCGATCTGGCGCGTGCGGCGACCGCGACCGCTGGCACAGCGCCTGCTGGTGTACTGGGCCGCGCTGACGCTCGGCCCCCTGTTGCTCGGCATCAGCCTGACGCTCACGTCGTATGCAATCTCGGCCTCGCGCGGCCTGGTCGACGCCATGCCCGGTGGGGTGAGCCTGCTGCTCGGCACGATCGAGTTCGCGCTGCTGGCCGCCGGTATGGCGGGGCTATACCGCTACGTGCCGAACACCCATGTCCGTTGGGGCCACGCCTGGGCCGGCGGCCTGTTCGTCGCCATCGGCGTGGAGGTCGCCAAGCGTTTGCTGGCCTGGTACGTGGGGCTCGTGCCCACCTATTCGGTGATCTACGGCGCGTTCGCGACGCTGCCGATCTTTCTGCTGTGGATCTATCTCGGCTGGGTGGTGGTGCTGCTCGGTGCCGTGATCGCCGCCTATGCGCCCAGCCTGTCGATGCGCGTCGCGCGCCTGCCCGATACGCCGGGCTACCGCTTCGCACTCGCGGTGGGCTTGCTGCGCGAACTGGCCCGTGTGCGCGGCACGGCGCAGAAGGGCTTTGGCGCGACCGAACTCGCCGGCCTGGTGCATGTGGATCCGTTGCAGGTCGAACCGGTGCTCGAGGGCCTGGTCGCGCTCGACTGGGTCGGGCGCCTCGACGAAGAGGGCGCCCACCGCTATGTGCTGCTGGCCGACCCGCAGACCACGCCGGCGGCAACCATGGTCGATACGCTGCTGCTCGAGCCGACGCCGGCGACGCAGAGCTTTCGTGCGCGGGCTGCGTTCGGCAGCATGCGCATGCACGAGTTGTTCTGAGCGGGAGGCCATCGATGAGCACCACGGCTGCCGGCGATTTCGTCGCCCACCTGCGCCATGAACTCGACGGCCTGCGCGCCGCGGGCCTGTACAAGACCGAACGCATCATTGCCACGCCGCAGGGAGCGGTGATCCGCACGGTCGACGGCCGCGAGGTCATCAACCTGTGTGCCAACAACTACCTCGGCCTGTCGTCGCACCCGCAGGTGATCGCCGCGGCCCATGAGGCGCTGCGCACTCACGGCTACGGGCTGAGCTCGGTGCGTTTCATCTGCGGCACGCAGGACGCGCACAAGACGCTCGAATCGCGAATCGCCCGTTTTGTCGGTTGCGAAGACGCGATCCTCTATGCCGCGGCCTTCGACGCCAACGGCGGCCTGTTCGAGCCCTTGCTGGGCGAGAACGACGCCGTGATCAGCGACGAGCTGAATCACGCGTCGGTCATCGACGGCATCCGCCTGTGCAAGGCGAAGCGCTACCGCTACCGGCACAACGACATGGCCGATCTCGAGCGCTGCCTGCAGCAGGCCGGCGCCGACGGGGCGCGCTTCAAGCTGGTGTTCAGCGACGGCGTGTTCTCGATGGACGGCACGATCGCGAACCTGCCGCGTTTGCGCGAGCTGTGCGATGCGCATGGCGCGCTGCTCGGCATCGACGAATGCCATGCCAGCGGCTTCATGGGCCCGCGCGGCCGCGGCACGCACGAGCACCACGGGCTGTTCGGCGGCATCGACATCATCACCGGCACCTTCGGCAAGGCACTCGGCGGCGCATCGGGCGGTTTCACCGCGGCGCGGCGCGAGGTGATCGAGCTGCTGCGCCAGCGTTCGCGGCCCTATCTGTTCTCCAATACGCTGGCGCCGGCGATCGTTGGCGGCTCGATTGCAGTGCTCGATCTGCTGGAGGCGGGCACGGCGCTGCGCGACAAGCTGGCCGACAACACACGCTGGTTCCGGCAGGCCATCCAGGCGGCCGGCTTCGACATCAAGCCGGGCACGCATCCGATCGTTCCGATCATGGTCTACGACGCGGTGAAGGCGCAGCAACTGGCCGCGCGGCTGCTCGAGCTCGGCATCTACGTGGTCGGCTTCTTCTATCCGGTCGTGGCGCAGGGCCAGGCGCGCATCCGCGTGCAGATGAGTGCCGTGCACGAACGCGCGCACCTGGAGGCCGCGGTGGCGGCCTTCGCCCAGGCGGGCCGCGAACTCGGCCTGCTGAAACCAGCGTGAACGGTCAGCGCATCCTCGTCATCGGCGCCAACGGCCAGATCGGCACCGAACTGGCCGCCGCACTGGCCGCCCGGCCCGGCGTCGACGCCGTGGTCACCAGCGATCTCGCGCCCGAGGGCAGGGTACACGGGCTTGCGCACGAGATGCTCGACGTGACCGATGCCGCGGCGCTGCGCACCGTGGCGCAGCGCCATCGCATCACGCAGGTCTACCACCTCGCGGCGGCGCTGTCGGCCAGTGGCGAGCAGCATCCGCAGTGGGCCTGGAACCTCAACATGGGCGGCCTGCTCAACGTGCTCGACCTGGCGCGCACCCTGCCGCTCGAGCGGGTGTTCTGGCCGAGCAGCATTGCCGCCTTCGGGCCCGGCACGCCCGCCACGGCCGGGCAGGCCACGGTGATGGACCCGACCACGGTCTACGGCATCAGCAAGCTCGCCGGCGAGCGCTGGTGCGCCTGGTACCACGCCAATCACCGGGTCGACGTGCGCAGCCTGCGTTATCCCGGCCTGATCAGCTGGAAGACGCCGCCGGGCGGCGGCACCACCGACTACGCGGTCGAGATCTTCCATGCCGCGCTGAATCAGGCGCGCTACGCCTGCTTCCTGCGCGAGGACACGCGGCTGCCGATGATGTACATGGACGACGCGATCCGCGCC
>JAEUPI010000166.1 GCA_016790175.1 Burkholderiaceae bacterium | reverse complement strand
CCGGGCATCAAGGCGTCGGTGGCGGTGGCCGATGCCGCGTGCGCCATGGCCGGAGTCGACGCCGCCGAACCGGCCACCGTGTTCGCCGCCTCGAGCAGCGACCCGGCGATCTGTCATGCGATCTGCGAGGCGCTGGCCACGCCGGAGCGACTCGTGTCGCCGACGCGCTTCACGAACTCGGTGCACAACGCCGCCGCCGGCTACTGGCACATCGCCGTGCGCGGGATGCAGGCGTCGACCAGCCTGGCGGCCTACGACGCGAGCTTCGCCGCCGGCTTGCTCGAGGCTGCCGCCCTGTGCGTCAGCCAGGCCCAACCGGTGCTGCTCGTCGCCTGCGATGTGCCGTTCCCGCCGCCGCTGCATGCGCTGCGGCCGATCGCCGACGTCTTTGCCTGCGCGCTGCTGCTGCGGCCGCGGCCCGATCGCTGGACACTCACGATCGCAACCGGCCGGAACGAATCGCCGACGCCTGTCGAACCCGCTGCGCTGGAGGCGCTGCGCCGCTCGGTGCCGGCGGCTCGCGCCTTGCCGGTGCTGCAGGCCCTCGCGCGCGATGCCGCGGCACGCATCGTGCTCGACGACGAACACGGTTTCTGCCTCGCGCTGCAGGTGGAGCCTGCACCGTGACGGCCCTGGCGCCCGCGACGCTGGACCATGCCGGCATCGCCGCGCGCGTCCCGCACAGCGGCGCGATGTGCCTGCTCGATGCGCTGCTGGGCTGGACGCCGGAGCGGATCTGCTGCCGCATCACCGGCCATGGCGCGGCGGATCATCCGCTGCGCCTCGACGGCACCTTGCCGTCGGCAGCCGCCCTGGAATACGCCTCGCAGGCCACCGCGCTGCATGGCGCGCTGTGCTCGGCACCCGGGTCCGGGCCGCGGCCGGGTTTTCTGGCCAGCGCGCGTAGGCTGCGGCTGCATGTGGCGCGGCTCGACGACCGCAGCGGGGCGCTGCAGCTGGAGGCCACGCGCCTGGCCGGCGACGATGCCCAGGCGCTCTACGACTTCACGCTGCGCGATGCCGCGGGTGCCCTGTTGGCCGAAGGGCGCTTGACGGTCGTGCACGGACGCTCGCTCGCGGCGGGCCACGCATGAACGAGCTTGCGCTGCAGGGCAAACGCGCGCTTGTCACCGGTGCCAGCGGTGCGCTGGGCTCGGCCATCGCGCGTCGCCTGGCCGCCATGGGGGCCCCGCTGGTGCTGCACGCGAACACGCATCCCGATGCCGTGCGTGCGCTTGCCGACGAGATCCGCGCGGCGGGAGGCCAGGCCGCCGTCGAAGTGTTCGACCTCACGAGCGACGATGCCTGTCGCGCGGCATGCGAACGGCTGTTGCAGCCCGGCGCCGTGCAGATCATCGTCAACAACGCCGGTATCCACGACGATGCCGTGTTCGCCGGCATGCGCCCGGCGCAATGGCAGCATGTGATCGACGTGTCGCTGAACGGCTTCTATCGCGTCACACAGCCGCTGCTGCTGCCGATGTTGCGCACGCGCTGGGGGCGTATCGTCAACATCGGCTCGGTGAGCGCACTGCGCGGCAACCGCGGCCAGGTGAACTATGCCGCCGCCAAGGGTGCGCTCGACAGTGCCACGCGCGCGCTCGCGCTCGAGGTGGCGAGCCGCGGCGTGACCGTCAATGCGGTGGCGCCGGGCATCATCGCCTCGCCGATGGCCGATGCCGCGTTCGACGCGGCGCGCATCGCGCAGCTGGTGCCGCTGCAGCGCGCCGGCACGCCCGAGGAGGTGGCGGCGCTGGTGGGGTTTCTCTGCAGCCCGGAGGCCGGCTACATCACGGGGCAGGTGGTACCGATCACCGGCGGTCTTTGAGTCGGAGCGATTCCGCTCCTCGGCTAGGACTGGAACGGTGGTCGGCGTCCGATGCGCCGCCACAGCAGCAGCGGCAGTCGCAACACGAACTCGATCATCAATCGCGTGTGCATCCAGGTAAGCAACGCATTGTCGCGGCCATAGCGGAAGTGCGAGACACCGCCCTCCTCGGGCTTCAGGTATTTCACCGGCGCGTCGCGGTTGATCGGCTTCACGCCGCGCCAAGCCAGGCGCACCACGGCTTCGGTATCGAAGTCGAAGCGGCGCATCCAGCGCTGGCGATGCATCACGGCACGCAGCGGTTCGATCGGATAGACGCGAAAGCCGTACAGCGAATCGCCGACGCCGGCGCCCAGCGTTTCAAGGTTGGTCCACCAGTTCGACACGCGCCGACCCCGCACGCGCAGCAGCGGGGCGCTGGCGTCGAACACCGGCCGGCCGAGGATCATGGCCTCGGGCCGCGCCATCGAGGCCTGCATGAACGGGCCGATCGATGCGGCGGGATGCTGGCCGTCGGCATCCATCGTCAATGCATGCGTGAATCCGCGCTCCCGGGCCTGGTCCAGGCCGTGCAGCACCGCGGCACCCTTGCCCTGGTTATGCAGCAGCACCAGCACCTGCAGACCGACATCGTCCGCCGCCAGGCGTCGCAGGCCTTCGGCCGTGCCGTCGGTGCTGCCGTCGACGACGACGATCACCGGGTTCCACTGCGCCCGCGCCTGGGCCACGGTGTCGTACACCTTCGGCCCGGTATCGAAGCTCGGTATCACGACCACATGCGTGGTCGACGCCACCGGATCGCCGGCGCGCGTGTTCACGGACGCGGCGCGGGGCGCACGCCGGCCGCCAGGTGCCGCTCGACCTCCTGCACCAGATGCTGGAAATCGGCACCGGGCTCGAAGCGCCGGCCCAGCCGCACCGAGAACTCGATCGGCAACGGCGGCAACCGCCACAACGGCCAGCCCTTGGCGAGATAGGGCGACGTGGTGTCGATGAACACCACCTGCACCGGTACCCCCGCGCGCCGTGCGATCGCCGCGAAACCGAGCTGCAGCGGATTGATCGGATTGCGCGTCGTGCGCGTGCCCTCGGGAAACAGCACCAGCTGTCCGCCGGCGCGCAGATCGTCCACCGCCTCGCGCACCATGCGGCGAGGCGAGTCGTTGCGGACGTAGCGCGCCAGCCGCGCGCCCGGGCCGAGGAAGGGATTTCGCGCGAGGCTGGCCTTCATCACGCAGGCGCTGCGCGGCAGTTCGGCCACCAGCATCAACGCATCGAGCAGGCTCGGGTGATTGGCCACGATGATCAGCCCGCGCTCGTCGGCCAGCGGCCGCAGCGCCCGGGCATCCATCTGCAGCAGCCCCGAGGCGCGGGCGACGATCCAGAACAGCCGATAGCCGCGCGAGATGCCGGCGCGCCCGATGCGCAGGCCCGTATCGCGCGCCAGCAGCGGATGCAGCACCAGCGCGATCAGGTTCCACACCAGCGACATCAGGCCGAGTCCGAGCAGCAGCAGCTGCAGCATCGCCCAAGCCAGTGGCTGCGGCCAGTGGCTGCGCCCCACGAGCCGCTCAGTCGTCATCGCGCACCTGCACCGAAGACGCCGCGAAGATGTACGAGGCGGCCACGCCGAAGGCCACCGTTTCGCTCCGGCGCACCAGCGGGCTGGCCTCGAAGTGCGCACCACGCACACGGTCGCCGTAGACGAAACCGCCCAGCCACCAGCTGCCGATGCGGCGCGACGCACCACTCACCAGGCGCCAGCCGCTCGCACCGCCTGCGGCACGATAGGCCGGACGCGTTGTGGTGGCGTAGGCCTCCGGTACGTCGTAGAAGTAGCCGTGGAAGCGCCGCGTGGCGAACACCGGGCCGGTCAGCACGCCGACGTTCCAGCCAGCCACCCAGAAATCGAGGTTCAGGTTCGGCGTCGCGATCCAGCCGATCGACTTCGGGCTCGACTCGAGCGTGAACGCCGCGCGCACCGGCACACGCGCCTGCAGCTTCCAGCCGGCACCGCGTGCGAGCGTGAAGTTGGCATTGGGGCCGACCTCGAAGGTCGGCGCCAGGTCGGGCATGCCGGCGCGGGCGGTGTTGTCTTCGCTGCGCGTGGGCGCGGTGGCGGCGAGGCTGACGTCAAAATCGAAACGCTCGGCGTCCACCAGCACGGCCCGCGCGCCGTCGCGGTCGGCCCGGAAGATCTCGCCGCGGTAGACGAAGTACGGCGCCGGCAGCACCCAGGTGTGGCTCTGGTCGGAGCCACGGTAGTGCGGCAGACGCAGGGCGCCGGCGCCGAGGCCGAACTCCCACAGCGGCTTGTCGGCCCGGGCGGGCAGGGTGACGGCAGTCAACGCGAGGCTCAGCGCCAGGAGACGACGCCGACGGACTCGTTCAGGCGTCGGCAATCACGTTCTCCCCCTTGATCGGCCCGACCGGACGGATGTTGCGCCGCCGCGCGAACCAGGCCCGCACGGTCTGCGGCAGGCTCATCAGCGAGGTCATGTAGTACAGGCTCTTGAGCGCCACGATCGATCGCCAGATCGGCGTACGGCCGTAGATGTCGCCGGCCAGCAGCGACAGCAGGGCCTCCTTCACGCGCATCGGATTGCGCGGGTACATGAACAGCTCGCGCATCGCCGGATTGGTCATGCGGTAGATGAACCACGAGAACTCGCGCGGACCCTTGTCGAGCTGCTCGGTGAAGTGCCGGCGCGCCGCAGCGGCCTCGTGTGGCCGGTCGAGGCAGGTGGCCACGAGCTCGGCACCCTCGAACGCACTGACCATCGCGAAGTACACACCCGACGAAAACACCGGGTCGATGAACGCGTACGCGTCGCCGAGCAGCACGTAGCGCTCGCCATGGGCCTGCGTGCAGGCATAGCTGTAGTTGCCGGTGGCATAGACCATGCCGTCGATCAGCTCGGCACCGGCCAGGCGCTCGGCCAGCGACGGGCTCATCGCGATGGTCTCTTCGAAGAACTCGCGCAACGGCTTGTCGCGCGTCTTCAGGTAATGCGGCCAGCACACCGCGCCGATGCTGGTGGAGCCGTCGGCGAGCGGTATGAACCAGAACCAGCCGTGCTGGAACCAGAAGATGCTGATGTTGCCTTCGAGGCGGCCTTCGAGCCGCCGGGCGCCCCGGTAGTGACCGAAGATCGCCGCGCTGTTGTGCTTCTTGCTCTTGCGCTTCAGGCCCAGCTTGCCGGCGAGAAAGGTGTCGCGGCCCGACGCATCGACCACGAACCGCGCGCGATAACGTCGTGTCGCGCCGTCGGCGAGTTGCGCGGTCACGTCGGCGCCATCGGCGTCGAACGACACCTGCTGCACACGAGCATCCTCGTGCGTCGAGGCGCCGCTCGCGGCGGCATGGCGGAACAAGATCTCGTCGAGCTGCGAGCGCCGCACCTGCCAGGCGTAAGGCATCGACTTGTCCCAGGCATCGCCGAATTCGAGGAAGCTCGAATGCGCATGCTGAGGCGACACGAACTCGATGCCCCATTTGGTCTGCCCGATGCGCTCGACCTCCTGCAGCAGGCCCAGTCGCTCGAACAAAGCGGCATTGGCCGGCAGCAGGGACTCGCCGATGTGGAATCGCGGGTGGTGGTCCTTCTCCAGCACGACCACGCTGCGCCCCTGTCGCGCGAGCAGCGTGGCCACCGTCGAGCCGGCCGGCCCGCCGCCGATGACGATCACGTCACAGGATGCGCGGCCCGAATCGTTCGGTTCGATCATGTATTGGCCTTGCGTGCGGTGTATTCGGAGAACACGCCGAGCTCCACGTGCCGCCGCACGTCGGCGAACCCGGCATCGCTCAGGGCCTGCATCACCTGCGTCGGCTGGACACAGGCCTCGATCGTGTCCCAGTAGTAGCGCCAGAGGTGCGCCGTATCGGCATGACCGGTCACCCAGCGTGCCGCCACCGGCACCACCGCGCGCATGTAGCCGCGCAGCAGCCGCCTGGCTAGGCGGCCCTCGGGCCGTGTGATCTCGAGCAGCAGCAGCCGGCCGCCGGGGCGAAGCACACGTGCGAACTCGGCGAAAGCAGCACGCAGGTCACTCAGGTGGCGCATCGCGTAGCCCATGCTGAGGAAATCGACACCCGCCTCACCGACTGGCAGCGCCTCGGCGCGACCCTGCAACAGCTCGATGCCGGGCGCACGCACCTGGGCCATCATGCCCGGGCTCGGGTCGACGCCGGTGAGCTGCCCACCGGGACCGAGCAGCGCCAGCGCCTCGCGCGCCACCAGGCCGGTGCCGATGCCCACGTCGAGCACCCGCATGCCGGCGACCAGGCCGGCGCGCCGCAGCGCCTGGCGCCGGTACCACGGACCGGTGCCGAGCGCGAGCATGCGCTCGACACGTTCGTAGTCGACCGCGGTGTCGTCGAAGATGCGGCGCACGAAGCGCTGGTGGTCATCCTCGTTGGCGTAGTACTCGGGCAGCGGCGCATGCGGCGGCAGCGTCGCCTCGCGGATCGAAGGCACAGGGGTGACCGTCACGCGGGCATTATGGCAAGCGCAGCGCCGGCACCGCGACGCGGTCGCCCGCCGGACGAACCGCGATCACCCGGTGGTAACCTCGACCGCATGACCGTCATCAAGCCGACGTCCCTGCCGCTTGCGGCGGTGCCACGCGGCGGCCTCGCGGCAGTGATGCTCGACAGGATGCGTGCCTGTTTCTGGCTCAAGTCCGTGGGTTTCACCGCCTACATGTGGGTCTTCTTCGTCGGCTACTTCCACCTGCTGCGCCATCCTTCGGCGCCGGTCACCGTGATGCCGCTCAGCGCGGTCGACCACTGGATCGGTTTTCAGCCCTGGGCGCTGTGGCCCTACCTCTCGTTGTGGCTTTACGTGGCGCTGCCGCCGAGCCTGATCGCCACCTCGCGTGAGCTCGTGCGTTATGGCATCTGGATCGCGGTGCTGCTCGCCGTCGGGCTGCTGTGCTTCGCCTGGTGGCCGACAGCTGTGCCGCACCTGCCGGTCGAAACCGAACACCCCGGTTTCGCATTGTTGCGTGGCGTCGACGCGGCCGGCAACGCCTGCCCGTCGTTGCACGTGGCGGCCGCCATGTTCTCCGCGCTGTGGCTGCACCGCCTGCTCGGCGAGGCCGGCGCACCGGCCTGGATGCGTGCCGCCAACATGTTCTGGGTCGCGGCGATCGTGTGGTCGACGCTGGCCGTCAAGCAGCATGTCTGGTGGGACGTGGTCGGCGGAGCCGCGCTCGCGCTCTTGATTGCACCGGCATCGTTGCCGCGAGCGGGCCGCTCAGGCGATGGCGATATCATTGGCCCCAGAGAAACGCCGGCCGGTGGCGCGCCCTGACAGGGTGGAGCAGCCCGCCGACCGGGGAGCCCGATCCATGAGTTCGCTGACGGAACTGCAGGCGCTGATCCACGAGAAGTACAACATCGATCCGGCGACTCTGGACGTGAATCTCTCGATGCGCGAACAGGGCCTGGATTCGCTGGCCGTTGCCGAATTCCTGTTCGAGGTCGAGGACCGCCTCGGCATCAGCCTGCCCGACCTGCCCGACGGTGTCGACACGCTGGCCGCATTGGCGGGCCTGGTCGACCAGGTGCGGGCCCAACAGACCGCCTGAGCGGACGGTCGCCGGCGGGTCGGCGGCCACGCGCATCGCCTCCATGGCCGCGATCACCGGCATCGGCATCGTCAGCCCGCACGGCGACGATCCGCACTCGATGTTCGATGCCCTGCTGCGCGGCGAATCGGCCGTGCGGCCGGTGTTTCCCGAGCTGGCGAGGCCCGCCGCCGCGGCCACCGTGACATTCGACGTCGAGCGCTGGTTTACCAAGCTGCAGCTGCCGGGCGTCGATCGCGTCAGCCAGCTGGCCGTGGCCGCCGCGAGCCTGGCCTTGCGCGATGCTGCGATCACCCAGTTGGCCGATCCGCTGCGCGTGGGCGTCTACGTCGGCTGCGGCATGGGGGGCGCGGCGGCGCTCGAGGCGGCCTATGCGTCGGGCGCGAAGAGCGGCCGCATTCCGCCGCTCACGGTGCCGGCCTTCATGCCCAACGCGCCGGCGGCGCACGTGGCGATGCGCCACGGCATCACCGGCCCGGTTCTGACCTACTCGATCGCGTGCGCATCGTCGGCCGTGGCTCTGGCCGAGGCGGCGAAGGCCTTGCGTCACGGTGACGTGGACGTCGCGATCGCCGGCGGCAGCGAAGCGCTGATCGTGCCTGGTGTCGTGCAGGCCTGGCAGGCGCTGCAGACACTGGCCTCGTTCGCGCCCGGAGAGGCCGCCACCTGCTGCCGGCCGTTTGCCGCCGAACGCAGCGGCTTCGTGCTCGGCGAAGGCGCCGCGTTCGTGGTGATGGAGTCCGACGCCCGGGTGCGGGCACGGGGTGCACGCATCTACGCGCGGCTCGCCGGCATGGGCATCGGCTGCGACGCCGTGCACCTGACCAAACCCGACGTCGGCGGCCAGCAGCGGGTGCTCGCGCAGGCGCTGCGCGATGCCGGCCTCGAGCCCGGCGACGTGGGCTACTGCAATGCGCACGGCACCGCCACGCGCATCGGCGACGTGGTCGAGTGCCAGGCCTTGCGCGCAGTCTGGGGCGAGGCCATCGGCGGCCTGCAGGTCAGTTCGACGAAGGCGCTGCACGGCCATCTGCTGGGCGCCGCCGGGGCACTGGAAGCCGTGATCACGGTGCTCGCACTGCAGCGGCGCGAACTGCCGCCGAACATGCACGCGCTTGCGATCGATGCCGAATGCGCGGTGCCGCTCGTGCACGCCGGCGCCACGGCGGCGCCGTTGCTGCGCGCGGCCATCAGCAGCTCGTTCGCCTTCGGCGGCACGAACGTCGTGCTCGCGTTCACCCGCGACTGAAAGCAACGAGGCCCGGCACAGGCGGCGCGCTGCCGCTCTGGTCCGGGCCTGGCGATCTCACCCACCACGGCGTGGCGCAGGGCCTCCTGCAGGTGGCCGATCAGCGACGACCGCGCGGCGGCTCATATGCAGGTGGGCCGCGGCGGTCGTCATCGCGGTCCCAGTGACCCCGATCGTCGCGCCAACCGTCGTGGTCGCGATGTGAGCGGCCATGGTGCACCGGATGCACCCAGCGGCCATGCACCCAGACCGGCGCCAGCGCCATGCGCCGCGGCACGTAGACCGGTGGCCGTGCGTGGACGACCGGTGCCGGCAACACCACGGCCCGCGGCGGCGCATAGACCACCGGCGGCGCATAGACCACCGGCGGCGCATAGACCACCGGCGGTGCGTAGACCACCGGCGCGGGCCTGTACACCACGGGCGGGGCCACCACCACCGGCGCAGCGGCCACCACCACCGGCACGACAGGCCGGTTCGAGATCACCGTGCCGATCGTGGCTCCGGGGGCGATGGGCGCGTGAATGCCGATGGACCAGCTTACGTCACCCGCGCGGGCAGCACCGGCGGCGAGCGCCGTGACCAGCGTGGCAGCAGCGATCACCGAGGTCTTGGTCGCGAACATGATGAAAGGCTCCTTCTGTTGACGAGGCCGCCTGCACGGACCTCTGATGCCGTCAACGACAGGCCAGCCACCGCGGTTCACACGACGCTCGGTGAAGGTTTCGTAAAGGCATGTGAAGGGCGGGCCCTAGAATCGCCGAAAGTCCTTGCCCGACACGGGTTTGCCGCCCGTGGTCGCCATCCGATGTCAGCGCCCGCCAACGATCCATCTCCCCCAAAAGGGCGACACTTTCTGCGCCTGGAGATCGAGCGCGATCTCGAATCCGGCATCTACGCACAGCGACGCTTCGCAGGATCGCCCGGCGACGCGCAGCACCACGCGGCAGCGCCGATCGACCCGGCGCGCATTCGTACACGCTTTCCACCCGAGCCCAACGGCTACCTGCACGTGGGTCATGCCAAGAGCGTGTGCCTGAATTTCGGGCTCGCGGCCGACTACGGCGGCGTGTGTCACCTGCGCTTCGACGACACCAACCCCGAGAAGGAAGAGCAGGAATACGTCGACGCGATCATCGAGATGGTGCATTGGCTCGGCTGGAGCTGGGACGCCAACGGCACCAGTCATCTCTACTACGCGAGCGACTATTTCGACTTCATGTACCGCGCGGCCGAGCATCTGATCGAGCGCGGCCTCGCCTACGTGGACGAGCAGACGGCCGAAGCCATGCGGGCCACGCGAGGTGACTTCGGCACGCCCGGCACCGCGAGCCCATTCCGCGAGCGCAGTGCGCAGGACAACCTCCTGCGCTTTCGCGAGATGCGCTCCGGCGTGCATGCCGACGGCGCGATGGTTCTGCGCGCGAAGATCGACATGGCGTCGCCGAACATCAATCTGCGCGACCCGACGCTCTACCGCATCAAGCGCGCCACCCACCACAACACCGGCGACCGCTGGTGCATCTACCCGATGTACACCTATGCGCATCCGATCGAGGATGCGCTGGAGAACATCACCCACAGCATCTGCACGCTCGAGTTCGAGGATCAGCGCCCGTTCTACGACTGGTTGCTCGAGCGCCTGGCCGAAGGCGGCCTGCTGCAGCGCCCGCTGCCGCGTCAGATCGAGTTCGGACGCCTCAACCTCACCTACGTGATCACCAGCAAGCGCAAGCTCAAGCAGCTGGTGGACGAACGTCATGTGCAGGGCTGGGACGATCCGCGCATGCCCACGCTGGCCGGCATGCGCCGCCGCGGCTACACGCCGGCCTCGATCCGCAAGATGGCCGAGGACACCGGTGCGTCGAAGACCAACATCTGGGTCGACTACTCGGTGCTGGACATCGCGTTGCGCGACGACCTCGAAGGCCAGGCCTCGCGTGCGATGGCCGTGATCGACCCGCTGAAGCTCAGGCTGATCAATTGGGCCGAGGTCTTCGGCGGTGCGGCGACCGAAGCGTGCCAGGCACCGGTTCACCCGCACCATGCCGATCGCGGCGTGCGGCGCTTCAGCCTCGGGCCCGAGCTGTGGATCGAGCGCGATGATTTCGCCGAGGTGCCGCCGAAGGGCTTCTTCCGCCTGTTCCCGCCGAAGACGCTGCCTGACGGCAGCGTCGTGCCCGGCAACAAGGTGCGCCTGAAGTACGGCGTCGTCGTCGAATGCACCGGCTGCGAGAAGGACGCCTCGGGTGCCGTCGCCGCGGTGCTGGCCCGCGTGGTGCCCGACACCAAGAGCGGTACGCCGGGAGCCGACGCGGTGAAGGTCAAGGGCACGATCACCTGGGTCGGCGCGCATGAGGCGCTGCCGGCCGAGTTGCGCCTGTACGACCGGCTGTTCACCGAAGAACAACCCGACGCCGCGGGGCGCGACTTTCTCAGTGTGCTCAACCCGGACAGCAAGCGCGTGGTGCAGGGGTGGCTCGAGCCGTCGCTCGCCGGCGCGAAGCGCGACGACACGCTGCAATTCGAGCGACACGGCTATTTCGTGGCCGACCGCATCGACCATCGTGCGGAGCGGCCGGTGTTCAACCGCATCACCGGCCTCAAGGACACGTGGTCGAAATAGCGGCACGGCCTCGTCGCTCGATGACTGCCGGCCCGCGCGTGCCGGCCGACCCTTCATCCGTTCAGCGGGAGTTCACTTGACGTTCAAGATCACCCTCGTCGGCTCGCGCTATTTCGGCGCCGCCGTGCTCGACCAGCTGGCACCGAACCCTGCGGTGCGCGTCGCCCGGGTCGTCACACCCGCAGCCGACGACCGGCTCGCCGCGCGGGCCGAGGCGCTCGGTATTCCCGTTCAGGTGCAGGCCGATCCCAAGCACGTCACGGCCGGCGAGATCGCCGACGGCACCGACCTGATCGTCGCCGCGCACACCCATGCGCGGGTGGACAGCGACGCGCTGGCCCGGTCGCGGCTCGGCGGCATCGGCTACCACCCGTCGCTGTTGCCGCGGCACCGCGGCATCGCCGCCGTGGAGTGGACCGTCAAGTGCGGCGACCCGATCGCAGGCGGCTCGATCTACCACCTCGCTGATCGCTGGGATGCCGGCGCGATCGCCGCGCAGGATTGGTGCTTCGTGAAGCCCGGCGAGACGGCACGCGAACTGTGGGAACGCGCGTTGGCGCCGCTGGGCATCCGGCTGCTGGTGCAGACGGTGGTCGACGCCGCCGTCAGCGGACGGCTCGAAGCCCGTGCCCAGGACGAACAG
>JAEUPI010000160.1 GCA_016790175.1 Burkholderiaceae bacterium | reverse complement strand
TCTTGGTCATGCCCACCGCCACGGAATCGTCGGCAGCGAAATGCTGGTGCAGGTAGCGCTGCATGTGGACGATCTCGGCGCTGAGCGCATGGTTGAGCACGCCGACGATGACGCTGCGCCACTCTTGCCGGCACGGCGGGATGGCGCGCGCGTCGATCCGCGGCGCGGACGAGCGGGCCGTTGGCGGATAGGCCGTGCGGAGCGCGGGCACCGGCAGCGGCCCGATCGAGGTTTCGGACTTCATGGCCATGTCCGCGTCAGCCCTTGCCGACGACGAGCTGGTTGTCGACGCTGCGCACGCCGGCCACGGACTTGGCGATCTGCGTGGCGCGCTCGCGGGCCTGCGGATTCGCCACATTGCCGCGCAGGGCGACCTTGCCATCCACGGTGTCGACCTCGATGCGCTGCGCCACGAGGTCGGGGTCCCGCGCCAGCGCGGCGTTGACCGACGAGGTGATGGCGGCATCGTTCGACGGGTTCTGGCTCGTGGGCGCCGCGGCGTCCGTATTGGGTGGCGCCTTCTGCATCGTCGGCTGTTCGGCCTGGCGTGGCGCCCCGGCGACGGTGGTGCTGCCGTCCTTGCTCATGCCCAGCGGGCCCTCGCTCACGCGATCGCAGGCGGACAGTGCGAGTGCTGCGGCCGTGGCGGCCAGCGTGGTCGACAGCCAGGGTTTCATCTCACGGGTCATCACGATCTCCTTGCAACACGCCGCGCGATGCGGCAGTGGCTCAAAGGTAGACGTGAAGGCGTGATGGAGTTATCGGCGGAGCGCGCGTCGCACTGTCGGACTCGGCCGACAGGCCCACAGAAGCCGGCGTTGTCCTACACCGCCGGCCGCACCCGTTCACTAGACTGGCCGAGCCTTGTTGCGTCCGCGCACGGACGAGCCGATCGACTTCACGCGGTGACATGTCGCCCCTGACCGCCTTCATCGTCGAAGACAGCGCCACGATTCGCCAGAATCTGGTGGCCACGCTGGAGGAATGGGCGCCGGTGCAGGTGGTGGGTTTCGCAGAAGGTGCCACCGAGGCGATCGAGAAGCTGACCCAGAGCGCGCCCGGGTGCGACCTGGCAATCATCGACGTGCGCCTCAAGCAGGGCTCCGGCGTCGACGTGCTGGCCGCACTGCGCACGAGCCAGAGCACGATCCGCCGCGTGGTGCTCACGAACTACGCCACGAACCTGGTGCGCGAATACTGCCTGGCGCTGGGCGCCGACCGCGTGTTCGACAAGTCCAGCGACGTCGAGAAGCTGCTGGACTATTGCGGCACGCTCGCGACCGAGCTGCGGGGCGGCTGAGGCCACCGGGCGCGCGGCCCGCGCGAGCGGCGCCGTCCTACAAGCAAGACCGCCGCCGACCGACGCGGGGCGGCTCGGCGCGCGGGCACAGTGGGCAGACGGCGAGCGCACCCACGCGCGACCGCCGCAATCCATACAGGAGAAGCTCACATGAAACTGCACCAACCGCTCGTTGCTGTCACCGCCGCCCTGGCCCTGCTGGCCGGAGCGGGCTGTTCCGTCATGCGCGATCAGCAGAGCGTCGGCACCTATGTCGACGACTCGGTGATCACCGCCCGCGTGAAGACCAAGTTCGCGGAGGACAAGACCGTCAGCGCGATGGCCCTGTCGGTGGAGACCTTCAAGGGCGTCGTGCAGATCAGCGGCGTGGCCAGGTCCGACGACGAGCGCGCCAAGGCCGAAAAGCTGGCCCGCGAGGTGGCCGGTGTGGTTGGCGTGCAGAACAACATCCGCGTCAGCGCCTGAACGAGGGTGGGAGCGCGCGCTGCGGGCGCCGGTGGAGGCGAGGCCACGGCTCGCCGAAGCCGGCCGCTCGGTGCGTGCGAGCGACCGGCGACCCAACCCTAGATGTCTTCGTTGACCATCTCGATCGCGGCGCACGGGCACTCCGCAACGCAGATGCCGCAGCCCTTGCAGTAGTCGTAGTTGAATGCGAAGCGCTTGCCGGGGCCCAGCTTGATCACGGCGTTGTCGGGGCACACGCCATAGCAGTTGTCGCACTCGAAGCAGTTGCCACACGACAGGCAGCGCCGGGCCTCGAACAGCGCGTTGTCTTCGTTGAGACCGCCTTGCACTTCGTCGAAGCTGCTGGTACGCCGCGCCAGGTCGAGCTGCGGCCGCACCGTCTTCGGTGCGTCGGTGTAGTACCACGTGTTCAGCCGATCGAAGGTGGCCACCGCATGCTTCGGCGGCAGCTGCAGCGGGGTGCCGCGCAGCCAGGCGTCGATGTGCCGAGCGGCCTTCTTGCCGTGCCCCACCGCGACGGTCACGTTGCGTTCGGCGGGCACCATGTCGCCGCCGGCGAACAGGCCGGCACGTCCGGTCATCATCGTGGCCGGGTCGACCTGCACGACGCCGTCGGCGACTTCTAGCCCGGGTACACCGTCGAGCAGCGAGAGGTCCACGTCCTGCCCGAGCGCCAGCACCACCGAATCGGCCTGCAGCGTCTCGAACTCGCCGGTGGGTTGGGGGTTGCCCTTGGCATCGAGCACCATCTTCTCGATCGTCAGCTCCCGCTCGTCGGCCCGCTTGATGGTCGACAGCCACTTGACCATCACGCCTTCCTCGAGCGCCTCCTCGACCTCGAAGTCGTGGGCGGGCATCTTC
>JAEUPI010000158.1 GCA_016790175.1 Burkholderiaceae bacterium | reverse complement strand
GCCTTCGGCGAAGACCATGTGCTGTGGGGCACCGACTCGGTGTGGTACGGCAGCCCGCAAGACCAGATCCAGGCGCTGCGCGCATTCCAGATCAGCGCCGAGTTCCGCGAGCGCTACGGTTATCCGGCGCTGACGCCGCAGCTCAAGCGCAAGATCTTCGGGCTCAACGCCGCAAGGGTCTACGGCCTCGCGCCGGCGGCGCTGCGCCAACGGCTCGAGCGCGACGGTGTGCAGCGCCGCAAGAGCGAGTATCTGCACGACCCGCGGCCGAGTTTCGCGACCTACGGGCCGCGCAACCGGGCGGAGTTTCTGGCGTTCAGGCGGATGAACGGCGTGATGCCTTGACGGCGTCGGGTGGCCTGCGGGTGCAGGGCCTAGTTGGAGCGGGCGACCCGCCGCACGCCAGCCAGCCGAGGTCGCCCGCCAGCACCAGCCGTCTCGTGCTCTCGTCGCCCAAGTCGCGTGACGGCGTCCAGGCTTTCGCCGAGCAGGCACGTCGCCTTGTGGATCTGGCTCACGGAAGTCGCTGCATAGCCGATCAGCAGCGCCTGCATCGGCGGCGTCGACTCGTAGTGCGGCGCCAGGCTGTGCAAGCCTAGGCCGCGCTGTTCGGCCTTGGCGATCAGCCTGCGCACCGCGGCTGCGTCGAAACCCGGCAACCAAGCCACCAGGTGCATGCCGGTGCCCGAGTCCTGCGGCACCAGGCGCTCGCCGCACTGCGCGGCGAGCCCGTCGTTCAACGCCCGGCGGCGCCGGCGCAGCTCGAGCGCGGTGCGCTTCAGGTGGCGGTCGAAGGCGCCGCTGGCCATGAAGCGTGCCAGCGCTTGCTGTTCGATGCCCGAGCTGGCCACGTCCATCGTGCGTTTGGCGAGCACGATGTCGTCGCGCAGGCTGCGAGGGCACACGATGTAGCCCAGCCGTAGCGACGGCAGGATGGTCTTGGAGAACGTGCCGATATAGATCACGCGGTCGCCGGCGTCGAGCGCACGCAGCGCCGGCAGCGCTCGCCCCTCGAAACCAAACTCGCCATCGTAGTCGTCCTCGACGATCCAGCTGCCGTTGCGCGCGGCATGCTGCAGCAGCGCCTGGCGCATCGGGAGCGACAGCGTGACGCCGAGCGGAAACTGGTGCGACGGCGTGACGACGATCATCCGCGCCGGCGGCGCGCTGGGCAGGCGGGCCACCTCCAGCCCGTCGGCGCCTACCGGCACCGCCACGACCTCTGCGCCATGGGCCATGAGGCAATGCTTGGCCAGGGCATAACCAGGCTCCTCGACGACGACACGGTCGCCTTCGTCGAGCAGCACGCGTGCCAGAACGGAGAAGGCTTGCTGCGTGCCGTTGACGATCACCACGTCGTCGGCCTCGCAAGCGACGCCGCGGCGCCGCCCGAGGTGGGCGACGATCTGTGCGCGCAGGTGCAGCGACCCCTGAGGCGCAGGGTACCCAGGCTGCGCCCGCGCCGCGGCGTGCGTCAATGCCCGGCTCCACGAGGTGAAGAGCGCAAGATGGGTCATCGGCTCGCCGTACTGGAAGTCGATCGGCAAATCGGAGCGACGCGTCGGCAGCGGAAGCGGCGGCAGGCGCCGCAGCCGTGCCGCATAGGCCGACTGCGCGTCGACCGGCTCGGCTCGCGGCTGCTGCCGGTGCCGCGGCAGCGCGTCGGCAACGAAGGTGCCGCTGCCGCTGCGGGCGACGGCGAGTTGCTCGGCGCAGAGCAGCTCATAGGCCGCGAGCACCGTGTTGCGCGACAGCTTCAGCTCCGCCGCGAGGGCGCGCGTAGCAGGAAGCCGCGTGCCGGCGAGCAGGCGACCGTCGCGTACCGCCGACCTCAAGGCCCGTAGCAGCTGCAGATAAAGCTCGCCGTCGCCATCCAGTGGCAGAAACATTGGTGGCTCCGTTGAGATACGACAGCCTCGGACTGAATTGGCACTACGCTGCAACGCCGATGCGGTGCTGGCCAAGGGTGCCGGCGACTGTAATGCTTGAACCCCTTGGCAGGGCTCATCAGCCGCTGCCTAGACCACACCCTCATCAAGGAGTTCGCTATGCCCAAGCTCAACGCCTACCTTTCCTTCGACGGCCGCTGCGCCGAAGCGATGAACTTCTACGCTCGTGTGCTCGGCGCGAAGGTCGAGGCGCTGATCACCTATGCGCAGACGCCGAGCGACGAGCCGGTGCTGCCGGAGCATGCCCACAAGATCATGCACGCCTATCTGGTGCACAAGGACTTCTCGCTGATGGCCGGCGACGCGCCGCCGGGCGTGCCGTTCGAAGGCATGAAGGGTGTGATGCTGGCGCTGACCTACGACAACGTGGCCGAGGCCACGCGCGTATTCAACGCCTTCGCCGACAACGGCACGGTGCAGATGCCGTTGGGCGAGACCTTCTGGGTCGAGCGTTTCGGCATGGTCACCGACCGTTTCGGCACCGCCTGGGGCATCAACGGCGGCAAGGCGAAGATGTGAGCGTCGAAGACGCCGGTGCTGGTTCGCCCGGCCAGCAACCGTTCGGTCAGTGATGTGTGTCGTTGCGAGAATGCCATGACCGGAACAGCCTCCTGCCATGGACTCACTGATCGCCGCTTCCGCGCGCGCGCTCGCCGCCGGCGATGCGCTCGAAGCCCTCAAGCGGATCGCGTTGCGCGACGATCCGCCAGCGCTGGCGTTGCGCGGGATCGCGATGGCGCAGCTCGGCGAGCTGGCGCGCGCGCGCGAGCTGCTGCGGCATGCCGCACGCGGATTCGGCGCGCACGAGGACCTCGCGCGTGCGCGCTGCGTCGTCGCCGAGGCCGAGGTTGCGCTGGCGATGCGCGACTTCGCCGGGTCGCCGCGCACGCTGGCGGCAGCAGCGGCCACGCTCGACGCGCGCGCCGACCCTGCGAACGCGCTTCAGGCGCGGCTGATCGCCGCGCGCCGCTCGCTGCTGCTCGGCCGTCTCGACGAGGCCGCCGCCGCGCTCGCGCGCCTCGATTCACGCGAGGTGCCGCCGTTGCTGGCGGCGATCGCGGAGCTGATTGGTGGCGAGCTGGCGCTGCGTTCGCTGCGGATCGGTGCGGCGCAGGAGGCACTCGCGCGGGCGTCGACGGCAGCCGAGCGTGCACGCGTGCCGGCGCTCGCCGCCGAAGTCGCAGAGATGCGTGCCGCGATCGATCGGCCGGCGGCGCGCCGCCAGTCGGGCGGCGGCGAGCGCGTGTTGCGCCTCGACGAAGTCGTGGCATTGCTCGACGCCGGCGCACTGATCGTCGACGCGTGTCGGCGCGGGCTGCGCGCGGGCGCGACGTGGCTGTCGCTCGCGCGCAGGCCGGTGCTGTTCACGCTGGTGCGCACACTCGCCGCAGCGTGGCCGGGCGACGTCGACCGCCACACGCTGATCGCGCACGCGTTTCGCACGCGCCGGCCGGACGAGACGCATCGCGCGCGACTGCGCGTGGAAATGGGGCGGCTGCGCGCGCTCGTCGCCCGATTCGCGCGCGTCGACGCCACCGGGCAGGGCTTCGTGCTGCGGCCACGCGACGCGAGCGAAGTCGTCGTGCTCGCACCGCCGATCGACGGCGACGACGCGTCGCTCGTCGCGCTGCTGTCCGATGGCGCCGCGTGGTCGACATCGGCGCTGGCGCTAGCCGTCGGCGCCAGCCAGCGCACCGTGCAGCGCGCGCTCGTCGAGCTCGAGGCGGCCGGACGGGTGCGTTCGATCGGGCGCGCACGCACGCAACGCTGGCTGTCGCCGCCGCTCGCCGGATTCACGACGATCTTGTTACTCCCTGCTGCGCTGCCGCCTGCGTAGAGTGGCCTTGCGGTGCCGATGGGTGGGCAAACCCCAGGCGCGCAGTTAAAGGAGCTACGCAATGACCAGCAGACCAGAGAAGCGGATGGAGAAGGCACCGGCGCGCACGGCCGAGATCGTGCGTGAGTACGGCCCGTTCCCGGGCATCGACCGGATCCACGGCGTCACGCACGACGGACACAACGTCTGGGCCGCCACGGGCGCCAGGCTGATCGCGCTCGATCCACACCAGGGCAACCTCGTTCGCACGCTCGATTGCTCGGGCGACGCCGGCACGGCGTTCGACGGCACTCACCTCTATCAGATCGCCGAATCGCGCATCGACAAGATCGATCCGACGACGGGCAAGGTGGTGACGTCGATACCGGCACCCGGCCACGGCAGCGACTCGGGCCTCGCGTGGGCCGAGGGCAGCCTGTGGGTCGGCCACTACCGCGATCGCAAGATCCACCGGATCGATCCGCAGACCGGCGCGATCCTGCGCACGATCGAGTCCAACCGCTTCGTGACCGGCGTGACGTGGGTCGACGGCGAGTTGTGGCACGGCACCTGGGAAGGCGACGACAGCGACATCCGCCGAATCGATCCGGTCAGCGGTGCCGTGCTCGAGCGCCTGGAGATGCCGAAAGGCACCGGCGTCAGCGGAATGGAATCCGACGGCGCGACGTTGTTCTACTGCGGCGGCGGCAGCAGCGGAAAAATCCGCGCGGTGCGGCGTCCGAAACGCATCAAGTCTTGAGCCGGTCTTCCATCCGCTCTCTTCTTCCGATCAACGCTGTTCGAGCGGCTCGTTCGAACCAAGGAGTACCCATGCCTGCCACGACCCACACGACCCTCAACGACCACGCCGTCGTATCCCGCGAACGCTGGATCGCCGAGCGCAAGGCGCTGCTCGCGCGCGAACGCGAGCTGACGCGACTGCACGACCAGATAGCCGCCGAGCGTCGCGCACTGCCGTGGGAGCGTGTCGACAAGGACTACACGTTCGACACACCCACCGGCAAGCGCAGGCTCGCCGACCTGTTCGCAGGTCGTCGCCAGCTGCTCGTGCAGCACTTCATGCTCGGCCCGGGCTGGGAGCAAGGCTGCCCGAGCTGCTCGTACATGGCCGATCACGCGGACGGCATGAACGTGCACCTCGCGCAGCGCGACGTCACGCTCGTTGCCATCTCGCGTGCGCCGCTCGCCGAGATCCAGCGTTTTCAGCGGCGCATGGGCTGGCAGTTCGATTGGGTGTCCTCGTACGGCAGCGACTTCAACTTCGACTTCGGCGTCAGCTTCACGCCGGAACAGATCGCGAAGGGCCAAGTCGGCTACAACTACGGCACGTCGCCGCACGTGCACGACGAGCTGCCCGGCATCAGCGTGTTCTGCATGAACGACGCGGGGGAGGCCTTCCACACCTACTCGACGTACGGCCGTGGGGTGGAAGTGATGATGGGCACGTACCACATGCTCGACCTGATGCCGAACGGCCGCAACGAGCGTGACGTAGAAAACAAGATGGAGTGGGTGCGCCATCACGATCGCTACGAGCCGGCGCACGCCGGCAAGTCCACCGCCGGGTCGTGCTGCGAGGCGCACAACCTGGCTCAGGTCGCCACCCAATCAATGAACGACGCGCGACGGTGATCGTTTCATGGCAACCCTCTGGCCCTGGTTGGTGGTCGCAGGGGTCGGCGCTCTGCACGGGCTGAACCCTGCTACCGGCTGGGCGTTCGCTGCCGCGTGCGGGATACGGTCGCACGATCGGACGCAGGTACTGCGCGCGCTGACGCCGATTGCGGCCGGGCACGCGATGTCGGTCGCGCTGGTGGCCGCGGCGGTCGCGCTCGGCGCGACGGTCGACAGCGTCCGGCAGCAGGTACTGGCCGGTGCGCTGCTGCTCGCCGGCGCGATCCTCTACTTCGCGCGCGGCTCGCATGCGAGTGTGCGGGCACGCTGCGGTCGAACCGGGCTGGCGGTGTGGTCTTTCGTGTCCTCCACTGTCCACGGCGCCGGCCTGATGCTCGTACCGGCGCTGATCCCGATCTGTTTCGCCGACTCGCCCGCGCGCGAGATCACGGCCTCGGGGTCGCTGACGCTGGCGGTCGCGGCGGTGGCCGTTCACATGGCCGCGATGCTCTCAGTCACTGGCATGGTCGCCGGCGGTGTTTGCCGCATCGCGGCGGCGTGGTTCGCCCTGGGTTCCAGGACCGTATTGGCGACTCGCGCCGGCAGGGGACCGACCACGACCCAAGGCGCAACCAGATCGGCACGCTGGGTGCGCAATAGCGGTACGAGGGTGTCGGGCTGAATTGGCACCACTCGGCAAAGCAAATGCGGCGCTGCCAAAGAGTGCCGGCGCCTGTCATGCTCGAACCCGTCAGCAGCCAAGCACGCGACCACTGAAATGCATTCAGATATCTTGAAGTACAACGAAAAGCAGGAAACCGGTGAAAAGGGCATCTGCGATGTTCTTGTCGAAGTCATCGACAGAGGACTGCCCGGCGCCGAAAGCAAGGTCTGGCATGGACATCCGGTCTGGTTCCTGGATGGCAACCCCATCGTCGGGTACAGCAAGCAGAAGCCCGGCATTCGATTGATGTTCTGGAGTGGAGCGGATTTTGGGGAGCCGGAGTTATCGGTCGTCGGAAAGAAGTTCAAGGACGCGTCGATCTTCTTCAACGATGTTTCATCGATCAACGAATCCGATCTGCGTCGGTGGTTGAAGAAGGCCAGGGAGATTCAATGGGACTACAAGAACATCGTCCGAAATCGGGGCAGGCTGGAGAGGCTGAAATAGTCAACGCGACATCAACGGGCGCTGACCGCGGCGCGCCAGGCATGACCAAGGAGTTGCCATGAGCTACATCGACGGATTCGTGATCGCCGTGCCAACGGCCAACAAGCAGAAATTCATCGACCACGCCCGGCTGGGCGACGCGGTCTTCATGGACCTTGGCGCCCTGCGCGTGGTCGAGTGCTGGGGCGACGATGTGCCCGACGGCAAGGTCACCGACTTTCGCCGGGCCGTGCAGGCCAAGAGCGACGAGACCGTGGTCTTCTCGTGGATCGAATGGCCCGACAAGGCCACGCGCGAC
>JAEUPI010000142.1 GCA_016790175.1 Burkholderiaceae bacterium | reverse complement strand
GAGCTCCAGTCGACCTTGCGCACGCTAGTGATGCGGCCCTCGCGCGGCTGACCGGCGATGTCGAAGGCGAGCCGGTCGCCGAGCTTGAGCTTCAGCGTCTGCATCAGCCCTTCCTCGACGCTCAGCGCGTCGGCCTCGTCGGGCCGCCAGGTGCCGTCGACCACGGTGTTGTGGTCGGGGTTCGCGCCCGCATGGCTCAAGTTGAACTCGCGGTCGACCAGCCGGCGTGCGCGGTCTTCGCTGAAGCTTTCCGGACTCACGGCGCGGCCGTTGATGGCGATCAGGCGGCCGCGGATCATCGGGTACCAGTCGTATTTCGCGACACCGGCCTCCTTCAACCGCGCCTGGAATGCGTCGGCCTGATCGGGCTGCAGGTTGATGACGAAGCGGTTCGGCGCGTCGGCCGGGGTGGCGGCACGCCAGCTCGCGATGAGGTCGGTGCGCAGCAGCACCAGCAGCGCCAGCGCGAGCAGGCCCACGCCGAGCGCCGACACCTGCAGCACCGCAAACGCCGGCCGTGCCGCCACCTGGCGCGTGGCCAGCACCAGCCAGCGCGCGGCCCGCGTTTCGGGCACGGCGATGCGCAGCACGCGCACGGCCAGCCACGCGAGCGCGGCGAACAGCCCCACCGCACCGGCAAAACCGCCGACCGCCAGCGCGCCGAGCTTGAGGTCCGACGAGGCCGCCAGCAGCAACGCAATGAAACCGGCCGCACCCGCGGCCAGCACGGCCACCGAGGCCGGCTTCAGTGCGCCGAGATCGCGCCGGATCACCCGCAGCGGCGGCACCTGCGCCAGCTGCAACACCGGCGGCAGGCCGAACGAGGCCAGCAGCGTGAGCCCCACGCCAAGGCCGAAGAGCGCCGGGCCCACACCGGGCGGCGGCAAACCTACCTTGAGCAGGCCCCCAAGCAGCCAGACGAAACCGAAGTGCACCGCCAGGCCGAGCGCCACGCCCAGCGCACTGGCAATCAGGCCCACGCCGCCGAACTGCAGCAGGTAGGCCACGCCGATCGCACGCTGCGGCGCACCCAGCACGCGCAGCATCGCGCAGTCGTCGAGGTGACGGTTCGCGAAGTCGCGCGCCGCGATCGCCACCGCCACGGCCGCCAGCAACGCGGCCAACAGGGCCACCAGCTTGAGGAACTTCTCGGCGCGGTCGAGCGTCTGGCGCATCTCGGGCCGGCCGGCCTCGAGCGATTCGACGCGCAGGCCGCGCAGCTGGTCGTTGCGCACGCGCTCTTCCACCGAACGCACGAAGCCGCGCACCGCGGCCTCGCCGTCGCGCGCGTCGCTGGCCACCGCGAGGCGGTAGGTCACACGGCTGGCCGGCTGCACGAGGCCGGTGGCGGGCAGATCGGCCTGGTTGAGCATCACGCGCGGCGCGAAGCTCATGAAGCCGGCACCGCGATCGGGCTCGAGCACGATCACGCGGTCGAGCTGCAGGGCGGCGTCGCCGAGCAGCAGCGTGTCGCCCAGGCGCAGGTTCAGTGCGTCGAGCAGCGCCGCATCGACCCACAAGCGGCCGGGCGCCGGCGCCGCCGCCTCGTCGACCACCGCGCCCGAGCCATCGCGCAGGCGCAGCTTGCCGCGCAGCGGATAACCTTCGCTGACCGCCTTCACCGACACCAGCCGCGCAGCGCCACCCTTGTCCTGCGGCGCGCGGGCCATGCTCGGGAAGCTCGCGGTCGCGGCCACCTTCAGCCCGAGACCGCGGGCCTGCTCGGCGATGGCCTGCGGCGCCGGCTGGTCGCTCGCCACCACGGCATCGCCGCCGAGCAGCGCGCGGGCATCGCGCGCGAGCGCGGTGTTGAGCCGGTCGGCGAAGAAGCCCACTGCGGTGAGCGCCGCCACCGCCAACATCACCGCCACCACCAGCAGGCGCAGCTCGCCGGCACGCAGGTCGCGCACCAGCTGGCGCCAGGCCATGCGGCCGGCGTGGATCGGCAAGGGGTCGGCGGCGTTCATCGGGCGCCACGGTACACGAGTTGCCGACCCTGCGCCGAGCGGGGCCGCATGTCCCCGCTTGAATGCTGCGTGCAGCGAATGTGAAGCCCGCCTCCGTGCTCCGATGCTGTAATGGCTGCACCATGAGCACGCAGCCCGCCCTGCCCAGCCTCTTCGTCTCGCACGGCTCGCCGATGATCGCGATCGAGCCGGTGCCGGCGAGCGCCTTTCTGGCACGGCTCGGTCCCGTGCTGGACGCCGCCTTCGGCCGGCCGAAGGCGATCGTTGCGGTATCGGCGCATTCGCTCACGCGCGAGCCGGCGCTGCTGGCTGCAGCGCAGCACGAGACGGTGCACGATTTCGGCGGCTTCCCCGACGCGCTATACCGGCTGCGCTACGACACGCCGGGCGCCGACGGTCTGGCGCCGAGGGTGGCCGCGCTCGTGCGCGAGGCCGGACTGCCGATACACGTGCTGCCAGAGGGCGGGCTCGACCATGGCATCTGGATCCCGCTGCGAATGAGCTACCCGGAGGCTGACGTGCCGATCCTGCCGCTGGCCTTTCCGCCGAACTGGAGCCCGGCGCAGCTGTTCGCGCTCGGCCGCTCGCTCGCGCCGTTGCGCGACGAAGGCGTGCTGATACTCGGCAGCGGCAGCATGACGCATAACCTGCGCATGGTGTTCGCCGGCGGCCGACCGCCGCTGGATGCGCCGGAGATCGCCGAAAGCGCTGCGTTCCGCCAATGGTTCAACGAGCGGAGCGCAGCGGCCGACTGGCCGGCACTGCTGGACTATCGCGCCCAGGCACCACATGCCGCGCTGATGCACCCGACCGACGAGCACCTGCTGCCGTGGTACGTGGCCGCCGGCGCCGGCCACGAGGGACCTGCGCGGCGCATACATGCGAGCCTCACCTACGGCTGCCTGGGCATGGATGCCTATGCCTTCGGTGCGCCGGCGAGCGCACTGCAGGCCGCGTTGCCGAGCTGATCAGTCGAGCGCGCGCGCCGATCAGCGCGAGGCCGGCACGCTGCCGACCACGCCCTGCACGAACCAGTCCATCGCCGCGATCGCGTCGTCGGCCAGCACGCCTTGGGCGAGCCGCGCGCGGCCTCCGTTGTCGTCCAGCGGCGCGGCAAACACCTGCCGCCTGCGCGCGACAAGGTCGGCTCGCGCCGCGTCGATGCCGGCACGCTGCGTCGGCGGCAAAGCCCCGTCGATGAAGGCCAGGTCGGTCATGCCCTCGCCGATGCCGCCCCACACCGGCTGCGCAGCCCAGGTGCCGGCGATCACCGCCCGCGCGACGCGCGTGTAGTAGTCGCCCCATTGGTAGGTCACCGCACCGAGTTGCGCCTTCGGTGCGAAGCGCCGCATGTCGCTCTGGTTGGCGATCAGCTTGACGCCGAGTTCCTCGGCCGCCAGCGCCACCGCGGGTGACGCGGTGTGGTTGGTCAGCACGTCGGCGCCCTGGTTCTTCAGCGCCAGCGCCGCCTCGCGCTCGCGCGGCGGATCGAACCAACTCTGCAACCACACCACGCGCACCTCGGCCTTCGGGTTCACCGAGCGCATGCCCAGCGCGAACGCGTTGATGCCCTGCACCACCTCGGGCACCGGAAAGCCCGCCACGTAGCCGGCGACGCCGTTTTTGCTGTTCAGCGCGGCCAGCCGACCGGCGAGCCAGCGCGACTCGTAGATCCGCGCGTTGTAGGTGTTGAGGTTGGCCCGCGTCTTGAAGCCGCCGGTGTGTTCGATGCGCACGTCGGGGAATTCGGCGGCCACGCGCAGCGCACCCTCCAGGTAGCCGAAGCTGGTGGCGAAGATCAGCCTGTGACCCTGACGCGCCAGATCGCGCATCACGCGCTCGGCATCCGGGCCTTCGGCCACGGCTTCGACCACGGTGGACGTCACCTGGGCGCCGAGCGCGCGTTCCATCGCCTGGCGGCCGAGATCGTGCTGGTAGCTCCACCCGGCCTGGCCGACCGGGGTGACGTAGACGAAGCCGACCTTCAGCGGCGCGGTGCCGGCCTGGGCGAGCACGCCGAGCGGCGCAGCGAACAGAGGGGTCAGCAACGCGCGCACGAGCACGCGCCTGAGGTTTTTGGTCATGGTTGTCCTCGACATGGCCACGGCGGAAAGGCCCGGAGCGCCACCGGTGGCACGGCGGCGGGGCACTGACGGAAGGCTCGCGATTCTAGGCGCCACCTAGAATGTCGGCCCGCCTTGTCGCGTGTGCCGCCGGCCCGCCATGACCCGCAAGCTCTTCGTCACCACCGCGCTGCCCTACGCCAACGCCGCATTCCACATCGGCCACATGATGGAGTACATCCAGGCCGACATCTGGGTGCGCTTCCAGCGCATGCGCGGGGCCGAGGTCAACTTCGTGTGTGCCGACGACGCGCATGGCGCGCCGATCATGATCGCGGCCGAGAAGGCGGGAAAGACGCCGCAGGCCTTCGTGGCCGAGATCGCGGCCGGGCGCAAGGCCTATCTCGACGGCTTTCACATCGGCTTCGACAACTGGCACTCGACCGACGCGCCGGAGAACCATGCCCTCGCGCGCGAGATCTACCTCGCGCTGCGCAAGAACGAGCTGATCGACGTGCGCACCATCGAGCAGTTTTTCGACCCGGTGAAGGGCATGTTCCTGCCCGACCGCTACATCAAGGGCGAATGCCCCCGCTGCGGCGCGAAAGACCAGTACGGCGACAACTGCGAGGTCTGCGGTGCCGTGTACCAGCCCACCGAGCTGCGCAACCCGTATTCGGTGCTCAGCGGCGCGAAACCCGAGCTGCGCACGAGCGAGCACTACTTCTTCCGCCTGTCGGACCCGCGCTGCGTCGAGTACCTGAAGAACTGGACGCAGGACGGCAAGCTGCAGAGCGAAGTCGCCAACAAGGTGAAGGAGTGGTTCGCCGAAGACGCCGACGGCAAGACGCAGCTCGGCGACTGGGACATCAGCCGCGACGCGCCCTACTTCGGCATCGAGATTCCCGATGCGCCGGGCAAGTTCTTCTATGTCTGGCTCGATGCACCGATCGGCTACCTCGCCTCGCTGAAGCACCTGCTCGCCCGCCGCGGGCAAAGCATGGAGGCCTATCTGGCCGATCCCGAGTTGCGGCAGGTGCACTTCATCGGCAAGGACATCGTCACCTTCCACACGCTGTTCTGGCCGGCGATGCTGCACTTCAGCGGCCGCAAGGTGCCGAACAACGTGTATGTGCACGGCTTCATCACCGTGGGCGGCGACAAGATGAGCAAGAGCCGCGGCACCGGCATCAGCCCGCTGCGCTATCTGGAACTGGGGCTCGACGCGCAGTGGCTGCGCTACTACATCGCCGCGAAGCTCAATGCGCGCGTCGAGGACATCGAGTTCAACCCCGAGGACTTCATCGCCCGCGTGAACGCCGACCTCGTCGGCAAGTACGTCAACATCGCGAGCCGCGCCGCCGGCTTCATCGGCAAACGCTTCAAGGGCATGCTGTCGCGCGACCTCGGCGTCGAGGGGCGCGTGCTGCTCGACGGGCTGCGCGCGCACGGCCCTGCGATCGTGCAGCTCTACGACGACCGCGAATACGGCAAGGCCGTGCGCGAGATCATGTTGCTGGCCGACCGGGTGAACGAATACGTGGACCAGCACAAGCCTTGGGAGCTGGCCAAGCAGAAAGGCCAGGAACAGGCGCTGCACGACGTGTGCAGCGTCTGCATCGAGGCCTTCCGCGTGCTGACGATCTACCTGAAGCCCATCCTGCCCGCGCTGGCGGCGCAGGTGGAAGCGTTCCTGCAGGTGGGGCCCATGGCCTTCGCCGACGCGCAGCGTGCGCTGGGTGCACACCGCATCGGCGAGTTCAAGCACCTGATGCAGCGGGTGGATCCGGCGCAGGTGGAGGCGCTCTTCGCGGCAGGGGCGGCCGCCGAGCCGGTGGCGCCGCCGCCTGGCGGCGAAGAGCTCGCCGCCGAGATCGGCATCGACGATTTCGCGAAGGTCGACCTGCGCATCGCGAAGATCGTCGCTGCCGAGCGCGTGGACGGCAGCACGAAGCTGCTGAAGCTCACGCTGGACGTCGGCGAAGGCCGCACGCGCCAGGTGTTCAGCGGCATCGCCTCGGCCTACGCACCCGAACAGCTCGCCGGCAAGCTCACCGTGATGGTGGCCAACCTCGCGCCGCGCAAGATGAAGTTCGGCGTTTCCGAAGGCATGGTGCTCGCCGCCAGCCATGCCGACGAGAAGGCCCATCCGGGCTTGTACGTGCTCGAGCCCTGGCCCGGTGCGCAGCCGGGTTTGCGCGTGCGCTGAGGCGCGCGCCGACTGCCGACGCAGACCACTGCATGGCACGCCGAGAGGCCTGGCGTGGTCGGCTGCTCGCGCATTTGGTATGCGCATACAATGCACATGACATTCACATGTCATGCACATGGAGCTCAAGACCTCCCGGCTGACCCTGCTGATCGATCCGGCGAAGAAGACCGCCTTCGAGGAGCTGTGCGCGCGGCAGGACAAGACGCCGTCGCAGGTGGTTCGGCAGCTGATCCGCGACTACCTGGCGGCGCACGACGTGAGCTTCGTGCCCAGCGGCAGCGCCGCGGCGGGCAAGCGAACGCGTTCGACCGGCCAAACGGCCGACGGCCCGCGACGGCCGACGAAGAACAAAGCCTGAGCAGCGATCGCGCGGGGTACGCAACGCATGCCATTCCAGCCCGACCCGATGCAATGGGTACTGCTCGACTGGTTGATGGTGTTGATCGCGATCTGGCTCGCGATCGGTGTACTCGGCCTGGCAGCGATGCGCCGCCTCGAGTTCGTGAGCCGGGTGCTCTTTCCCTGCGGCGGCGCGGTGGGCGTCGGCCTCTTCGCGGTGGCGCTGGCTTCGCTGTTCGTGCCGCCGCAGACGGCGGTGCTGGCCATCGGCCTGCCGACGCTGCCGTTTCACCTGCGGCTGGATGCGCTCTCGGCGTTCTTCCTGATGGTCATCGGCGGCACGTCGGCCGGCATCTCGGCTTTCGCGGCGGGTTACTTCCGCCACGGTGAAGGCACGCCGCCCGGGCTGATGTGTCTGCAGTACCACGTGTTCCTGGCCAGCATGGCCGGTGTGGTGCTGGCCGACGACGCCTATGCCTTCATGGTGATGTGGGAGACGATGGCGCTCGCATCGTTCTTCCTCGTCACGTCGAACCACCGCGTGGCCGAGATCCGACGCGCCGGATACCTGTACCTGCTGATCGCGCATGTCGGCGCGATCGGCATTCTGATGTGCTTCGGCGTGCTGCAGGCCAACACCGGCGACTACAGCTTCGCCAACATGCGTGCGCAGAATCTGTCGCCGTTCTGGGCCTCGGTGGCGTTCGCGCTGGCGCTGTTCGGCTTCGGCGCCAAGGCGGGGCTGCTGCCGCTGCACATCTGGCTGCCCGAGGCGCACCCGGCGGCGCCGTCACCGGTGTCGGCCTTGATGAGCGCGGTGATGCTCAAGACGGCGATCTACGGCCTGCTGCGCGTGCTGTTCGACCTGCTCGACACGCCGCTGTGGTGGTGGGGCGTGGTGATGCTGGCCGTCGGCCTGGCCACGGCGCTTTTCGGCGTGGTGTTTGCCGCGGTGCAAAGCGACATGAAGCGGCTGCTGGCCTATTCGTCGATCGAGAACATCGGCCTGCTGGCGGCCGGCATCGGCCTGGCATTGCTGTTCGGCGCCTACGCGATGAAGCCGCTCGCCGCGCTGGCTCTCACCGCCGCCCTGGTGCACGTGACCAGCCACGCCCTCTTCAAGAGCCTGCTGTTCCTGTCCACCGGCACGGTGCTGCACGCCACCGGCGAGCGCAGCCTCGGCAAGCTCGGTGGGCTGATGCGCGCGATGCCCTGGGTGGCCTGGGTCACGCTGGTGGGCGTGCTGGCCAGCGCAGGATTGCCACCGACCAGTGGATTCGTCGCCGAATGGCTGCTGCTGCAGAGCTTCTTGTTCACGCCGGGCCTGCCCGATTCGTTCCTGAACATGTTGATCCCGGTGGTGGCCGCGTTGATCGCGCTGGTGGCTGCGCTGGCCGGCTACACGATGGTCAAGTTTTACGGCGTCATCTTCCTCGGCCAACCGCGCGAGCCCCGGCTGATGCAGGCCCACGATGCCAATGCCTGGCAGCGGCGCGGCATGGCCTGGCTGCTGCTCGGCAACGTGCTGCTGGGTCTGCTGCCGGCAGCATTCATCCAACTCGTCGATCCGGTGACACGGCAGCTGGTGGGCGACGGGCTCGGCCCCACGGTGGCGGCCCACGGCTGGCTGCTGGTGCCCACGACGATCGAGCGCGCGAGCTACGGGCCGGTGTTCTTTGCCCTCGGTGTGGCGGGCTGCTTCGCGCTCGCCTTCGCACTCGTGCGCAAGCTCTACCACGGTCGGCTGCGGCGCGCCCAACCCTGGGACTGCGGCTTCCCGTGGCAGACCGCCCGCATGCAGGACACCGCCGAAGGCTTCGGACAGCCGATCCGGCAGATCTTCGAGCCGTTCTTCCGCATGCGCCGCGAACTGCCGACGCCGTTCGATGCCGCGCCGCGCTACCGCGTCACGGTGGAAGACCACTTCTGGCACGCGCTGTACCAGCCGATCGCCGACGCGACAGCGCGCGTCGCGCGCCTGGTGGGGCTGCTGCAGCAAGGGCGCATCGCGGTGTACCTGCTCTACAGCTTCGCGACGCTGATCGCGATCCTGCTGCTGGTGAGGCCGACGTGATCGCCTGGACGGGGCTGCTGTCGCAGTTGCTCGAGATCGTGCTCGCGCTCGCGCTGGCGCCGCTGCTCACCGGCTGGGTCAACCAGTGCCGCGCCTGGCTGCAGAACCGCTCGGCACCTCCCTTGCTGCAGCCGTACTACCTGCTGCACAAGCTGTTCCATAAAGAGTCGGTGATCGCCGAACACGCCTCGCCGCTGTTCCGCGCCGCACCTTACATCGTGTTCGGCTGCATGACGCTGGCCTGCTCGATCATCCCGACGCTGTCGACCGACCTGCCGCTGACGCTGGCCGCCGACGCAATCGCGCTGGTCGGCCTGTTCGCGCTGGCGCGCGTGTTCATCTCGCTGGCGGCGATGGACATCGGCACCTCGTTCGGCACGCTCGGCGCGCGGCGCGAGATGCTGATCGGGTTTCTCGCCGAGCCGGCGCTGCTGATGGTGCTGTTCTGCGCGTCGCTGATCTCGAAGTCGACCTCGCTGGCCACCATCGTCGAGACGCTGGCCCACCGCGAGCTGGCGATCTACCCCAGCCTGGCCTTCGCCGGCGTGGCCTTCACGATCGTCTCGCTGGCTGAGAACGCCCGCGTGCCGGTGGACAACCCGGCCACTCACCTCGAGCTGACGATGATCCACGAGGCGCTGATCCTGGAGTACTCGGGCCGGCATCTGGCGTTGATCGAGTGGGCTGCGAGCCTCAAGCTGTTTGCCTACTCCTGCGCGGGCCTGGCGCTGTTCTTCCCCTGGGGCATCGCCGAGGCGCAGGCACCGCTGGAGATGCTGCTGGCGCTGCCGAGTCTGGTGCTCAAGCTCGCGATCGGCGGCGCGGCGCTGGCGCTGCTGGAGACGCTCTCCGCCAAGATGCGCATCTTCCGCGTGCCGGAGTTCCTGGCCACCGCGTTCCTGCTGGCGGTGATCGGGCTGCTGGTGCATATCCTTCTGGGCAGTTAGACATGAGCCCCCTGTTCGGCCAGTTGATCAACCTCTTCGGCGCCGTGCTGCTGATGCTGGCCTTTGCGATGATTTCGCAGCGGCGCGTGCTGTCGCTGGTGTACCTCTTCACGATGCAGGGCGTGGTGCTGGTGATTGCCACCGCGCTCGTCGGCCACGCCACCGGGCAGGCTCACCTGTACGTGTCGGCGGCACTCACGCTGGTGCTCAAGGTGGTGCTGATTCCGATCATGCTGCACCGGGTGATCGACCGCCTCGAGGTGCGCTGGGATACCGAGCCGCTGCTCAACATCCCGACCACGATGCTGATCGGCATCCTGCTGGTGATCTTCGCCTTCAACCTCGGCCTGCCGATTGCGCGCTTCTCGTCGACCATCGCGCGCGGCACGCTGGGCATTGCGCTTGCCTGCGTGCTGCTGTCGTTCATGATGATGATCACGCGCGCCAAGGCGATTCCGCAGGTGGTGGGCTTCCTGTCGATGGAAAACGGCCTGTTCTTCGCCGCCACCTCGGCCACCTACGGCATGCCGATGGTGGTGGAGCTCGGCATCGCGCTCGACGTGCTGATCGGCGTGCTGATCCTGGGCGTCTTCATGTTCCAGATCCGGGAGCAGTTCGACAGTCTGGATATCCGGCATCTCGAGCGGTTGAGGGAAGACTGACGATGAACCGTTGGTTCTTCTTGCAGCAGCCCGCCGGTCTCGCCCGGCAGGCGAGCTACTTTCATTTGCGGCCCCAAATGAAAGTAGCCAAAGCAAAGGGGCTAATACGATCTGACCGAGCGCGCTGGCAAGAACCCCCGAACTCAAGTCGTTCGACTCGCAATGCCTTGGGCCACGGA
>JAEUPI010000135.1 GCA_016790175.1 Burkholderiaceae bacterium | reverse complement strand
AACGGATGAACGCACTGCACCACATCCCCGGCCGCACCAAGAAGTTGCCGCCGCTGCGCGTCGGCGTCGGCGGCCCGGTCGGCTCCGGCAAGACCACGCTGGTGGAGATGCTGTGCAAGGCGATGCGCACGCGCTGGGATCTCGTGGTCGTGACCAACGACATCTACACCAAGGAAGACCAGCGCCTGCTCACGGTGGCCGGTGCGCTGGCGCCCGAGCGCATCGTCGGCGTCGAAACCGGTGGCTGCCCGCACACGGCGATCCGCGAGGATGCATCGATCAACCTCGAGGCGGTGGATCGCCTGCTGGAGAAGTTTCCCGACGCCGACATCGTGTTCATCGAGTCCGGCGGCGACAACCTGGCGGCCACCTTCAGTCCGGAGCTTTCCGACCTGACGATCTACGTGATCGACGTGGCGGCCGGCGAGAAGATCCCGCGCAAGGGCGGTCCCGGCATCACCAAGAGCGACCTGTTCGTGATCAACAAGGTCGATCTCGCGCCCTATGTCGGTGCCGACCTGTCGGTGATGGAAGCCGACACCCGGCGCATGCGCCCGAACCGGCCCTTCGTGATGACGAATCTGCGCACGCATCAGGGATTGGATGAGGTGATCGCCTTCATCGAGCGAAAAGGTCTGCTGAAGACCTGAAATCGCCACGCCGCGGGCGTACAGTCGGGCCCCTTTCCCCAACCGACGCTCAAGGAGGCGCGCATGAGTCTGATCAGCTTCATCAAGGAAGCCGGCGAGAAACTCTTCGGCAAGGGCGAAGCCAAGGCGGCACAGGAGGCCGCGGCCAAGGAGGCCAGCGCCCAGAACCTGGAACGACTGAATCACGCCGCGGGCGACGCGATCGCGACCTACATCAATGCCATGGGCCTGAAGGTCGACGGCCTCGACGTCGGCTTCGACGGTACGAGCGGCACTGTCACGGTGGCCGGCGTCGCGGCCGATCAGACCACCAAGGAGAAGGTAGTGCTGTGCTGCGGCAACGTGGAGAGCGTGGCCGCGGTCAACGACATGCTCACGGTCGCCACGCCAGCCGACGAGTCGAAGTACTACGCGGTGGTCAAGGGCGACACGCTGTCGAAGATCGCCAAGGAGTACTACGGCAATGCCAACAAGTATCCGGTGATCTTCGAGGCCAACAAGCCGATGCTCACGCACCCGGACAAGATCTACCCGGGCCAGCTGCTGCGCATTCCGCCGGCCTGAGCGGGCGGCTCACGCGGCGCGGCCGGCGGCGCGGCGTGCAGCCGCCGCCTCGCGCTGCGCCGCGTCGATCAACGCGTCGGCCATCCACTGCGCCACGCGCAGCACCTCGGCATCGGGCAGCGCCCAGATGTCCTTCAGCACCACGCGCGACTCGATGCCGAAGACCACCGACAGCGCGTGATGCAGCCGCCGGTGCACCGCCGGCGGCAGCTCGTGCTTCAGCGGGGCCAGTGCGTGCGACAGGATGTTCACGCGGTGGCCGCGGCGAAACGGCTCCTCCTCGAGCAGGCCGGTGTGTTCCAGCGCCCAATGCTCGAGCGCCAGCTGCGCGGCTGCGCGCATCTGCGGCTCGAATTCGACGAAGCGCGGGAACATGTAGGCGAACAGCTCGCGCACGCGCTGGTGCGCGTCGGGCTTGTCGCTGACGAAGTCGCGCACCGGCCCGAGTGAGGCGTCGATCATCGCCGTCACCAGCGCGCTGCGGCTCGGAAAGTAGCGGTACGCCGTCGCGCGCGAAACACGCGAGCGCACGGCCACCTCGGCGACGCCGGGAATGTGCCCGTCGCGCACGATCTCCATCGCGGTGTCCAGCAACAGGCGGAAGGTCGCGGCCTTCACGCCACGCTCGGGCGCCGGCGGCGCCGCCGTCGGCGGTGCGGGCGGCCCCGTGCGGGCGCGGGTTTTCACGGGTGAAGCGCGCCGCTTCGGGATCTTGTGATCGGCGACCATGGCCCCGTATGATGCACCGGTCCCGATTTGAGACACAAGTCTCAAAACCGAGGACCGACATGCAGAACATGCACGGCCACGACCGTGCGGGCACCCATGGAGACACGTGCAGGATGCGCCTGGCGAGCTGGAACTGGGGTGGCCGTCCCCATGCGGGCACGGTGTCGGCCGACGGCCGCGAGCTCACGCCGCTCGCGGTGAGCGAGCCCGAGCGTGGTGCCTTGTCGCTGGTCAGAACGCTCGCCTACGGCGACGCGCTGCCGCCGCCGGCGGGGCCGCGCCTGCCGCTGGAAGCCGTGACACTGCGTGCGCCGTTGCCGAGGCCGCGGCGCAACCTGTTCTGCGTGGGCCGCAACTACCGGTCGCATGCCGCCGAGCTCTCGACCACGGTGTTCCGCGATGCCGTGGCGGGTGCCGACGATTGGCCCATCGTCTTCACCAAGCTGCCCGAGACCGTGGTCGGTCCCCATGACGACGTGCGTCTGCCGGGTCGCGCCGTGAGCGAGCAGATCGACTATGAAAGCGAGCTTGCGGTGGTGATCGGGCGGCGCGGACGCGACATTCCGCGCTCGCGCGCGATGGATCATGTGTGCGGCTACACGGTGATCAACGACGTCAGTGCGCGCGACGTGCAGGTGCGCCACCAGCAGTGGCACCTCGGCAAGAGCTTCGACACCTTCTGTCCGATGGGGCCGTGGATCGTCACCGCCGACGAGCTCGATGGCCGCGGGCTGCGGGTGCGCGGCTGGGTCAATGCGGAGCTGCGGCAGGACGGCAACACCCGCGATCTGATCTTCGACATTCCGACGCTGATCGAGACCTGTTCGCGCGGCATCACGCTGTACCCGGGCGACGTGATCGCCACCGGCACGCCCAGCGGCGTCGGCATGGGCTTCTCGCCGCCGCGCTGGCTGAAGCCGGGCGACGTGGTGCGCGTCGAGATCGACGGCATCGGCGCGATCAAGAACCGGTTCGTGCAATGAGCGTCACCTGGATCGACAAGATGGCGGTCGACGTGCGCGGCGAAGGCCGTGACGTGCTCTTCGTGCACGGCCTCGGCGGCAGCCTCAACACCTGGACGCCGCTGCTGCCCGCGCTCGGCCGCTTTCGCTGCATCCGCCCCGAACTGCCCGGCGCTGCGCGCTCGGCCAGGGCCTATGCGCTGGGCGAGGCCACGCCGCACCAGGGGCGACTTTCGACGGCTGTGCATGTGGACGCCTTGCTGCGCATTTGCGATGCGCTGCGCGTCGATGCGGCGCATGTGATCGGCCATTCGTACGGCACGCTGATCGCGCAGCACCTGGCGGTGCGCGAGCCGGCGCGTGTGCGCAGCCTGGCCCTCTTCGGCGCACTGGCCGAGCCGGCACCCGCTGCACGCGACGCCATGCGTGCCCGCGCCGCGACCGTGCGGGCGCAGGGCATGCTGGAGGTCGCCGAGGCCACGTCGAACGCCGCGCTCAGCGCCCACACCCGCGACAACGATGCACTGGCGGTGGCTTTCGTGCGCGAAAGCCTGGCCGCGCACGACGCCGAGGGCTATGCCCGCAACTGCCTCGCGCTCGCCGAGTCGCAGGCGGCGCCGGCGGAGCAGATCCGCTGCCCGGTGCTGATCGTCGGTGGCGACGACGACGGGGTGACGCCGCTGTCGGTGGGCCGGCAGCTGGCGGCCCGCCTCGCCGATGCACGCGTGCATGCGCTGCCGCGCTGTGGCCACTGGCCCACCGTGGAGCGGCCGGCCGAGTGCCAACGGCTGCTGCGCGAGTTTCTCGAACGCATTCGATAGGAGGCACCGCCCATGGCCGACGTGCTCTTCACGAACGTGCGCATCTTCGATGGCGGCGGTGAGACGCCGTTCACCGGCGACGTGCTCGTCAGCGGCAACCGCATCAGCCGCGTCGTCAAGACCGCCTACGGACAGCGCACGCCGCCGATCGCGGGCGCCACGGTGATCGACGGCGCCGGCGCCTTCCTGATGCCGGGCATGGTGGAGGCGCACACGCACTTCAGCTGGAACGACCAGCCCACGCTCGACAGCATCCAGCGCATGCCGCCGGAGGAGCACATCCTGTGGTGCGCGCAAGTGGCCAAGACCTACCTCGACATGGGCTGGACCAGTTGCGTGGGTGCCGCCACTGCCAAACCGCGCCTGGACGTGGTGATCCGCAACGCGATCAACGACGGCACCATCGTCGGCCCGCGCTACCTGGCGGCCAGCCAGGAGATCACCGTGCCCGGTGGCCTCGGCGACACCACGGCGCCGCACCTGCCGCAACACGAATTCGCGTTCGGCGCCATCGTCAGCGGCGGCGAGGAGATGCGCCGCTGCGTGCGCATGTTCGCCAAGTACGGCGTCGACACGCTGAAGATCAACCTCAGCGGCGAGAGCATCACCGGCATGCCCTCGGAGATGAGCCAGTTCACCGAGGACGAGATCGCGGTCTGTGTCGACGAGGCCAAGCGTTGGGGCAAACGCGTGGCGGCGCATGCACGCAGCACCTGGTCGATCAAGCAATGCATCAAGCGCGGCATCGAAGTCATCTACCACGCCAGCTTCGCCGACGAGGAAGCGCTCGATCTGCTGGAGGCGCACAAGTTCGAGCATTTCGTGGCGCCGGGGCTGGCCTGGCTGATCAACACCGTGCACCACGCCAGCGCCTGGGGCCTGACGCCCGATGTGACCAGGAAGATGGGCTACCACCGCGAACTCGAGGCCGCGATCGAGAGCATGAAGGCGATGCGCCGGCGCGGCATCCGCATCCTGCCCGGTGGCGACTACGGCTTCGCGTGGACACCGCATGGCACCAATGCGAAAGATCTCGAGACCTTCGTCAAGGTGCTCGGCATGAGCACTATGGAGGCGCTGCTGTCCGCCACCGCCTGGGGCGGGCCGATGATGCGCATGGGCAAGGTGCTGGGCTACATCCGCGAGGGCTACCTGGCCGACATCCTGCTCGTCGACGGCGATCCGCTGGCCGACATCACGGTCCTGCAGGACAAGAAGCGCATCCTCGCGGTGATGAAGGACGGCGAGTTCCACCGCGCGCCGCCGCTTCGCCAGGGCGCCGCGGTGCGGCATGGCGCGCCGGCGACGATCAATCGCTGGGCTGCATAGACAAGGGGACGAGCCATGGCTGACACCTTGTTCGTCAACGTCCGCATCCTCGACGGCAGCGGGCAGACCGCGCCCTATACCGGCAGCGTGCTGGTGCAGGGCAACCGCATCCGCCAGGTGGGGCGCAGCGTGGCGCCGATCGCGCCGGGCGGCGCCACGGTGATCGACGCCGCCGGCGCCACGCTGATGCCCGGCATGTGCGAGGCCCACACGCACTTCAGCTGGAACGACGCCGCCACGCTCGGCGCGATCCAGACCATGCCGCTCGAGGAGCATGTGCTGTGGGCCGCCAAGGTGGCGCACAACTACCTCAAGGCCGGCTTCACCAGCTGCCTCGGCGCCGCCTGCGCCAAGCCACGCCTGGACGTCGTGATCCGCAACGCGATCGAGAGCGGCCAGATCCCGGGGCCGCGATATCTCGCCGCCAGCCAGGAGATCACCGTGCCCGGCGGTCTGGGCGACGAGATGCTGCCGCACCTGCCCTTCCCTGACTTCAGCTTCGGCCAGGTGGTCAACGGTGCCGAAGACATGCGGCGCGTGGTGCGCATGTTCCTCAAGTACGGCGTCGACTCGATCAAGATCAACATCTCGGGCGACAACTTCGTGCCCGGCGCCGACGCCAAGACCACCTGGATGACCGACGCCGAGGTCGCCGCCGCCGTCGAAGAGGTGACCATGCGCGGCCGCCGCATCATCGTGCATGCACGTTCGTGCGCCAGCGTGAAGCAGGCGCTGCGCCACGGCATCCACCTGATCTACCACGCGAGCTTCACCGACGAGGAGGCGCTCGACATGCTCGAGGCGGCGAAGGACAAGGTCTTCGTCGCGCCAGGCATCGGCATCCTCTGGGCGCTGCTGTGGGAGGCCGAGAAGTGGGGCGTCAGCCACGAGCAGGCCGTGAAGATGGGCTACGAAGAGGAGTGGGCCGCCGCCTGCGCGAGCCTGAAGGCGATGCACAAGCGCGGCGTGCGCGTGCTGCCGGGCGGCGACTACGGCTTCGCCTTCAATCCGCACTACCAGAACGCGCGCGACCTCGAGCTCTTCGTCAAGCATCTGGGCTTCACGCCGATGGAGGCGATCCGCTCGTGCACGCTCTACGGCGGCCAGATCATGATGCGGCCGCACGAGCTGGGCCTGGTGAAGGAAGGCTATCTGGCCGACCTGCTGCTGGTCGATGGCGATCCGCTCGCCAACCTGGCCATCCTGCGCGACCCGAAGCGCATCCTCGCGGTCATGAAGGACGGCGAGTTCGCCAAGCGCGCGCCGCTGGCCGGCGAACGGCAGTGGGAGCGGGCCGCATGACCGCTGCGAGCCGCAGGCACTGGCTGTTCTGGTTGTTCGTCGGCGGCCCGATCGCCGTGTTCTCGATCTGGGCGATGGTCGACAACACGCGGCTGTACTTCCTGACGCTGCTCAACGGCCTGACGCTGGCCGCGCTGTACTTCATCGTCGCCAGCGGGTTCACGCTGGTGTTCGGGCTGATGCGCAACGTGAACCTCGCGCACGGCTCGCTGTACCTGCTGGGCGGCTACATCGGCTTCACGATCGCCGAGCAGACCGGCTGGTGGATCCTGGCGATGGCCGGCGGCTTCGCCGCCGCGGCGATCGCCGGCCTGCTGATCCAGGTGCTGATCCTGCGCCACATGCAGGGGCAGGACCTGCGCCAGACGATGGTGACCATCGGGCTGTCCATCGTCATTGCCGACGTGCTGCTGTGGATCTTCACCGGCCAGGTGCATCAGATGGAAGCGCCGGAATGGCTGCAAGGCCCGATCCGCGACATCCCGCTGATCCGCGCCTACTCGGCCTACCGCCTGAGCCTGCTCGGCTTCGGCATCGCCATCGGCGTGTTCCTGTGGTGGCTGCTCAACCGCACCAAGGTCGGCACGATGATCCGCGCCGGCGTCGACGACCGGGCCATGCTCGCCGCCGCCGGCGTCAACGTGAACCTGGTGTTCGCGATCACCTTCATGCTCGGCGCCGGGCTGGCCGGCATCGGCGGCGTGATCGGCGCAGTGGAGCTGTCGATGGTGCCCGGCGAAGACACGCGGCTGCTGCTGGCCTCGCTGATCGTCGTCATCGTCGGCGGCATGGGCTCGGTGATCGGCGCCGCCATCGGTGCGGTGATCCTCGGGCTGGCCGAGACCTACGGCCTCGCCTATGCACCGACCTACAGCGTGGTGTTCACCTTCGTGATCCTGGTGCTGGTGCTGGCGTTCCGGCCGCGCGGCATCATGGGCAAGGCAGCCTGATGGAGCACGCACGATGAGCGCCGCGTACTGGCGCCGCGCGATGAACACCGGTCTCGCGGCCGCTGCCCGGCCGCTGCCGCTGCCGAAGGCGCCGGCTGCGCCGCTGAGGCCGGCCGCGCCCGCGGCCGTCGACCCCTACCCCGACAGTGACGCGCCGCGGTGGCTCAAGTTCCTGTGGCAACACCTGTCGGCGCGGCATGTGTTCGTGCTGGTCGTGGTGCTCGTCTATCCGTTCGTCGCCACGCCGTTTCTCACCTTCCAGATCGCCGGCCAGGCGCTGGCGCTCGGGCTGATCGCGCTGTCGCTCACCTTCCTCGGCGGCTACGGCGGCATGGTCTCGCTGGCCCAACTCACCGTGGCGGGCATCGCGGGCTACGTGCTGGCCATCCTGGGCACCAGCGGTGCGTCGGGCCAGGCCGCCAGCCTCGGTTGGCCGTGGTGGGTGGCGGTGCCGTTCGCGATCGCCATCGCCACGATCTGCGCCACCTTGATCGGCTGGCTGTCGGTGCGCACCGAGGGCATCTACACGATCATGATCACGCTGGCCATCGGCGTGGCCTTCTACTACCTGGCGCTGCAGAACTACTCGGTGTTCAACGGCTTCCAGGGCTTCCAGCGGGTCTATCCGCCCGAGTTCCTCGGCCTGAACTGGCGCGACCCGGTGCCGTTCTACTTTCTCGCGCTCGCCTGCAGCCTGGCCGGCTATCTGTTCGTGAAGTGGCTGGTGCGCACGCCGTTCGGCATCGCGCTGCAGGGCGTGCGCGACAACCCGCGGCGCATGCATGCACTGGGCTACCACGTGACGGCGCACCGCGTGGCGGCCTATGCGGTGGCCGGCGTGCTGGCCAGCGTCGGCGGCATCCTGCTCATCTGGTACAACGGCCTGATCACGCCCAACTCGGTGAACACCGGCGGGCTGATCAACATCCTCATCATCGCCGTGCTCGGCGGCATGCGCCATCCGATCGGTGCGTTTCTCGGCGCCGTCGTGTTCGTGCTGCTGCAGACCTTTGCCATCGACGTGATCGATCGCGAGCGCTTCAACCTCGTGATCGGCCTCGTGTTCCTGGCCATCGTGCTGTTTTCCCCCGACGGCCTGCTCGGGCTGTGGGCGCGATTGCGTTCACGCTTCGGCCCGCGGCAGGCCCTGACTTCGCCACAACCTCCAAGGAGACAAGCGTGAGAGTGAGCAAGCGATTCGTGATGCGTTCTGTCGTCGGTGCGGCCGCGCTGGTCGCCATGGGCGGTGCCAGCTTCGCCCAGCAAGGCCCGGTCAAGATCGGCCTGCTGGCCACGCTCGAAGGCCCGTTCGCGGCCGGCGGTGCCGACGGCATGCGCGGCGCCGAGCTGGCGCTGATCCAGAAAGGCGGCATGGCCGGTGGCCGCAAGGTCGAAATCCTCAAGGGCTCGTCGAACGCGAACCCCGACGTGGCCGTCAATGCCACGCGCAAGCTGGTCGAGCAGGACAAGGTCGACATCATGGTCGGCCCGCTGTCCGGCGGCGAAGGCATCGCGGTGAAGGACTACTCGAAGTCGCAGCCCGGCGTCACCTTCATCAACGGCGCCTCGGGCGCGCAGGCCACCACGCTGGTCAACCCGAGTCCGAACTTCTTCCGCTTCAACACCGAAGGGGCCCAGTGGATGGTGGGCCTGGGCAAGGCGGCGCTCGACAAGGGCTACAAGCGCACGATGGTGATCGCCGAGGACTACGCCTTCCCGTACTCGCAGGTGCAGGGCTTCATGAGCGAATACTGCCGCCTCGGCGGCAAGGTGCCGGTGAAGGCCTGGGTGCCGCTGGGCGGCAAGGACTATGCGTCGACCATTGCGCGCATCCCGAAGGACGTCGACGCGCTGCTGGTGGTGCTCGGCGGCGCCGACGCGGTGAACTTCCTGAACCAGTACGAAGCGGCCGGTGGCGACAAGCCGATGATGGGCGGCAGCATCACCGTCAGCCAGGACATCCTGAACTACCGTGGCAAGCGGCGCGACTCGCTGGTCGGCACGATCTCGGCCGGCCCCGTGGCCGACGCCTACGACGGCGCCGAGTGGAAGGCCTTCGTCGCCGACTACCAGAAGAACTTCCCGGTCGCCAAGGGCGGCTTCCCGAGCCCGAGCCTGTTCGCGTACGTGTACTACATGAACATGAAGGCCGCGCTCGACGGACTCGATGCGGTGAAGGGCGATCTCTCCGGCGGTCAGGCCAAGTACCGCGAGGCCCTGTCGAAGATGGTGCTGAAGACGCCCACCGGCGACGTGAAGCTCGACGGCAACCGCCAGGCCATCGGCACCACCTTCGTCACCGAGGTCGTCAAGGACGCGCAGGGCAACCTGACGACCAAGGTGTCACGCAAGGTCGACAACGTCGATCAGCTGCTCGGCATCAAGAAGGAGGATTTCAAGGTCGGCTCGCGCGACGAACCCAACTGCCCGTAACTCACTCCCCCCGGAGCGGCTGACGCCGCTTCCCCCTCAGGGGGCGCCGCCAGCGGACCGGCAGAGCCGGATCCGCGGCGGCCCCTCGAAACGGGTCCAACGTCGTGGCATCGATTACTCAACTGCGTTCTGCATCTGCTGCTCGTCTTCCGGCTCGTCCGGCTTCTACGCCCTCGCTCGCCTCTAACGATGCGCTGGTGCTCGAGCATGTGACGCGCAACTTCGGCGCACTGAAGGCGGTGGACGACGTGTCGCTCGCGGTGGCGGCGGGGCAGAAGTACGCCATCCTCGGCAGCAACGGGGCCGGCAAGACGACGCTGTTCAACGCGATCACCGGCGACTTTCCACCAAGCAGTGGTCGCATCCGCTTCTTCGGCGAGGACATCACCGAGATGCCGCCGCATGAACGCATCCGCAAGGGTCTGCGGCGCACCTACCAGAGTTCGCTGCTGTTCCGCGAGCTGACGGTGCGCGACAACCTGTTTCTCGCGGTGCGCGGCGTGGCCAGCGGCCGCTTCAGCATGCTGCGGCCCGGTGAGGCCAGCGCGTCGCACCGCGCCACCGACGAGTTGCTGCACCGCGCGCGGCTGGAGCCGCTGGCCGGCGAGATCGTTGCCAATCTGGCGCACGGCCAGCAACGCCAGCTCGAGATCGGCATGGCGCTGGCCGGCGCGCCGCGGTTGATCCTGTTCGACGAGCCGGCCGCGGGCCTGTCGCCGGCCGAACGGCGCGAGCTGGTGGCGCTGCTCACCTCGCTGCCGGCCCACATGAGCTTCGTGCTGATCGAGCACGACCTCGACATCGCGCTGCGCGTGGTCGAGAAGGTCACCGTGATGCACAACGGCCAGGTGCTGAAGACTGGCACGCCCGAGCAGATCGAGGGCGACGCGCAGGTGCATGCGATCTACATGGGCGCGAAGCACTGAAATGGCCCCCCAGCTCACCTCGTTCGCTGCCCCCCGAGGGGGCGCTCAGTCTGCTCGGGAGCGGCCCAGCGCCGA
>JAEUPI010000110.1 GCA_016790175.1 Burkholderiaceae bacterium | reverse complement strand
AGCTTCGGGCATGCCAACGCGAAGAGCTATGCAGACAAGGACTACGACCTGATCTGCTTCTTCGACTGTCTGCACGACCTCGGCGATCCCGTTGGGGCAGCCAGGCACGCGCACCAGGCGCTGAAGTCCGACGGTGCCGTGCTGCTGGTCGAGCCGTTCGCGGGCGACAGCCTGAAGGCCAACATCAATCCGGTGGGTCGCCTGTTCTACGCCGCGTCGACCTGCATCTGCACGCCGAACTCGCTGTCGCAGGAGGTGGGGCTTGCACTGGGCGCGCAGGCCGGCGAAGCGCGCCTGCGCAAGGTGTTCCTGGATGCCGGCTTCAAGCACTTCCGACGGGCGACGGAGACGCCGTTCAACCTGATCCTGGAGGCGCGCAAGTAGCGGGCCGGGCTGACCGTCTGCGTGCGGAGTACACGACGCTGATCGAAAGCAAGAAAGCCAGCAGGCACACACCTGCTGGCTCTCGTGTTTCTTGGCTCCCCGACCTGGGCTCGAACCAGGGACCTACGGATTAACAGTCCGGCGCTCTACCGACTGAGCTATCGGGGAATGAGCCGGCGATTATAGCGATGCGACTTCTGGCGCAGGCTCCGCACACCTAGAACGAGGCGAGCACGCTCGCGTGCCACGTGCGCGGTGCGAGGGGGTAGAGGTAGGCGTGGCCGAACTGGAACGGTGCTTCCTGCCAGGCACGGTGGTCGGCCAGGTTGTCCACGCCCAGGCGCCAGACCAGCGTCTGCGCACCCAGTCGCTGCGTGTAGCGCACGCCGATGTCCACCCGCGTCCAGCCGGGTGTGGCCACGCTGTTGTCGGGCAGCACCATGCGCTCGCCCTCGTGCGTGATGAAGCCCACCCACGCCAGCCCGGGCACGGCGCGTACGTTGTACGCGGCCTGCAGCTTCACGCTGCGCGCGGGCACGTTGGTCGGCTTCAGGCCATTGAGCGCGGCGTCGGCCGAATCCTCCCGGCGCGCGCGCAGCCACATCGCACTGCCGCGCAGCGAGAGGCCGCCGAGCTGCCATTCGCCTTCGAGCTCCAGCCCGCGGTGGCGCGCGGCGCCGTCGGTGCGGCGCGCACAGGGGTCGGCATCGGTGCAGTCGCCGGCCGCGGGCGCACCGTCGTCGGTGTGGAAATCATTGCTGGTCGGGCGGCGGATGTCGAACAGCGCCACGCGCCAGTCGAGCGTGGCCATCGCCTGCTTGAAGCCGAGCTCGACTTGGCGGCTCTTCAAGGCCGGCAACGGCTGACCGGTGTTGGCGTAGAAGCTGCGGTTGGGCACGACCTCGCTCTCGATGCCCTGGCCGGCGCTGGCGTACAGCTGCGCGCCGGGATCGACGGCATAGGCGAGCGCGAACCACGGCGTGCTGAACGACTGCCGATAGTCGGTGGGCAACGATCCGTCGGTGACCACGCTCCGGCGATTCAGGCGCGTGTGGCGCAGCCCGGCCCAGACGCTCCATTCCGGCGACAGCGTGATCGCATCCTGCAGGTGCCACTCGGTGCTGCGCTCGTTGCGGTTGCTGTTGCCGTCGAACAGCGTCGGGTCGGGCGGCACCGCCGACAGGCCGTCGATCGTGCCGGTGCCCACGAAGTTGAATGCCTGCCCGCCAAAGCGCGCCTCGTGGCGCGTGAACAGCACACCCGCATGGAACTGATGCTTCAGCCCGGCCAGCTGCGTCTGGCCGCGCAGCGACACGTCCAGCGCGTCGCTCGTGCGACGCTCGCCGTCGCTGCGGAAGTCGTAGAAATCGAAGCTGCCGTCGGAGCAGTAGCGGTCGAACGCGTTCTCGGCGCTGCAGCCGAAGGGAAAGGCGATGCGGTCGTCGCTGGTCAGGCGCTGGCGCATCGCATGCACCACGAGGTCCAGCGGCTGATCGACGCTCGCGGCAAGCGGCTGCGTCACGCGCAGCGAGCCGGTGCGGCCGGCCAGCACCACCGGCAAGGTCCAGGCCTGGTTGTTCAGGTTGATGCGCGGATCGATGCGGCGCGCATCGGGCAGCAACGAGCCGAGCAGGCTGAATCCCGGCGTGCTGGGCTGGCTCTGGCGGCTGGCTTCGGCCTCGAATTCGATGAACGTGCCACCGTCGAGGCGATAGTCGATGGCGCCGGCGGCCAGCCAACGCTCGCCGCGGCTGGCGCGCAGCTGCGGGTCGAGCCGTGCGCCGCTCGCATTCACGCGCCAGCCGAACGCGCCCGTGCGTTCGCCCACGTCGGCCGAGGCTTCGAAGGTGCCGCTCTGCGTCCAGGCAAGACCGGCGTCGCGCATGCGTTCGCGCGGCCGCTTGACCACCAGGTTGAGCAGCCCGCCGGGAGAGCTGGTACCGGCCTGCACGCCACTGGTGCCCTTGAGCACTTCGAGGCTCTGCTTGTTAGCCTGGGCGATCACCGTCTCGGCGTTGATCGGCAAGCCGTCGCGCCGGTAGTTGTAGCGGTTGTCGAGCGTGTAGCCGCGCACCGCCACCTGGTTCCAGTAGCCCGGCGCGTTGTAGGCGTCGGTGAAGCCGGCGTCCAGCCGCGTGATGTCGCCCAAGCTCGCGATGCCGGCGTCCTGCAGCTGGCGCTGGTCGATCACCGTGGCCGACAGCGGCACGCGGGCGAGCGGCTCGTCGCCGAAGCCGGCCACGCTGGGCGAACGCGGCACGGCGCTGCCGGTGATGGTGATGCGTTGAACGTCCTGCGCCTGGGCGGCGGCCTGCGCCAGCAGCGCGGCAAGGAGAAGACAGCGGTGTTTCATGAGCTTCCCTGCGCGGGCATTACCCCGTTCAGGTTCAGAGGGTCTGATCTCAGCCGGCGCTGCCGTGTTGGCGGCACCAGCACCCCTAGCGAACTAGTGCAACGATTCTAGTCGTCGAAGTTGGGCGTTTCCACCCCGAGCACCTTGTGGAGTTTCGGGCTGGTGGTGGTGTACTGGAGCAGGATGCGCTTTTCCGGGAACACGTAGGGCGCGGCGCCGAAGGCGGCGAGCGCCGCTTCGTGAAAGCCCGAGAGGATGAGCTTCTTCTTGCCCGGGTACGTGTTGATGTCGCCGACGGCGAAGATGCCGGGCACGTTGGTCTCGAACTTCTCGGTGTCGACCACGAGCTGCTTGCGGTCGATGCCCAGGCCCCATTCGGCAATCGGGCCGAGCTTGGGGCTCAGGCCGAAGAACACCAGCAGCATGTCGGCCGGCACCACGCGCGTGACGCCGTCGCCGCCGGTGACCTTCAGAGCGCTCATGCGACCGTCTCGCTCGTCGTAGCCGGTGACCTGGCCGACGACGAACTGCATCTCGTAGGCCTCGCACAGCTCGCGCATCTTGGCCACGCTGGCCGGTGCGGCGCGGAAGCCGTCGCGCCGGTGCACCAGGATCACGCTCTCGGCCTTGTGTGGGCCTTCGGCCACGAAGTTGAGCGTCCAGTCGAGCGCCGAGTCGCCGCCGCCGACGATCACCAGGTTCTTGCCGGCAAACTGCGCCGGGTTGCGCACGCGGTAGTGGAGCTGCGTGCCGTCGAAGCGCTCGATGCCGTCGATCCGCAACGTGCGCGGCTGGAAGCTGCCCACGCCGCCGGCGATGAACACCGTCTTCGTGACGAAGCGGGTGCCGCGCGAGGTCTCGAGGTCGAAGCGCTTGTCCTCGCGCGGCTTCACAACCGTGACCTCTTCACCGAAGTGAAACGTGGCGCCGAACGGCTCGATCTGCTTCAGCAGGTTGTCGGTCAGCTCGCGGCCTGTGCAAACCGGCACCGCGGGAATGTCGTAGATCGGCTTGTCGGGGTACAGCTCGATGCACTGTCCGCCGGGGTAGCCCAGCGAGTCGATGATGTGGGCCTTGATCTCCAGCAGTCCGAGCTCGAACACCTGGAACAGGCCGACCGGGCCGGCACCGACGATCACGGCGTCGGTTTCGATCGGGCTGGCGGCCGTGGCGGGCGCCGCGACGGCGCCGGAATCTTGAGCGGTCATGAGCGGGCAGGGGAGACGATGCCGCTTGTCAGCGGATCAGCTCCTTGAGCTTGTTCTTCTTGTCCTTCCATTCGTCCGCATCGGGCAGCGCCGGCTTGCGCTTGGTGATGCTCGGCCATTTCTTGGCCAGTTCGGCATTCAACGCGACGAACGATTGCTGGTCGGCCGGCACGTCTTCTTCCGGCAGGATCGCGTTGACCGGGCATTCGGGAATGCACACTGCACAGTCGATGCACTCGTCGGGGTCGATGGCCAGGAAGTTCGGGCCCTCGCGGAAGCAGTCCACCGGGCACACGTCCACGCAATCGGTGTACTTGCAGCGGATGCACGATTCGAGGACGACGTGGGTCATGGGCGATGGCGGGGTTGTGCGGTGGACGGGTTGGTGGCGGGCCACGCAACCGGGGCAGGCCTCGCGACGGCGCGCCAGCGCGCACTGACGAGGCAACGCGCGATTTTAGGGCCCGATGCTCCGGGGCGCGGCTTGAGGCCGGTCGGCCCGCAGGGGCATACCCCCCACGGCACCGGCACCCACGCCCACCGTGACCACCGCGGGGCGGCCGGCGTGCAGCACGCTGGCTGACGGCAGACTCGCCACCGTGTGTTCGGAGGCGATCTGGTCGGGCCACAACGCACGCGAGACCACGAGCACCGGCGTGTCGGCGGGCCAGCCCGCGGCGAGCAGCCGGCGCGACAGCTCGGTGAGCTTGCGGCCTGCCATGTAAAACACCTCGGTGTCGGCACGCCGTCCGGCGGCGAGTTCGCCGTCGCGCGTGACGGCGGTGCTCAGCGCCACGCTGCGCCCGCTGCCGCGCCGCGTGAGCGGCCGCTGCGTGCCGGCCGCTGCGGCCAGCGCCGCGGTGACGCCCGGCACGACCTCGGTGGTGATGCCGGCCGCATGCAGGGCTTCGAGCTCTTCTTCGAGACGGCCGAACACGCTGGGGTCGCCGCCCTTGAGCCGCACGACCACGGCGCCGCGCGCGGCATGGCGCAGCAGTTGTGCGTTGATCTCGGTCTGCGCGGCCGAAGCGCAATAGCCGCGTTTGCCCACCGGGATCCACTGCGCCTGGGGCGCATGGCGTCGCAGCGCCAGGTCGATCAACGCGTCGTGCAGCACCACGTCGGCCTGCTGCAGCGCGTGCAGCCCCCGCAGCGTGATCAGGTCGGCCGCGCCAGGGCCGGCGCCGACGAAGATCACGCGGCCTGCAACGCGAGGTTCATCGGCACGACGCTCATCGTTCATGGATTCACTGTATCGCCTGCACCAGCAGCGCGCCACTGGTGCGGTGTGTGGCGGGGTCGACCACGATCAGCGCGCCAGCGGTGCGGCTATCGGCAAAGGCCTGGAGCGGCAGCACCTGCTGCAGCTCGACCGTGACGCGACCGATGTCGTTGACGGCGAGCTCGTGCGCGTCGGTGGGCTCGAGGGTATGGATGTCGAGCCGGTGGTCGATCTGCGCGATGCGCGCCTGCACCCAGCGGTTGCCGTGCCGTACCCAGTAGCGCCGGCCCGGTTGCGCGGGCTCGGTGTCGAGCCAGGCGAGCGTGGCCGTGAAGCGCGAGCTGGCCCGCAAGGTGCCCGGCGTGGCCAGCCAGTCGCCGCGCGAGACGTCGAGCTGCCGGTCGAGCACCACGCCGGCGCTCTGGCCTGCCCGGGCCTCGTCGACCGCATCGCCGGCACGTCGCAGCGCCCGCACGATCGCGCGCTGGCCGCCGGGAAACAGCTGCACCTCGTCGCCGAGGCGCACATGACCCTGCGCGATGCGACCCCACAGCGTGCGCGGCTGGTGGCCGGTGCCCTCGGCATGATCCCGCGCCACGTACTGCACCGGCATCAGCCATTCGCTGCCGGCGGCCTCCTGGGCCGTGGGCAGGCTTTCGAGCAGCTGCAGCAGTGTGGGGCCCTGGAACCAGGCCGCGCCGAGCGGTTGCGTCACGTTGTCGCCACGCAGCGCCGACACCGGCACGATGCCGGTCAGGCCCTGCAGGTCGGCCTCGCGCGCGAACGATTGCAGTGCATCGCGCACCGCCTCGAACGCGGCCTGCGGCCGGTCGACCGCGTCCAGCTTGTTGACGGCGAACACGATGCTCGGCACACGCAACAACCGGGCCAGCAGCGCATGGCGGCGGGTCTGCGGCAGCAGGGCCACCGGGCGCGTCTGCCAGTCGAGCTTGGTGATATCCACCAGCACCACCGCCGCGTCGCTGCCCGCCGCGGCCGTGACCATGTTGCGTGTGTACTGCTCGTGACCCGGCGCGTCGGCGATGATGAACTTGCGCTGCCGCGTCGCGAAGTAGCGGAACGCCACGTCGATGGTGATGCCTTGTTCGCGTTCGGCCTCCAGGCCGTCGGTGAGCAGCGACAGGTCGATCGGCGCGCCGGCGGCGCGCTGGTGCAGCGCGTCGAGCTGGTCGGCGAGGATTGCGCGGCTGTCGATCAGCAAGCGGCCGATCAGCGTGCTCTTGCCGTCGTCGACGCTGCCGGCGGTGAGGAAGCGCAGAGCGCGGTGTGAGGAGGGCGTCGACATCAGAAATACCCTTCCTTCTTGCGCCGCTCCATCGAGGCGTCGCTGGTGCGGTCGTCCATGCGCGTGGCGCCGCGTTCGCTCACGGTGACCTCGAGCGTCTCGGCGACGATGGCTTCGGGCGTGGCGGCGGCGCTTTCGACCGGGCAGGTGCAGGTCATGTCGCCGACGGTGCGAAAGCGCACCTGCAGCGTCTCGGTCGCCTCGCCAGCGAGCGCCGGCGTGACGGGCGTCACCGGCACCAGCAACCCGCGGCGACGCACCACTTCGCGCGGATGCGCATAGTAGAGCTCAGGCAGCGGGATGCGTTCGCGCGCGATGTAGAGCCACACGTCGAGCTCGGTCCAGTTGCTGATCGGGAACGCGCGCACATGCTCGCCGGGGCGGATGCGGGTGTTGAACAGCGTCCACAGCTCGGGCCGCTGTTCCTTGGGCTGCCATTGGCCGAAGGCGTCGCGATGGCTGAAGATGCGCTCCTTCGCGCGGGCCTTCTCCTCGTCGCGCCGCGCGCCGCCGATCAGGCAGTCGAAACGGTGCTGCTCGATCGCCTCGAGCAGCGTCACGCTCTGGTGGCCGTTGCGCGACTCGTCGGGCCTGGCCAGGCGCACGGTGCCGCGGGCGATCGACTGCTCGAGTTCGGCGACGATCAGGCGCTCGCCGAGCACGGTGGCCTGCAGGTCGCGAAACGCGATCACCTCCGGGAAGTTGTGGCCGGTGTCCACGTGCAGCAGCGGCAACGGCAGCCGGCCGGCATAGCGGCCGTCGCCGAGATGCTGCTTGAAGGCCTTCTCGGCCAGGCGCAGCACGACGCACGAATCCTTGCCGCCGGAAAACAGCAGGGCCGGCCGCTCGAACGCGGCCGCCGCCTCGCGCAGGATGAAGATCGCCTCTTCCTCCAGCCAGTCGAGGTGGCTGTGGTCGATCTCGGGCAGCAGCCGGGTGGTGTCGATGCGCGCGTTCATGCCGACACCGCCTGCTCGTGCAGGCCGCATTCCTTGCTGCTGCGCTCCCACCACCAGCGCCCGGCGCGGAAATCCTCGCCGACGGCGATCGCGCGCGTGCAGGGCGCGCAGCCGATGCTCGGCATGAAGGCATCGTGCAGCGGATTGGTCGGCACGTCGTGCAGCGCGATGTAGTGCCACACGTCGGCCCAGCTCCAATCGGCCAGCGGGTTGATCTTCGTGCGGCCGTTCGCCTCGGTCTCGCGGAATGGCACGCCGCCGCGCGCGTCGGACTGCTCGCGCCGCAGGCCGGTGATCCAGGCGCTGCGGCCATCGAGCAGGCGCTGCAGCGGCTCGAGCTTGCGCAGCGCGCAGCAGACCTTGCGCAGCTCGATCGAGCGGCGCATCGCGTCGTCGCCATGGCGCTGCACGAAGGCCACGGTGGCCTCGCGCGGCGGCTCGTAGCGCTCGATTGTGAGGTCGTAGCGGCGTTCGACCTGCCCGATCAGCGCCAGCGTCTCGTCGTGCAAGCGGCCGGTCACCAGCGTGGCGATCGCGATCGGCAGACGGTGGCGGGCGATCAGGTCGGTCACCACCATGTCTTCGGCCCCCAGGCTCGAAGCGAACACGATGCGGCTGCCGTGTTCGACAGCGGCCGACTGCAAGACGGCCAGCGCGTGCGCACTGCGCTCGGCGAAGCCGGGCGTCTCGCGTGCGTAAAGCGCCCTCGCGGTGGTCACGGCTTGGCTCATGCGGCCTCCCGCAGGAACAGCGGCCGCGCGTTGTGCGCGTCGCCCTGGTAGTGGCCGGCAAAGAAGCCGAGCGCGCGCTGCGCAGCGGCGACGCTCTGGTCCTCCCGCAGCAGCGCGGCGTCGAATCCGCTTCGCTGCAGCAGCGGCAGCATGTCCACCAGCACCTCCCCGGTGGCCCGGATCTGGCCGGCATAGCCGAGCCGCGATCGCAACAGCCGCGCCTGGCTGTAGGCGCGCCCGTCGGTCCATTTCGGAAACTGCAGCGCCACCACGCTCCAGCGATGCAGCTCGCTGCGCAGATGCGACACGTCCACCGTGTTGGGCAGCACGACGCCCACGCGCGCACCGCGCGGCCAGCGCTCGCGCAGCACCGGCCACTGCGCCCAGGGAAGCAATGTGGGGCCGTGTGTCGGTTCGAAGGGCTCGGTTGCCGACGGGAAGTCGTTGTCGGCGGCAGTGACGATGCGCATGGGGTGGTCCTCAGGCCGGAATCGCGTTGAGCTCGGCGGCGGTGCTGCGCCGTACCGTGTCGGCAGCCGCGCGAAAAGGTGCAACGCCGAGCCGGCGTACGGTGTCGATGAATCGTTCGGCCGGCTCGCGACGTGCCAGGTAGGTGTCGATCACCGCCTCGACCGCGTCGGCCACTTCGTCAGCGGCGAACGACGGCCCGATCACCTTGCCCGGCGACGCCGGGCCCGAGAGGGTGGAGCCGTCGGAGCCGCCGAGCGTGAGCTGGTACCACTCGGCGCCGTCCTTGTCGACACCGAGGATGCCGATGTGGCCACTGTGGTGGTGGCCGCAGGAGTTCATGCAGCCGCTGATGTGCAGATCGATGTCGCCGATGTCGTGCTGCAGATCGAGGTCGGCGAAGCGCTCGTCGATCGCCGCCGCGATCGGGATCGAGCGGGCATTGGCCAGGCCGCAGAAGTCGCCGCCGGGGCAGGCGATCATGTCGGTCAGCAGCCCGATGTTCGGCGTGGCGAAGCCGGCCTCCTTGGCGGCCAGCCACAGTGCGTGCAACTCGCTCTCGTGTGCCCACGGCAGCAGCAGGTTCTGATCGTGCGTGACGCGCAGCTCGCCGTGGCTGAAGCGGTCGGCCAGATCGGCGGCGAGCTCCATCTGCTCGGCAGTCACGTCACCCGGTGCCTGACCCACGCGCTTGAGTGACAGCGTCACGGCGCGGTGGCCCGGCATCCGATGGGCGTGCACGTTGCGTTCGAGCCAGCGCAGGAAGGCCGGCGGCTGCGAGGTCGGTGCCTCGCGGCGCGCGGGTGCTGCGGCGCGCGCGGCCACGCC
>JAEUPI010000029.1 GCA_016790175.1 Burkholderiaceae bacterium | reverse complement strand
GCTCGCCGCAGCAGCCAGCGCCGCGCGAGCGAACTCCGGCACCTCGGGGCTGCCGGCGCTGACGGTGAGCACCTCGACGCCCGTTTCGGTGACCACCACCGTGTGCTCCCACTGCGCGGAGAGCGAGCGGTCTTTGGTGACGATGGTCCAGCCGTCGCCCAGCTCGCGAATCTCGCGGCGGCCGGCGTTGATCATCGGCTCCACAGTGAAGATCATGCCGGGCACCAGCTCTTCGAGCGTGCCGGGCCGGCCATAGTGCAGCACCTGCGGCTCCTCGTGGAACTTGCGGCCGATGCCGTGGCCGCAGAACTCGCGCACGATCGAGAAGCCCTGGCCCTCGGCGAAGCTCTGGATCGCGTAGCCGATGTCGCCCAGCCGCGCGCCGGGCTTCACCTTGGCGATACCCTTCCACATGGCCTCGTAGGTGAGGCTGCACAGCCGCTTGGCCGCGATGCTGCCTTCACCCACGATGAACATGCGGCTGGTGTCGCCGTGCCAGCCGTCTTTGGTGATCACCGTGATGTCGATGTTGACGATGTCGCCATTCTTCAGCGCGCGGTCGTTCGGTATGCCGTGGCACACGCAGTGGTTCACCGATGTGCAGATCGACTTGGGGTAGGGCACGTAACCCGGCGGCGCATAGTTGAGCGGCGCCGGCACCGTGCCCTGCACGTTCACCATGTAGTCGTGCGCGATCTGGTCGATCTGCTCGGTGGAGATGCCGGGCTTCACGTGCGGCACCAGCATGTCCAGCACCTCGCTCGCCAGGCGGCCGGCCACGCGCATGCCCGCGATGTCTTCGGCGGTCTTGATGGTGATCGACATGGGGCGGGATTATCTCACCCACCCCTCAAACGCAGCGGCTGTCGCCCCAAGCCCCCAGGCCTGACCGCAGATGCGATTCGCCCGGCGTGCGGCAACGTGCCGCGGCATCACACGACGTTGCTCAGCCGAGCGTCACCGGCACGAAGATGCGGTCGCCGTCGCGCAGCACCAGCAGTGCCACGCTCTTGGGCTTGCCCTCCAGCACCGAGCGCACCTGCTCCACGCTGTTCACCGGTTTGCCGTTCACGGCCAGCAGCACGTCGCCGGAGTGCACGCCCGAGCGCGCCGCCGCGCCGCCGGCCGACTGCACCAGCAGCCCGTGGTCCACGCCGGCCTGCCGGCGCTCGTCGCCCGACAGCGGGCGCACGGCCAGGCCGAGCCGGCCGCCGGTGGCCGCTTCGTCGCCGGCCGCGGCCACCACCTCGTCGCTCATGGTGCCGAGCGTGGCGTCGATCTGGCGCGACGACTTGTCGCGCCACACGGTGAGCTTGATGCGCTCGCCCGGCGCCGACATGCCGATCAACGTCGACAGCTCGCCCGAGCGCTCCAGCGGCTTGCCGTTGACCTCGGTGATCACGTCGCCCGGCTTCAAGCCCGCGCGTTGCGCTGCGCTGCCCTCGACCACCTGCGCCACCAACGCACCGTCGGGCCGCTTGAGCCCGAACGATTCGGCCAGCGTCTGGTTCAGCTCCTGCACCGAGACGCCCAGGCGCGCGTGCTTCACGTGGCCGGTGGCAACGATCTGGTCTTTCACCTTGAGCGCCACGTCGATCGGGATCGCGAAGGCCAGGCCCTGGTAGCCGCCGGTCTGCGAATAGATCTGCGCATTGATGCCCACCACGTTGCCGGCGCCGTCGAACAGCGGGCCGCCGGAGTTGCCGGGGTTCACCGCGGCATCGGTCTGGATGAACGGCACCACCGCGTCGCCCGGCAGCGAGCGGCCCTTGGCGCTGACGATGCCCTGCGTGGCGGTCTGCTCGAAGCCGTAGGGCGCGCCGATCGCGAGCACCGGGTCGCCCACTTCGAGGCGGCGCGGATCGCCGAGCTGCACCGTGGGCAGGCCCTTGGCGTCGATGCGCAGCACCGCGATGTCGGTGACCGGGTCGCTGCCCAGCACCTTGGCGGTGAACTCGCGGCGGTCGGCCAGGCGCACGCGCACGTCGCGCGCCTCGCGCACCACGTGGGCGTTGGTGAGGATGAGCCCGTCAGCGCTGACGATGAAGCCCGAGCCCTGGCCGCGGAACGGCTGCGGCCCCTGCGGGCCCGCCTGAAAACCCGGCAGACCGCGGAAGAACTGGAAGAACGGATCGCGCTCGAAGCCGGGCGGCAGGCGCTGCTCGTCGGCCGCTGCGGTGTGCGTGCCCGAGATCGTGATGCCCACCACTGCAGGCCCGAACGCCTTGACGATCGCGCGGTAGTCGGGCGCCTGGCCGCTCGACGCCGCCATCGCCGCCGTTGTCGTCGCAGCGGTGGGTGCGGCCTGTGCGGCGGTGGCGTGCAACTCCTGCTTGGGCTTGGACTTGAACCAGTCGAGCGGATTGAGCGGGTTGGCCGAGGCCGCCGCCGCGACGAGCGCTCCGGCGGCCAACGCGGTTGCGGTGAGGGTGTGGCGCTTCATGGTGAATGCCTTTG
>JAEUPI010000025.1 GCA_016790175.1 Burkholderiaceae bacterium | reverse complement strand
GGAAACTCGTCGCAGCGCACGCCGGCAGCTTCGAACACCGCCTCGCGCACCGCGGGCAGGAAGCCGGCGAGCATGCCCTCGGAGGCCTCCTTGGCACCGAACGGGCCGTTGGGATCGATGCTCTCGACGATGATGACCTCGATGTCGGGGCTCTCGGCCATCGTCGGCACGCGGTAGTCGAGCAGATTGCCGTGCAGCATGCGGCCGTCGTCGTAGGCCGTCTGCTCCGACAGCGCCTGGCCCATGCCCATCCACACGCCGCCCTGCGTCTGGCCCTCGACGGCCAGCGGGTTGAGCGCACGGCCCACGTCGACCGCGACCCACACCTTGTGCGCGGTGACCTTGCCGGTGAGCTCGTCGACCGAGGCCTCGACCACCTGCGCCGCGTAGCAGAAGCCCATGGTGGCGCCGATCGCGCTGCCGCGGATCTTCTTGTCGCCCTGGAACTCCGGCGGGCAGGTGTAGGTGCCCTTGACCGTGATGGCGCCGCTGCCCTCCATGGCCGCGCGCACGGTGTCGATCCACTTCAAGCCATGGTCGCTGCCGCGCACGTGGAACGATTCGTCGTCCGCCTCGATGTCGCCCACGTCGGCCTCGAGCCGCTTGGCCGCCGCCTTCGCCATCACCGCCTTCAGCTCCTGCGCCGCCGCGATCGATGCGCGGCCGACCATGAAGGTCACGCGAGACGAATAGCTGCCGTTGTCCTTCGGCGTGACGGCGCTGTCGGCCGAGACGACGCGGATGCGTTCGATCGCAATGCCCAGCGTCTCGGCGGCGCATTGCGCGGCCATGGTGCTCGAGCCCTGGCCGATGTCGGCGGCGCCGGTGAAGAGCGTCACGCCGCCGTCGAAGTCCAGGCGCAGGTTCACCGTGGCATGCGGCTCGCCGGTCCAGTGCTTGGGCGTCGAGGTGCCCGACACGAAGTGCGAGCACGCGAGGCCCAGGCCGCGGCCGGGCGGCAAACGTCCCTTGCGCTCGTGCCAGCCCGAGGCCGCCTTCACCTTCTCCAGGCATTCGGGCAGGCCGTAGCTGAGCACCTGCTGCGCGTACATCGTGCGATAGGGAATCCTGGGCAACAGGTTCTTCTGCCGCACCGCGAAGGCATCGAGGCCCAGCTCGGAGGCCATGTCGGTGAGCAGCGCCTCGAACGCGGCGCGTGTATCCACCGTGCCGTGGCCGCGCTGCGCGCCGCAGGGTGGCAGGTTGGTGTAGACGCGCCAGGCGTCGTGCTTGATCGCCGGGATGTCGTAGATGCCGTGCATCAACGCCCCGGTGTAGAGGATGGTGATGATGCCGTAGCCGGCGTAGGCACCGCCGGCTTGCGTGGCCTCCAGCGCGAGCGCCGTGATGCGGCCGTCGCGCTTCAGGCCGAGCTTCATCTTGACGAGCGTCCACGGCCGGCCACGATGAGCGAGAAAGGTCTCCTCGCGCGTCTGCAGCAGGCGCACGGTGCCGCGCGCCGTGCGCGCCAGCAGCGCCGCGATGATCTCGAAGTGCAGGCATTCGGTGCGTGCGCCGAAGCCGCCGCCGAGGAACGGCTTGATCACGCGCACCTGCGACTCGGCGATCTGCAGGCAGGCGGCGACCTTGAGGTGCACGTAGTACGGCACCTGGGTCGTGGTGTGCAGCGTCACGCCGTCGCGCTCGGCGTCGTACTCGGCCAGCGTGGCGTTGGGCTCGATGTGCGCGTGGTTGACCTCGGCGAAGGTGAACGTCTTCTCGCGCACCAGATCCGCGCCGGCGAAGCCGGCGGCCGAGTCGCCGAACTCGGCATGCACCTCGCGCAGCACGTTGTTCGGCTTGTCGTCGTGGATGACCACGGCACCGGGCTTCATCGCCGCTTTCGGCGTGAACACCGCCGGCAACACCTCGTAGGTCACGTCGATCAGTGCCAGCGCGCGCTCGGCGGTGGCCTCGTCGTCGGCCGCCACCGCGGCCACCGGGTCGCCGCGGTAGCGCACCTTGCCGCGCGCCAGCGGGTACTCGTTCTCGGCGATCGGCAGCACGCCGAACGGCACCGGCGTGTCGTCGCCGGTGCACACCGCGTGCACGCCGGGCAGCGCGCGTGCGGCGGCGGTGTCGATCGCCACGATGCGCGCGTGCGGATGCGGGCTGCGCAGGATGCGGCCGACCAGCGCGCCGGGCGCCGCGATGTCGGCCGTGTACCTGGCCCGGCCGGTCACCTTGTCGATGCCGTCGATCAGCGGCGTGCGCACGCCGATGCGGCCGGGGCGGATCGTGCGCAGGTTCATCGCTCAGCCTTCGTCGCGGCCGCCGCCTGCACCGACTCGACGATCTTCACGTAGCCGGTGCAACGGCACAGGTTGCCGGCCAGCGCTGCCTTGATCTCGTCGACCGTCGGATTCGGATTGCTGCGCAGCAGACCCTCGGACGCCATCACCATGCCCGGCGTACAGAAGCCGCATTGCGCGCCGAGCTTGTCGTGGAAGGCCTGCTGCACGGCCGACAGGCGACCGTGCCTGGCCAGGCCCTCGACCGTCTCGATGCGCTTGCCTTCCACTTGCGCCGCCAGCGTCGAGCAGGCCAGCCGCGGCCGGTCGTCGACGAGCACGGTGCAGGCCCCGCACTCGCCGCCGTCGCAGCCCCGCTTGGTGCCGGTGAGCTGCAGCGCGTCGCGCAGCACCTCGATCAGCAGCGCGCCATCGGCAGCGGCCACGGTGTGTTCGCGGCCGTTGACATGGAGCGTGAGCAGGCGCTTGGGCATGTCACGCGTCCTTGGGCCGCAGGTCGCGCACGCGCACCGCCTTGCCTTGCGAACGCGGGATCGCGCCGGGCGCCAGCACGCGCGCCTCCACCGTGATGCCGATGGCCGACTTCACGTGGTGCACGACGTCGCGCGCGAGGTTGTCGTATTCACTCTCGGTCAGACCGAACGCGGCTTCGACCTCGAGCGTCACATGGTCGAGGCTGCCGCGGCGCTCGAGCACGATCTGGTAGTGCGGCGCCAGGTGCGGCCGGCCGAACAGCACCGCCTCGATCTGCGACGGAAACACGTTGACGCCGCGCACGATCATCATGTCGTCGTTGCGGCCGGTCACGCGCAGCAGGCGCACATGCGTGCGGCCGCAGGCGCACGGCGCGCTGGCGAGGCGCGAGATATCGCGCGTGCGGTAGCGCAGCATCGGCAACGCCTGCTTGGTGAGCGTGGTGATCACCAGCTCGCCGCTCGCGCCTTCGGGCAGCGGCGCGCCGGTCTCGGGGTCGATCACCTCGAACAGGAAGTGGTCCTCCCAGCCGTGCAGCCCGCCGCGGGCCTCGCATTCGCAGGCCACGCCCGGGCCCATGATCTCCGACAGGCCATAGTTGTCCACCGCGCGCAGCCCGAGCCGCGATTCGATCTCGCGGCGCATGGCCTCGCTCCACGGCTCGGCGCCGAACAGGCCGACACGCAGCGCGCCCTGGCGCAGGTCGATGCCCTGCTGCTCGGCCACCTCGGCGATCGCCAGCGCATAGCTCGGTGTCGAGCACAGCACGTTGGCGCGAAAGTCCTGGATCAGCGCCACCTGGCGTTCGGTGCCGCCGCCGGAGATGGGCACCACCACCGCCCCGAGCCGCTCGGCGCCGTAGTGCATGCCCAGCCCGCCGGTGAAGAGGCCATAGCCGTAGGCGTTGTGCACGATGTCGCCGCGGCGCGCGCCGGCACAGTGCAGCGTGCGCGCCATCAGCTCGGCCCAGGTATTGAGGTCGTCGTGCGTGTAGCCCACCACCGTCGGCTTGCCGGTGGTGCCGGACGACGCATGCAGCCGTGCCAGCTGCTCCACCGGCTGCGCGAACAGGCCGAACGGGTAGTGGTCGCGCAGATCGGCCTTCAGCGTGAACGGCAGCCGCGCCACGTCGTCGAGCCGGCAGATGTCCTCGGGCTCGACGCCCGCGGCGATCATGCGTTGGCGGTGCACCGGCACCTGCCGGTACGCACGCGTGACGGTCTCGCGCAGCCGCAGCAGTTGCAGCGCGGCAAGCTGCTCGCGCGGCAAGGTTTCGTGTTCCGGGTCGTACCAGCGCGCCGTGTCGGCGGGTGATGGCCTGGCCGGGGCGAGCAGCGTGGCGACCATGGCGGCAACCTACATCGGCGTCGGTTGCCGGCGCGCACCGCGCACCGGCAGCTTCGTCAGCGCGAAACCCTGGTTGTATGCACCCCGCGTGATCAGCAGGGCCTTGAACCAGGCGCCGGCGCCCAGCGCCAGCAGGCCACCGAGCACCTGTGCGGCGCGGCCGAGCCCGTCGCCCGGCATCAGCGCCGCGCCGAGCAGCAGCACCGCGGCCCAGACACCGCCGCCCAGGAACAGGGGCGCCACCATCGCGCGCAGCGCCCGCTCGGGCCGGGGTGCCCAGGCACGCCGCAGCCGCTGCTGCCACCATGCGGCCCAGCCGATGCGCAGCCACGCCAGTGCGACCACGAGCGGCAACACCCAGGGTACGGTCTGCCGCGCCAGCGCCAGCGCCACCACGAGCAGCGCCCCGCCTTCCACCAGGCCGGTGAGCACGATCAGCGGCACCGTCTCGGGCTCGCGCCAGGCCACGATGCCGCGCGCCGCGCGCAGGATGCGACCCTGGCAATACACGAAGGCCAGCGCCAGCAACGCCACCGGCAGCTCGAGCAGGCGCACGCCGGCCACGATGAGCACGACCGCCAGCAGCAGCGCGACGGCCACGATCGCCTCGCGCGTCATCCAGGACGTGCGCGGATTGAAGAAGACGTTCAGCGCCCGCAACGGGCGGCCGATCTCGGCCCACACGAACAGCAGGCCCGCCGCGACCAGGCCACCGCCCAGCAGCCATAGGCCGCGCACCGCACCGCCCTGCGCGGCGGCGAAGGCATTGAAGACGATCAGCCCCGCACCCGCCCCGCCGGCGATGAAGTTGGCCGCGGCGCGCGCGTCCCAGCTCTTCTGCACCCAGGGCTTGGTGCCATACGCCATCACGCTTCTCCACGGTCCCACAGATAGTGGAAGTTCGGCCCGGTGCCCAGCTCCTCGTGCATGCGCAGGTGCTGGTTCTCGGCCAGCAGGCGCGACACGTTGCTCTGCGGATCGTCGGCGTCGCCGAATGCGAGCGCCTGCGTGATGCAGGCGTTCACGCAGGCCGGCGTGGCATCGGCATCGACGCCGGGCTTCAAGCCCATGGCGAGGCCTGCATCGATGCGGTCGACGCAGAAGGTGCACTTGGTGGCCACCGCGAGGCGGTCGGGATCGAGGCGCTGGCTCTCCGGCTCGGTGGCCTCGCCATAGGCATAGCTCGCCAGGTCGGTGCGGTAACGCGCCTGGTACGGACAAGCCACGGCGCAGTAGGCGCAGCCGATGCACAGCTCGTAGTCGATCGTCACCACGCCGTCGGCGCGCTTGCGCGTGGCGGTGGTGGGGCATACGTCCATGCACGGCGGGTCGTCGCAGTGCTGGCAGCCCACCGGCACGAACACACGCTGCACCTCCGGGTACTGCCCGAACTCGAGGTCGAGCACACGCCGCCACTGCACGCCGGGCGGCGTGGCATTGGTCAGCTTGCATGCGGCCGTGCAGGTCTGGCAGCCGACGCAGCGCCGCAGGTCGGCCACCATCGTCCACTTCGTCATGCGAGCACGCTCCGAGGTGTCGTCGCGCTCACGGCTGGGCTCCGTGCCGAACCCACCGTGTCTCAGGCGCCGGCCTTCTGGCGCTTGGCCAGGATGCGGGCCTCGGTCTTCTTCACGTCGGCCACGAAACGCTGGTGCCTGCAGCGGCAGATGGTGTCGACGCCATCGTGGCCTTCGACTTCGAAGGTCACGGCGCGGCCCTCGACCGCCGCGACCTTGACGTTCAGCGTCACCAGAAAGCCGAGCGGCGTGGCGGCCAGGTGGTCGAGTTCCACGCGGGTGCCCACCGAGTCTTCGCCCGCATCCAGATGCGGCAGCAGCAGGTTTCGGCAGGCGATCTCGATGTCGCGCAGCAGCATCGGCGTGGCATACACGCGCGCCGCGTCGCCCATGAAGTCGATCGTGCGTTCGCGGTCGACCGCGAGCTGTGAGGTGCCGGCGATGCCGGCCTGCAATGAGGGCTTCACGAGACCTTGTCTCCTTTCGTCGCCGTGTGACCGGATGCCGGCTTCTGGCGACCGGCTCGAACCCTCTGGCGGTGGCGTTCTCGATCGACGCCTGCCGCGTTGCCGTGACTAGAATCCCGGCAGTCAAGGCCATTCTGGTACCGGAATGCGCCTATTTCCTTGATCTGACATAAAACCACCCCTTGGCCGCCAGCCCCGCGCCCCGCGCCCGAGCCCGCTCCCGCGCCCCGGCCGCTGCGGCCGAACCCCCACCGGTCACCGTGCGCGCGGTGCGCCAGGCCGATCTGCCGCAGGTGATCGCGCTCGACGCCACCGTCACCGGTGTGGAGAAGCAGGCCTACTGGCGTCGTGTGTATCGGCGTTATGGCGTCGGCGGCAAGGACCAGCGGCACTTTCTGGTCGCGGTGTCCGGCGCCCAAATCGTCGGCTTCCTGATCGGCGAGGTGCGCGACTGGGAATTCGGCTCGCCGCCCTGCGGCTGGGTATTCGCGATCGACGTCGATCCCGCGCTGCGGCAGGCGGGCGTCGGCACGCAGCTGCTGCAGGCGGTGAGCGAGCTCTTCCGCCGCGCCGGCGTGACCAAGCTGCGCACGCTGCTGGCCAGCGACAACGTGCTGATCCTCTCGTTCTTCCGCAGCCAGGGCATGACCGCCGGCTCGTTGATCCCTCTCGAAATGAGCCTGACGTGAAGCTGCAGAAGAACACCCTGCTCGCCCTCTACAGCGTGCTCGAGTTCGCCGCCGAGCCGTCGCGGCATGTGCCGGCAGCCACCATCGCCGAGAAGTACGGCGTCTCGCAACATCACCTGGCCAAGGTGCTGTCCGAACTCGCGCGCGCCGGGCTGGTGGAATCGGTGCGCGGCGTCGGCGGCGGTTATCGCTTCACCGGCAATGCGAAGCGGCTGACATTGATGGACGTGATCCGCCTGTTCGAGGAGCCGCTGGCTTCGCCTGCCCCGGCCAACGAGACCGCGCAGGCCACGCCGGTGGACCGTGCGCTCGAGGCCGTGCTCGCCGAGATCGACCAGATGGCGCTGGCCACCTTCAGCTCGATCACGCTGGCGACGATGCTGCGCCTGGTGGGCAGACAGGCCGGGCATGCCTGAGCGCGCGGCTGAAGCACCTTGGCCTGCCGCCCGGCAGAATCGCGCGATGCGAGCGTTCGTCGGCCTGCTGGGCCTGTGCATCGGCGCGGCCGCCTGGGCCGCGCCCGGCTATTCGGTGTGGGGCAGCTTCAAGTACGCACCCGGGTTCAAGCACCTGGACTACGTGAACCCCGATGCCCCCAAGGGCGGCGAGCTGCGCATGATTGCCGGCTCGCGCATCTCGACCTTCGACAAGTACAACCCGTTCACGCTGCGCGGCAACGCGCCGTCGCTGTTGCCGAACATGCTGTTCGAAGGCCTGCTCACCGAACCGATGGACGAGATCGGCGTCGGCTATGGGCTGCTCGCCGAGGATGTGGAGGTCGCGCCCGACCTGATGTCGGCCACCTTCCGCATCCGGGCCGAGGCGCGCTTTCACAACGGCGATGCGGTACGCGCCGCCGACGTGAAGCACAGCTTCGAGACTCTGATCTCGCCGCAGGCGCATCCCTCGTACGCGGCATTGTTCGCCGACGTCGCCGGCTGCGACGTGATCGACGAACGCACGGTGCGCTTTCGCTTCAAGAAGCGCGACCGCCAGCTGCCGCTGGTGGTGGGCGGCATCCCGGTGTTCTCGCCCAAGTGGGGCATGGAAGGCGGCAAGCCCAAGCCCTTCGATCAGGTGGTGATGGACACGCCGATCGGCACCGGCCCCTACAAGATTGGCCCGGTGCGCTTCGGCAAGGACGTGACTTACGTACGAGACCCGGACTACTGGGGCGCCAAGCTGCCGATCCGCCGCGGCATGAACAACTTCGACCGCATCACCGTCAAGATCTACAAGGACAACACCGCACAGCTCGAGGCGCTGAAGGCCGGGGAGTTCGATCTGATGCAGTTCTTCTCGGCGGGTGCCTGGTCGCGTCGCCTGACCGGCACGCGCATCACAAGCGGCGAACTCGCCAAGACCGTCTTCCAGCACAAGCTGCCCGACGGCTTCTACAGCTACGTGCCCAACCTGCGGCTGCCCAAGTACCAGGACCGGCGCGTGCGCATGGCGCTCGAACTGGCGATGGACTACGAGTGGATGAACGTACACCTGTTCCGCGGCAGTTATGTGCGCGTGAAAGGCGTCTTCGGCAACACCGACTGCGAGGCCAACGGCATGCCCACGCCCGCCGAGTTGGCGTTGATGGAGCCGCACCGGGCGAGCCTGCCTCCGGAAGCGTTCGGCACGATGGCCGTGCCGCCGCGCACCGACCAGGGCAAGACACTGCGCGACAACCTGCGCCGAGCGCAGGTCCTGCTCGCTGAGGCGGGCTGGACGGTACGCGACGGCGCGCTGCGCAACGCCGCCGGCGAGCCGTATGTGATCGAGTTTCTCGACAGCAGCGAGGCCAGCGGCGTGACCACCACCGCAGCCTGGAAGCGTGCGCTGGCCAAGCTCGGCATCGACTTCCAGGTGCGCATCGTCGACTTCGCGCTGTGGCAGCAGCGGCTCGAAGCGAACACCTTCGACATGGTGTCCATTAGCTTCCCGGGCACGAACTTTCCCGGCGCCGACTACGTCGACCTGTTCGGCAGCAAGGCCGCCGACGTGCCCGGCACTGGCAACTACGCGGGCATCAAGAGTCCGGTGATCGACGCACTGCTGGTCAAGCTCACCAGCGCCGACACCCGCGACGATTACCTGTCCGCCTGCCGCGCGCTCGATCGCGTGATCGCCCACGGCCACTACCTGATCCCGGCCTGGACGCAGCGTGGCCGGCGCATCGCCCACAGCGAGTGGCTGTTGGCGCGGCCCGAGGTGGTGCCACCGTATCCGCCGGAGAGCATTCCGTACATGACCTGGTTCATGACCACCTGGTGGGCCCGCCAACCGCCGAAGACCACGAAGTGAGGCCCCGGTGTTCGCCTACATCGTCAAACGCCTGCTGCTGATGCTGCCCACTCTGCTGGGCGTGCTGCTGGTGACGTTCGTGGTCACGCAGTTCGTGCCCGGCGGACCGGTGGAACAGTACCTCGCCGAGGCCCGGCGGGTTGAAGGCCGCGGCGACACGTCAGCCTACCGAGGTGGACAGGGCGTGGACCCCAAACGCATCGAGCAGATCAAGAAGCTCTACGGCTTCGACAAGCCGCCCACCGAGCGCTTTGTCCAGATGCTCGGCCAGTACGCCCGATTCGATCTCGGGCGCAGCTTCTTCCAGAACAAGCCGGTGAGTCAGCTGATCGTCGAGAAGCTGCCCGTGTCGATCAGCCTCGGGTTGTGGACATTCATCATCAGCTACCTGATCGCGGTGCCGCTCGGTGTGGCCAAGGCGGTGCGCGCCGGCTCGCGTTTCGACGTCGTGAGCACGGTGATCGTGCTGGTCGGCTACGCGATACCGAGCTTCGTGCTCGGCCTCGTGCTGCTCGTCGTGTTCGGCGGGCAGCTCAACTGGTTTCCGCTGCGCGGCCTGACCTCGGTGAACTGGGACGAGCTGTCCTGGCCCGCTCGCATCGTCGACTACCTGTGGCACATCGCGCTGCCGGTGACCGCGATGGTGCTCGGCAGCTTCGCGGTCACGACGATGCTGACGAAGAACTCGTTCCTCGAAGAGATCCGCAAGCAATACGTGCTGACGGCACGCGCCAAGGGCCTGAGCGAAGGCCGCGTGTTGTGGAAGCATGTGTTCCGCAACGCGCTGATCCCCATCCTCACCGGCTTTCCGGCGGCCTTCATCGGCGCCTTCTTCACCGGCGCACTGCTGATCGAAACGCTGTTCTCGCTCGATGGTTTGGGACTGCTGAGCTACGAGAGCATCATCCGGCGCGACTATCCGGTGGTGCTCGGCTCCCTTTATGTCTTCACGCTGATCGGGCTCGTCACCAAGCTGATCAGCGACCTGAGTTATGTCTGGGCCGACCCCCGTGTCAAGTTCGACTGAGGCCGTCGCCGCCGCTGCGCCGGCCGCCGTGCGGCGTGCGTCGCAGAGCCCGGCCGCGCGCGCCTGGCGGCGCTTTCGCCGCAACCGGCTCGGCTTCGTGAGCCTGGTGGTCTTCTGCGCGCTGGTGGCGATCAGCCTGTTCGCCGAGTTGATCTCCAACGACAAGCCGCTGCTGGTGCGCTACCAGGGCGAGTTCTACGTGCCGATGCTGCACGACTATTCCGAGAAGACCTTCGGCGGCGATTTCGAAAGCCCGGCCGACTACCTCGACCCCTATGTGCGCGAACGCATCACCACGGGCGGCAACTGGGCGATCTACACGCTCAACACCTACGGCTCGCGCACCATCGCCTACGAATCGAAGCTGCCGTTTCCCAGCCCACCCTCGAGCGACAACTGGCTCGGCACCGACGAGCGCGGCCGCGACATGCTGGCGCAGCTGATCTACGGCTTCCGGCTGAGCGTGCTGTTCGGCCTGGCGCTGATGGCCGTCGGCGTGGTCATCGGCGTGATCACCGGCGCGATCCAGGGCTACTTCGGCGGCCGCACCGACCTGGCCTTCCAGCGCGTTATCGAGATCTGGTCGTCGATGCCCGAGTTGTACCTGCTGATCATCTTCAGCGCCATCTTCGCGCCCAGCGTCGCGCTGCTGCTGCTGCTGTTGAGCCTGTTCGGCTGGATGGGCCTGTCGGACTACGTGCGCGCCGAGTTCCTGCGCAACCGGCAGATGGACTACGTGAAGGCCGCGCGCGCTCTCGGCGTCGACAACGGCCGCATCATGTGGCGCCACATCCTGCCCAACAGCCTGACGCCGGTGGTCACGTTCCTGCCGTTTCGCATGAGCGCGGCGATCCTGGCGCTCACGTCGCTCGACTTCCTCGGCCTCGGCGTGCCGCCGGGCACGCCCTCGATCGGCGAACTGCTCAGCCAGGGCAAGGAGAACCTCGACGCCTGGTGGATCTCGATCGAAACCTTTGCCGCGCTCGTGATCACGTTGCTGCTGCTCACCTTCATGGGCGATGCGCTGCGCGACGCACTCGATCCCCGCAAAGCCGACACATGAACCCGTTGCTCGAAGTGCAGAACCTGCGTGTCGCCTTCGACGGCAAGGCAGTGGTGCACGACATCTCGTTCAGGGTCGCGCCGGGCGAGAAGCTCGCGCTGGTGGGCGAATCGGGCTCGGGCAAGACGGTGAGCGCGCTCAGCCTGCTCAAGCTGGCGCAGGGCGCCACGGTCAGCGGCTCGGCCTTGTTTGCCGGCGAGGGCGAAGCTCCCGCGCGCGACCTGCTGCAGCTGCCGGAGCGCGATCTGCTCGCCGTCCGCGGCCGCGAGATCGCGATGATCTTCCAGGAGCCGATGACGGCGCTGAACCCGCTGTACACGGTGGGCGACCAGATCGCCGAGGTGCTGCAGATCAAGCAGGGCCTGCCCGACCGCGAGGCCTGGAGCGGCGCGATCGAGGCGCTGCGTGCCACCGGCATCCCCGAGCCGGAGCGTCGCGCCGAGGCGTATCCGCACCAGCTCTCGGGCGGCCAGCGGCAGCGCGCGATGATCGCCATGGCGCTGGCCGGCCGGCCGCGCCTGCTGCTCGCCGACGAGCCGACCACCGCGCTCGACGTCACGTTGCGCGGCCAGATCCTCGATCTGCTGGCCGACGCGCAACGGCGCAGCGGCATGGCGCTGCTGCTGATCACGCACGACCTGAACCTGGTGCGCCGCTTCGCCGACCGCGTGGCGGTGATGGAGCAGGGCCACCTCGTCGAACAAGGCCCCGTGAGCGAGATATTCGCGAACCCGCGACATGCCTATACGCGCAAGCTGATCGACAGCCGGCCCAAGCGCGACGTGGTCGAGCAGCCCGCTGCCGGCGAGCCGGTGCTGCGCGCGAGCGGCCTGCAGGTGACCTATCCCACGCGACTGGCCGGCTTCAAGGGCTGGTTTCGCAGCGGCCGTTTCGTCGCCGTCGACAACGCCGGCTTCACCATCGCGCCCGGCCGCACGCTGGGTGTGGTGGGCGAATCGGGCTCGGGCAAGTCCACGCTGGCGATGGCGGCGCTCGGCTTGATCGGCCACCAGGGCGAGCTCGACGTCGTGGGCCGGCGCTGGAGCCGCGACGCGGCCGCCAACAAGCCGATCCGCCGTCTGGTGCAGGTGGTGTTCCAGGATCCGTTCTCGTCGCTCTCGCCGCGCATGACGGTCGAGGAGATCGTCGGCGAAGGCCTGCGGGTGCACGAACCCGGGCTCGACGAGGCCGCGCGCCGCGCGCGCACGGTCGCCGCGCTGGCCGACGTGGGGCTCGTCGACAGCCAGATCCCCGGCCTGCTCGAGCGTTACCCGCACGAGTTCTCGGGCGGCCAGCGGCAGCGGCTGGCGGTTGCCCGCGCGCTGATCGTGCAGCCGCAGCTGCTGGTGCTCGACGAGCCCACCAGCGCGCTCGACGTCACCATCCAGAAGCAGGTGCTGGGCCTGCTGCAGCGGCTGCAGCGCGAGCGCGGCCTGAGCTATCTGCTGATCACGCACGACGTGGACGTGATTCGCGCGATGGCCCACGACGTGGTGGTCATGAAAGACGGCGCGATCGTCGAATCCGGCCCCGTGGCCGAGGTGCTCGACCGACCGCGCGAGGACTACACGCGCACGCTGGTGGCGGCGGCGGGCTGAGCC
>JAEUPI010000234.1 GCA_016790175.1 Burkholderiaceae bacterium | reverse complement strand
CATCACCGCGTCGTCGCCGACCACGATGCCGGTGTTGGGATCGCCCTCGGCCGTGTAGGCGTAGGCATGTTCGGAAAGCCTGGAGAACGAGACCTTCTTCTCGTCCAGGTCGGCGTGCGAGGCGAACTGCTTGGTACTCATCGGGTCGGTGTCCTTCAGCTGCGGGGCCGGGCAAGAGAGAGCGCTTCGGAGAGTGTGGCACGGTCGCCCACTTGGTTGGCGAGCACCAGGATCAGCTTGGCGTTCATCAGCTCGACCTGCTCGTCGGTCAGCTCGCGCTGGGCATTGATCAGCTCCTCGTAGAAGCCGTCGGGGTCGGGGACGTTGGGTGTGCGGATCAGCGGCATGGTGCGGCGCTCCAGGACATCAGTGCAACGCAAGGCAGCGGCGCAGCGCGGCCTCGACCTTCGCGGGGTCGAAACGGCGCCAGCGCGCCGCCACATGTTGATCGGGGCGAATCAGGTAGCAGGTACCGCTCTGACCGTCGTAGCGCTCGGCGAGCACGCCCTGTGCGTCGACGACATCGGTGCCCACGCGCAGCACGCGCACCGGCACGTCGCCCACGCGCAGCGACGCGACGCCCGGGTCGCCGAAGGCGAGCAGCGTGAAGCCGTCACCCAACTGCGGCAGCAGCCAGGTGGCGGCTCCGTTCTTCGTGATCGGTGCGTCGGCGCAGTTGGTACCGGGCGCCATGCGACCCTTGAACGCCGCCGCGTCCGGCGTGTTCAGCGACGAGCGCAGATAGGGCGTCGGTGTCGACAGCCTCCCGCTGTTGACCAGCGGCCGTGCGAAGGGTTCGGTCTTCGCGAGTTCGAGCACCGCGTCGCGGAAACGTCGGCTGCCCTTGCTCTTGGGCGTGATGAAGTCGGTGGAGCGCGTGGAGTTCAGCAGGTTGTCGTCGGCGGCGAACGCGCGCTCCTCGTGGTAGCTGTCGAGCAGCGCCGCCGACGCCTGGCCACTCTGCACGAGGGCCATTTTCCAGGCCAGGTTGTCGACGTCCTGCACGCCGGTGTTCGCGCCGCGCGCACCGAAGGGCGACACCTGGTGCGCCGCGTCGCCGGCAAACAGCACACGGCCGACACGAAAGTCCTTCATCCGCCGACACGCGAACTGGTAGACCGACACCCATTCGAGCTCGAACTTCGCATCAGGGCCGAGCATGGCCTGGATGCGCGGGATCACGCGCTCGGGCTTCTTCTCGGTCTCCGGGTCGGCGTCCCAGCCGAGCTGGAAATCGATGCGCCAGACGTTGTCGGCCTGCTTGTGGAGCAGCACCGACTGGTTCGGATGGAACGGCGGGTCGAACCAGAACCAGCGCTCGGTAGGGAAGTCGGCCTGCATCACCACGTCGGCGATCAGGAAGCGGTCCTGGAAGAACTGGCCGGTGAACTCGACACCCAGCAGACGTCGTGTGTCGCTGTTGGCGCCGTCGCAGGCAATCACCCAGTCGGTCTCCATGCGGAAGATGCCGTCCGGTGTCTCGACGCTCAGCTGCGCGCCCTGCTCGTCCTGCGTCAGGCTCAGCAGCTTGTGCTTCCAGCGCAGGTCCACCAGCGGATGCCGCACGCAGGCCTCGACCAGCGTCTCCTCCAGGTAGTACTGCTGCAGGTTGATCATGGCCGGCATCTGGTGGTGCGGCTCCGGGAGCAAGTCGAAGGTGTAGGCGAGGTCGTTGCGGAAGAAGACCTTGCCGACCTTCCAGCTCACGCCGCGCTCGACCATCGGGCCGGCCACACCCAGCCGGTTCCAGATCTCCAGCGGCCGCTTCGCATAGCACACCGCGCGCGAGCCGATGCTCACCGTGTTGTTGTCGTCCAGCACCACACACTTCACGCCGCGCGCGGCAAGGTCCAGCGCCATCGTCATGCCGATCGGGCCGGCGCCGATCACCACCACGGCGTGGCGCGAGGGCCGACCCGACTTCTGCTCGTCGCTCTGGCGGTACGGGAACTGGGGATACGAATACGTCTTCTGCATGTCGCCGCCATCAATGCGAGGCAAATTCCTTCTCGTGCATCCAGGCTGCATGCTTGGGTGCGCGCTTGGTGCGGCTCCACTCCTCCAGCATCGCCCACTTCACGTCGTCGAGCTTGCGCTGCATGTCCGCTGTGGCGGTGTCGGCGGCGAGCTCCAGCCGGTGGCCGTTGGGGTCGAAGAAGTAGATCGACTTGAAGATCGTGTGGTCGGTGATGCCGACCACCGGAATGCCGTCGGCCTCGAGCCGAGCCTTGGTCTCCTCGAGATCCTTCACGCTGCCGACCTTGAACGCGATGTGCTGCACCCATTCCGGCGTGTTGCGGTCGCGGTCCATGGCCGGCGAGTTGGGCAGTTCGAAGAAGGCCAGGATGTTGCCGCCGCCGGCGTCCATGAACAGGTGCATGTACGGGTCCGGCTCATGGGTGGAGGGCACCTGGTCCTCCGCGATGGCGAGCACGAAATCCATGCCGAGGTACTTGCGGTACCACTCCACCGTCTGCTTGGCATCGCGGCAGCGGTAGGCGACATGATGGATGCGGTCGATCTTCATGGGGTCTCCTCGGTCGATATCGATAACATACGTTACCAATTGGTCGATGTCAACAGGTAAAACGCGGGTCCGTTAGATCGTATGATTCGTTACCATTGAGGCTGCCCTCGCTGAATCGCCCGATGAACCTGCAAGCCTTCATGCCCTATCGGCTGGCCGTCGTGTCCGAGGCCGTCAGCCGCTCGTTGGCCGCGGTGTATGCCGAGCGCTTCAACCTCACGCGCGACGAGTGGCGCATCCTGGCGGCGCTGGCCGCGCGCGACGACATCACGGGCACCGAGCTCGGCGCCCTGACCACGCTCGACAAGATGCAGGTCAGCCGCGCGCTGACGCGCATGGAGCGCGACGGCCTGATCGAGCGCACGCCCGACGAGGCCGACCGGCGCAACCTGATCGTGCGCCTGAAACCGGCCGGCCGTGCGCTGTATCGCAAGATCGTGCCGATGGCACAGGCGCGCGAGGCCTATCTGCTCGAAAGCCTGGACGATGGCGAACGCGCCGCGCTGGGCAGCGCGCTCGACAAGCTGCTCGAGCGCGCCCGCCGGCTGCAGGAGCACGGATAGACGATTCGGACCTGCGGCACACTGTGGCCTTGACGCTTCACAAGGTGTGTCCGCGATGGGGCCATTGACGGGGTTGCGCGTGATCGAGCTGGCGAGCATCGGCCCGGGGCCGATGTGCGCGATGCTGCTGGCCGACCTGGGCGCGGATGTGATCCGGATCGATCGCACCGAGCCGAGCGGCCTGGGCGTGCCCACCGACCCGAGTGTCGACGTCACCGGCCGCGGCCGCCGTTCGGTGGCGCTGGATCTCAAGCGCCCGGAAGGCCGAGAGGCGGCGCTGCGCCTGATCACGCGCGCCGACATCCTGATCGAAGGCTGGCGGCCCGGCGTGGCCGAGCGGCTCGGCCTCGGGCCCGACGATTGTTCGGCGCGCAATCCCGGCCTGGTGTACGGCCGCATGACGGGCTTCGGCCAATCGGGCCCGCTGTCGCAGGCCGCGGGGCACGACATCAACTACATCGCGCTCACCGGCGCACTGCATGCGATCGGGCCTTCCGAGGGCAAGCCGGTGCCGCCGCTGAACCTGGTGGGCGACTACGGTGGCGGTGCGCTGTACCTGGCGTTCGGACTGATGGCCGCGCTGTTCGAGCGCCAGCGCTCCGGCCGCGGCCAGGTGGTCGATGCGGCGATGGTCGACGGTGCGGCGTCGCTGCTCTCGATCTTCCACGGCTTGATGGCCGCCGGGCGCTGGAACGACAGCGAGCGCGGCGCCAACCTGCTCGACGGCGGCGCGCCGTTCTACGACACCTACACCGCGTCCGATGGACGCCACGTGGCGCTGGGCGCCCTCGAGCCGAAGTTCTTCGCCGAGTTCGCGCAGCGCATCGGCCTGCCTGATCGGTTCGTGAAACGCCAGTACGACGCGAAGCTCTGGCCCGAGATGCGCGCGGCCATTGCCGCGATCTTCGCCACACGCACGCGCGACGAATGGGCGGCGTTGCTCGAAGGCACCGACGCCTGCGTGGCGCCGGTGCTGTCGCTCACGGAGGCGCCGCGCCATGCGCACGCGCGTGCACGCGCCGGCTTCGTCGAGGTCGGCGGCGTCACGCAGGCTGCGCCGGCGCCACGCTTCTCGCGCACGACCGCTGAGCAGCCTCGGCCTGCACCGCGTATCGGTGAGCACAGCGAGTCGGTGCTCGCCGAAGCCGGCTTCTCGTCCGGGGAGATCGCCGCGCTGTGCGACGCCGGCGCCTTGCTTCAGGCTGCCGCGCGATGAGTGACCCCAAGCCGCACCACAACCCCGCGCCGCGCCTGGCCGCGTCGGTGATCGTGCTGCGCGACAGTCCGCGTGGCCTCGAGGTGTTGATGCTGCGCCGCGCCGAGCGCGCGAGCGACCATCACCAGAGCGGCGCGGCGGTGTTTCCCGGTGGCCTGCTCGACGACCACGACCGTGGCCGCCACGCGCTGTGCCGCGGCCTCGACGATGCCACAGCGAGCGCGCGGCTCGGTCTGCACGAAGGCGGGCTCGACTACTGGGTGGCCGCGATCCGCGAGTGCTTCGAGGAGGCCGGGCTGCTGCTGGCGGTGGACGCGGCCGGCCGCTGGGCCGACCTGTCGGCGCAGGACCCGGCGACATTGCGCGATCGCCGCCACCGCCTGCATGCCGGCGAGTCCGACCTGACGAGCCTGTGCGCGGAATGGGGCCTGACGCTGGCGACCGACGCAGTGCACTACTTCAGCCACTGGCTCACGCCGCCGGGGCGGCCCAAGCGGTTCGACACCCGCTTCTTCGTCGCCGAAGCGCCCACGGGGCAGACCGCGATCGCCGACGAGACCGAGACCGCCGAGTTGATGTGGTTGACACCGGCCGAGGCCATTGCGCCGGGCCGTGCGCTCAAGCTGTTGCCGGTGACCCGCGAGACGCTGAAGACGCTCGCCACCTACAACACCGTGGCCGAAGCGCTGGCCGCGGCGAGCGTCCCGCGCGACGTGCCCTGCATGATGCCGCGCCTGGGCACCGGCGCCAAAGGGCCGCGGCCGGTGCTGCCCGGCGAGTGGGCCTATGCCGAGATCGGCCGCCTCGACCCCGAAGGGCGTGGCGATGTGAGCTTCGAGCTCGTGCCGGGCCGCGCGGTGCGCCTGTCGCCGCGCATCGTGCGCGTAACGGCCGACAACGGCAGCATGATGACCGGCCCCGGCACCAACGCCTACTTCGTGCACGATCCCGGACGCAGCGACTGCACGCTGATCGATCCCGGCCCCGACGATGACGCGCATGTGCGCGCACTGCTCGATCACGCACCGGGGCGCATCACGCGCATCCTCGTGACCCACACGCACAAGGATCACTCACCCGCCGCGCAGGCGATCCGCGAGGCCACCGGAGCGCCGCTCTTCGGCCGTGTGGCCGACCATCCGGAGTGGCAGGACGGCACGTTCAAGCCTGACCATGTGCTGTCGCACGGCGATGGGGTGTCGCTCGGACTCGACTGTGCGCTGCGCGTGGTGCATACGCCGGGGCATGCCTCGAACCACCTGTGCTACCTGCTCGAGCAGGAACGGCTGCTCTTCACCGGCGACCATCTGATGCAGGGCTCCACGGTGGTGATCAATCCGCCCGACGGCGACATGCAGGCCTATCTTGACGCGCTGAACGCGCTGCTCGCGCTCGACCTCGAATGGCTCGCGCCTGGCCATGGCTTCCTGATCGACCGGCCGCATGATGTGGTGCGCCGCACCGTGGCGCACCGGCTTCAGCGCGAAGCCAAGGTGGTGGATGCCTTGCGCGAGTCGGGGCGGGCCGATGTCGATGCGCTGCTCGCGACCGTATACCAGGAGGTGCCGAAGCCGCTGCACGCGATGGCGGCACGCTCGCTGCGTGCGCATTTGCTGAAACTGCGTGCCGACGGCCGCGCACGCGAAGACGCCGGGCTCTGGTCGCTCAGCTGAGTGTGGGCTCGGGCGGCCGCCGGGTCAGCAAATCGCCGATCAGCGCCTCGTAGCCCGCGGCCAGCTCCAGCAGCGCGGCATCGCCGATCGGCCGGCCGATCAGCTGCACGCCCATCGGCCAACGGCCATTGGCATGAAAGCCGGCGGGCACGCTGATCGCCGGCAAGCCGGCGAACGTGGCATACAGCGTCGTCTCCATCCAGCGGTGATAGGTATCCATCGCGCGTCCCGCGATCGCCTTCGGCCAATGCTGTTCGACCGGGAAGGGCCACACCTGCGCCACCGGCAACGCGAGCGCGTCGAAGCGATCGAAGAGCAGCAGCAGCGCCGCATGCAGCCGCGTGCGCATCTCGCTCGCGTGCATGAAGTCGCTCGCGCTCAGCACCTGGGCCTGGTCGAACTCCCATAGCGCTTCGGGCTTGATCTGCGCACGCGCGTCGGGCAGGTGCATCACCGCGCCGACGTTCGGCGCCACCAGCGCACGGCGCCACAGCAGCCAGGCCTGCCAGACGCGCTCGAGGTCGATGCCGATCGAATCGAGGGTCTCGACGATTGCGCCGCCGCGCTCCATGTGCTGCAGGGCCTGCGCACAGGTGTCGAGCACGCCGGCCTCGGTGGCCAGGTGACCGCCCAGATCGGCGAGCCACGCAATGCGTTTGCCGCGCACCGACGCCTCCGACGCGGGCACGAAATCCTTGGGTCCCTGAGCGAGCGACAGCGGCGCGCGCGGGTCGTAGCCGGCCTGCGTCGACAGCAGCTGCGCCACGTCGCGCACCGTGCGTCCCATCGGGCCTTCGGTGGCGAGCTGGCGCACCCAGACATCGCGCACCGGGCCATACGGTACACGGCCCTGGCTGGGGCGCAGGCCGAACACATGGTTCCAACCGGCCGGGTTGCGCAGGCTGCCCATGAAGTCGGAGCCGTCGGCCACCGGCAGCAGCCGCTGCGCGAGCGCCACCGCGGCGCCGCCGCTGGAGCCGCCGGCGCTGACCGACACGTCCCACGCGTTGCCAGTGGTGCCGTACACGTCGTTGTAGGTGTGCGATCCGAGGCCGAACTCCGGCATGTTGGTCTTGCCGATGACGATGCAGCCGGCCGCCTTCATGCGCTCGACCATGATCGAGTCGGTGCGCGCGATCGCGTCCTTCATCAGCGGGCTGCCGAAGGTGTTCGGGAATCCCGAGGCGGGGCTCGCGTCCTTGATCGCCTGCGGCAGGCCATGCATCCAGCCGCGGCTGGCGCCGCGCGCCAGCTCGGCGTCGCGCTCGGCCGCCTGCGCGAGCAACGTGTCGTCGCCGGCAAGGCTCACGATCGCGGTGAAGTGCGGGTTCAAGCGATGGATGCGCGCGAGATAGGCGCGCATCACCTCGACGCAGGACAGCTTGCGCGCGTGGATCGCGCGCGAGAGCGACAAGGCGTCGAGGTCGGTGATGGCGTCGGTGGCCATGGCTCAGCTCTTCAGCAGCGGCGCGATGGTGCGTCGCTGCGGTGTGGCGGCCTCCCATTGCGCGGCCACTCGCAACAGCAGCGCGTCGCCGCCCAGCGGTGCCGCGAGCATGGCGCCGATCGGCAGGCCCGCGGTCGAGAGGCCCACCGGCAGCGAGATCGCCGGCGCACCGGTGGCGTTGGCCAATGGCGTGAACGGCGTGTAGCGCCACAGACCGTTGGGGCCGAG
>JAEUPI010000209.1 GCA_016790175.1 Burkholderiaceae bacterium | reverse complement strand
GCAGGGCTGGCCGGGCTTCGACGTCGACAGCTGGATCGGCGTGTACGCGCCGGCGAAGTTGCCCGACGACATCCAGGCCGCCTGGGTGGCCGCGTTGCGCGAGATCACCGCGATGCCCGACATCGCGCAGCGCCTCACGGCGTTCGGCTTCGAGCCGCTGGGCAACACGCCGGCGCAATTTGTCGAGCGCTACAACGCCGACTACCCGCGCACGGCCGAGCTGATCAAGGCCGCCGGCGTCACTGCGCAGTGAACAGGAGCCGCCCGTGAACGACCGCGTGATCCCGATCCAGCCCGACACCGGCACGGCCTATGGCCGCCCGGCGCCGACCTACCGCGCGGAGCTTGCCGAAGTGGGCCCGGGCACACCGATGGGCGAGCTGCTGCGGCGCTACTGGCATCCGATCGGCCTCGTGGCCGACGCGACCACCACGCCGCGCAAGCTGCGCGTGCTGGGCGAAGACCTGATCCTGTTTCGCGACGGCGCGGGCCGTCCTGGCCTGGTGTATCCGCATTGCACGCACCGCGGCACGTCGCTCTACTACGGCAAGGTCGAGGAGCGCGGCATTCGCTGCTGCTACCACGGCTGGTTGTTCGACGTGCAGGGCCATTGCCTCGAACAGCCGTGCGAGCCCGAGGGCGGCCGTGCGCGCGACAAGCGGCGCCAGCCCTGGTATCCGCTGCAGGAGCTCTACGGCCTGATCTGGGCCTACATGGGCCCGCCGGAGAAGAAGCCGGGGCTGCCGCGCTACGAATGCCTCGACGTGATGGACGAAGGCGAGTTCATCGAGGCCGACGACTCCAGCATCGGCGGTGGCGGGCCGCAGATCGTTCCGTGCAACTGGCTGCAGCACTACGAGAACCTGGTCGACCCGTTCCACGTGGTGATCCTGCATTCGAGCTTCAGCGGCACGCAGTTCGTGAAGGAGATGGCGGTGATGCCCGAGGTGCGCTGGGAGACGCACGCCCACGGCGTGCGCACGATCTCGCGCCGCCCGCTGCCCGACGGCAAGACGCTGCACCGCATCAGCGAGGCGGGGCTGCCCACGCTGCGCGTGATCCCGAACCCCAAGCTCGGCAAGGGCGGACGGGTGGAGTCGCTGGGCTGGGTGCTGCCGATCGACGACACCTCGTTCCGCATCTATGTAGTGGGCCGCGTGCGCGAGGCCGGTGAGCTCAAGCGCATGCGCACGCGCATGAACGGCAAGCTGTGGGAGGAGATGACCGAGGCCGAGCACCGCGACCACCCGAACGACGTGGAGGCCATGGTGAGCCAGGGCGTGATCGCCAAGCATTCCGAGGAGCACCTCGCCACGTCGGACAAGGGCATCGTGATGCTGCGCCGCCTGCTCGAGGCGCAATTGGCCGCGCTGCGCGAGGGGCGCGACCCCGCGGGCGTGAGCTTCGATCCCGCCGCGCCGCCGGTGGTGTTCCAGGCCGGCAACTTCATCGTCGACTGACGCCACCGAGGGAGGCGAACGGCCATGTCCACGCTCGTGTACACGCATGACGACTGCTTCGCCCACGAGCCGGGCGAGCACCACCCGGAATCGCCGCAACGTCTGCACGCGGTGCTGGGCGCGCTGCGTGCACCCGAATTCGGCGCCGTGTCATGGCGCGAGGCACCGCTGGGCACCATGGACCAGGTGCTGCGGGTGCATGACGAGGGCTATGTGCAGAACGTGCGCGACGTCCGGCCGCGCCGCGGCACCTATGCGCTTGACGCCGGCGACACCGTGATGTCGCCGGGCACCTGGAACGCGGTGATGCGCTGCGTGGGTGCCGCCTGCGACGCGGTGGACGAAGTGATGGCCGACAGGGCCCGCAATGCCTTCTGCGCCACCCGGCCTTGCGGCCATCATGCCGAGGCGGATCGCGCGATGGGCTTCTGCGTCTTCAACCAGGCCGCCATCGCCGCGCTCCATGCGCGCGAGGCCCACGGCGTCACGCGCGTGGCCGTGGTCGACTTCGACGTGCACCACGGCAACGGCACGCAGCATTCGTTCTGGCACGACCCCGATCTGTTCTACGGCTCGTGCCACCAATATCCCTTCTACCCCGGCACCGGCGCCGCGCGCGAGAACGGCGTGGCGGGCAACATCGTGAACGTGCCGTTGCCGCGAAATACCGACTCGGCCGTCTTTCGCGAGCGCATGGCCGACGTGTTGCTGCCGGCACTGCGACGCTTCGCGCCGGAACTGCTGATCATCTCGGCCGGCTTCGACGCCCACGAACTCGATCCGCTGGGCGGCCTCGCGTTCACCGATGACGACTATCACTGGATCACGCGCGAGTTGATGGCTGCCGCCGACGCAAGCGCGAAGGGCCGTGTGGTATCGGTGCTCGAAGGCGGCTACAGCCTGCAGGCGCTGGCCTCGGCCTCGGCAGCGCATGTGCGGGCGCTGATGCAGCCTTAGCCGCACCTGCGTCAGTTGGCGATCGGCTCAGGCGATGGCACCTTGCTGCCCTCGTCTTGCGGGCCGGCGCCAGCCGACGAACCCGAACGCCGCGGCACCCACGAGCGCCAGCGTGCCGGGTTCCGGCACCTGGGCCGCGGTCGTGCCCGGAAAGACCCCGGAGCTGGATATCACCGTCGCCCCGACAGGCGCCTGATAGCTCAGCGTGGCGGTGTTCGCGAAGTCGTTGAACCAGGTCCCGAAAGCCGGCGCCGACAAGTTCGCGTTGAAGGCCCCACCCACGCGCATGCCGAACGCGAAGTCGAAGTCGCCGCCCGGCGTGAACGTCACCGACAACAGCTGATCCACCGTTCCTTCGATGTTGCCGAGGAAGGAGCCGCCGCAGGGGTTGGTGGCTCGAGCCTGGGGTCCCACCGACCAGAAGAATGCCTGGGTGACCGTGGAATCGCAGAACGGCACCACATCGCTCAGCGTGCCCGGCTGATAGATGATGAGCGCCACGTAGCCCAGATTGAACACCTCGCCTGGGCCCGGATTCAACGCGGTGGCGCCGTCGAGCTGGATGTTGAAGGTCGCATGCGTGGCGCTCGTCCACGTGAACGGATCGAGGCCCGCGGTATGGGTGAAGCTGTCGCCGACGAACGCAGTGGCCACCGCTACCTGACCCTGGTTGGACCCATTGGCGATGTTGGTCGTGCTCAAGTGCAGCGATCCACCCGCCAGGCTCGCCGAACTGTGAGCGATCTCCGTGGTCGTCGGGCTCGTGTAGGCGCTACTCTGCGCGGCTGAGAACTGCTGAGCGAAACTGACGACGAAACCGTCATCGGTCTGGGCACTGGCGCCGGCCAGATAGTCCACCGGCGCAGCGGCCGTGGCACCGGCAAGCAGGCCGACGGCGGCACCGGCCAGGAGGCGTCGAATGAGTCTCATCGTGTTCCCTCGAACGTGTTTGCGACGAGACCAGTCTTCGCGGCGACCGTTAGGCGATCGCTAATTCGCTCCTGGGCGCCACCCCCGCACTCGCGGGGCCCTGGAAAGGCCGAGGGGCCGCGCAATGGCGGCCCCTCGTTTCAACTGGCGCGGCTGGCAGGATTCGAACCCACGACCCCTTGGTTCGTAGC
>JAEUPI010000181.1 GCA_016790175.1 Burkholderiaceae bacterium | reverse complement strand
GTCCGGGTCGTTCGGGCAGCACAGCACCGGCTCCTTGAGCTCGTTGAGATCGATCTCGATCACCGCGGCGTATTCGGCGTTCTTGTCGGCCTCGAGCAGCGTGGGCTTGGCGAGCCAGGCCTCCACGGCCTTGATGCGGCGTTCGAGCGTGCGCTTGTCCTGGTAGCCGTCTGCGATCATGTTCTTCATCAGCACGACGTTGCTCTTCAGGTACTCGATGATCGGTTCTTGGTCGAGCTTGATCGTGCAGCCGGCGGCCGAGCGCTCGGCGCTCGCATCGCTCAACTCGAAGGCCTGCTCGACCTTCAGCTTCGGCAGGCCCTCGATCTCGAGGATGCGGCCCGAGAAGGCGTTCTTCTTGCCGGCCTTCGCCACGGTGAGCAGGCCCTGCCTGATGGCCTGCAGCGGAATCGCGTGCACCAGGTCGCGCAACGTGATACCGGGCTGCATCTGGCCCTTGAAGCGCACCAGCACGCTCTCGGGCATGTCGAGCGGCATCACGCCGGTGGCGGCGCCGAACGCCACCAGGCCCGAGCCGGCCGGAAAGCTGATGCCGATCGGGAAGCGCGTGTGCGAGTCGCCGCCCGTGCCCACCGTATCCGGCAGCAGCAGGCGGTTGAGCCAGCTGTGGATCACGCCGTCACCCGGGCGTAGCGACACGCCGCCGCGGTTGCTGATGAACGCGGGCAGTTCGCGGTGCGTCTTCACGTCCACCGGCTTCGGATACGCCGCGGTGTGGCAGAAGCTCTGCATCACGAGGTCGGCGCTGAAACCCAGGCAGGCCAGGTCCTTCAGCTCGTCGCGCGTCATCGGGCCCGTGGTGTCCTGCGAGCCCACGGTGGTCATCTTGGGTTCGCAGTAGGTGCCTGGGCGCACACCCTGGCCCTCGGGCAGGCCGCAGGCGCGCCCCACCATCTTCTGCGCCAGCGTGAAGCCGGCCTTCGACGCCGCCGGCGGCTGCGGCAGGCGGAACGTGGTGGATGCCTTGAGGCCGAGGAAGTCGCGCGCCTTCGCGGTGAGCGAGCGGCCGATGATCAGGTTGATGCGGCCACCGGCACGCACCTCGTCGAACAGCACGTCGCTCTTGAGCTTGAATTCGGCGACGGTCTTGCCGTTCTTCACGATCTTGCCGTCATACGGCAGGATGTCGACCACATCGCCCATCTCGAGGCCCGACACGTCGACCTCGATCGGCAGCGCGCCCGAATCCTCCTGCGTGTTGAAGAAGATCGGCGCGATCTTGCCGCCCAGCGTGACGCCGCCGAAGCGCTTGTTCGGCACGTACGGAATGTCCTGGCCGGTGGCCCAGATCGCGCTGTTGGTGGCGCTCTTGCGCGAGCTGCCGGTGCCCACCACGTCGCCCACGTAGGCCACCAGGTGGCCCTTCTTCTTCAGGTCTTCGATGAACTGGATCGGGCCGCGCTTGCTCTCTTCTTCCGGCTTGAAGGCCGCGCCAGGGCGTGTGTTCTTCAGCATCGCCAGGTAGTGCAGCGGGATGTCGGGGCGGCTCCACGCATCGGGTGCAGGCGACAGGTCATCGGTGTTGGTCTCGCCGGGCACCTTGAACACCGTGACGGTGATCTTCTTCTGCACCTCGGGCCGCGAGGTGAACCACTCGGCATCGGCCCAGCTCTGCATGACTTCCTTCGCCTTCGCGTTGCCGGCCTTCGCCTTGTCGGCCACGTCGTTGAAGTAGTCGAACATCAACAGCGTCTTCTTCAGGCCGTCGGCGGCGGTGGCGGCGACTTCCTTGTCGTCGAGCAGCTCGATCAGCGGGTGCACGTTGTAGCCGCCGACCATGGTGCCGAGCAGCTCGGTGGCCTTGGCGCGCGAGACCAGGCCCACCTTCAGCTCGCCATGCGCCACCGCGGCGAAGAACGAGGCCTTCACCTTGGCCGCATCGTCCACACCCGGCGGCACGCGGTGCGTCAGCAGATCGAGCAGGAACGCCTCTTCGCCCTTCGGCGGGTTCTTGATCAGCTCGATCAGCTCGGCCGTCTGCTTGGCATCCAGCGGCAGCGGCGGGATGCCCAGCGCGGCGCGCTCGGCGGCGTGTTGACGATAGGCTTGCAGCATCGTGAATCTCCTGAGGTCTGGCTGGGACGGTGCAGCGCCGGCCCCCGCCGGATCGGGTTGGGTGGGCACGACTTCGGGTTCACCCTGATTCTAAGTCTTATATAAGACTTAGGCCAGGGGTCGCTGCGCCGTCGCGACGGCAGCGCCAGCGTAATGCGCCGGCGCCGGGTCGGCGCAAACAAAAGCCCGCCGGTCGGCGGGCTGATTTCCGGGCGTCCAGGACGCTCAGGTGTTATCGCGCATCCACTGTTCGGCCCAGGCGTCCGAGCGGGCTTGTTCGCGGGCCCCGCTGGTCATGGTCCAGACGAGGGCGCCAGTGGCAAAACCGAGGGGAACGAGGGCCAGGAAGACGTTGATCATGGAAAGGTTGGAGGGTTGGGGTTGAGGAGGCCGGTGGACCGGCGGAGAATGCTGCGGCGCAGCATAGCATTGACACGCGTCAAGCGGCCGGCCTGACGCACAAAGGCCCCGATTGAGCGGGGCCTTTGTCTCGATCGGGCCGATCCGGATCGGCCGCGAACAAGGAACTGTTCAGGTGCTCAGGCGCGCTGGCTGGGGTGCACGCAGTTGTCGACCATGCGCTGGCCGATCTTGCTGTTCATCAGCATCGACTTGTTGGCGATCTGCAGCCACATCATGCCGGCCTTCTTGTCCTCGAGCCGCACGGCACCCGTGGTCGTGGCCTCGGGCACCATGGTGTACGACTTGCCCTTGAACTCGACATTGAAGTGACCCTTCCGGTCGGGCAACGGCGCGACGTTGACCGACTGGTCGAACTCGCAACGCGACTGACCGACCAGCACGCGCTCGGCGGTGGCGAGTTGCTCGGCCGAGAGTGATGCTGCAGCAGGCTTTGCGGCGGGCTTGGCCTTGTCGGACGCGGTCGCGGCCAGCGGGCTGGCGCAGAGCGCGGCCATCGCGGCCACAGCGGTGATCAGATGCTTGTGTGACATGCCTCGGTTCTCCTTCGAAGACGGCAAAGTGAACCGATTCTTCGAGGGGGCCGAGGGTCGAGGCGTAGCCAATTGATTCCGCGCGGCCTGCAGCGCGTGGCACTTCTCACGCTTGCTTCAGGCGCAATGCAACGAGGAAGGGACGAGCGGCCGCCTCGCCTCGCCGCGCGCCGGTTCAGGGCTGGCTTGCGGCCTTGGCGGCGCCTTCGACCGCCGCGGTGGCGGCGCGTTGTTCTGCGTGCATGCAGCCGTCGACGACGCGCTGGCCGGCGCGTGCATTCATCAGCATCGACTTGCTCGGAATCTGCAGCCAAACCATGCCGGCCTTCTTGTCTTCGAGCCGCACCGCGCCGGTGGTCGTTTCCTCCGGCACCATCGTGTAGCTGGCCTTCAGGTGCCTCACGCGGAACTGCCCGCGCTGGCCGGCGACCGGCTCGACGCTGACGCGCTGGCCGAATTCGCACTGCGCGTCGCCGGTGAGCACTCGATCGGCCACCTGCAGCTGCGCTTCGCTGATGCGCTGCACCGTCTCGGTGGCCAGCGCCATGCCCTTGGCACGGTCGGCGCGTTGCTGCGCATTCGCGGCCGGCTGGGTCGCGGACTTGGTGGTGGGTTTATTGGGCGCCGGCTTGGACGGGGCATCTGCCGCCAGCGCGGCGCACGACAGCGTCAAGGTTGCCGCAGCGGCCCATCCGAACCAAAGTTCACGCATGAACGGCATGGCGCCGACGTCGAGATGCTTCATGCGGCGCATTGTGATCGTGCCTGTCGCGCGACGCCAGCACGCAGAGGGTTCAACCGGTCACGCCGAACCAGGCGCGCTGCGACTCGGCCGGCAAGGGCTGGCCGGTGCGGTGCGCACGTTCGATCACATGCCAGTAGTAGCGGTAGCTCGCCCGATCGTGCAGCACGTCGCGGTGTCGGATCGGTGCCCATCGCGCGTCCTGCGCGGCGTGGACGATCTCGATCGCCTCGTCCAGCTCGGCCACGGTGGGCGCGAACGCATCGATGATGGGCTGGATCTGCGCCGGGTGGATGCTCCACATGCGCGTGTAGCCGAACTCGTGAGCCGCCCGTTCGGCAGCGGCCTGGACGGCCTTGGGGTGCTTGAACTCGGTCACCACGCAATGCGACGGCACCTTGGCCGCGGTGTGGCAGGCCGCGGAGATTTCCAGCTTGGCGCGCCGCACCAGCGGATGCTCGAACTGGCCGTGCACGCTCATGGCCGCGGCCGGCACCGCGCCGCGGTGAGCGGACACGAAATCCATCAACCCGAACGAGATCGATTCGATGCGCGGCAGTGCCGCGATCGCGAACACGTCACGCAAGGCGCCGTGCGTTTCGATCAGCACATGCACCGGCGGTCCCTGCGCAAGGTCGTGTCGGCGTGCGACGTCGTCGATGGCGGCAACGGCGCGCTGCACGTCGTGCAGATGGCGCGGCTTGGGCAGCATCAGGTGCGACAGCCGCTTGCCGGCGCGCGCGACGAGCACGTCCACGTCATCGGCGAAGGCCGCATGGTCGAACGGGTGCACGCGGGCACCGACGCGGCCGAAGCGGTTCTCGCTCGACAGCAGCAGCTCGCTCACCAGCCGCACGTGGGCGGCTTCGCCGCCCACGGGTGCACCGTCTTCGCAATCGAGCGTGACGTCGAACACCGGCCCCATCTGGAGCTGCAGCGCGAGGCTCTTGCGCATGCGCTCCTCGACGCCGCAATAGTGATCGCAGACCGGGATGCTCGGAGCGATGTCCCCGTCGGCAAACAGCACGAGCCGCGGATGCACGGGCAGGGCCTTCAGGCTGCCGGCCGGCGTTGCGTCACAGCAGGTGCTGGACGCCGTCGCGCTCGTCGGTCAGCTCCTTCAGCGTCAGGTTGATGCGTTCCTGGCTGAACGCGTCGATCGCAAGGCCTTCGATGATCTTGTACTCGCCGCCGGCGCAGGTGACCGGGTAGCCGAACATCACGTCCTTGGGGATGCCGTATTCACCGTTGGAGGGCACGCCCATCGTGACCCACTTGCCGTTGGTGCCGAGCGCCCAGTCGCGCATGTGGTCGATGGCCGCATTGGCCGCGCTGGCCGCCGAGCTCAGGCCGCGCGCCTCGATGATCGCCGCGCCGCGCTTGCCCACCGTGGGCAGGAAGACATCCTTGTTCCATGCCGCGTCGTTGATCATGTCCTTCACCGACTTGCCCTCGATGGTCGCGAAGCGGTAGTCGGCATACATCGTCGGCGAGTGGTTGCCCCAGACGCACAGCTTCTCGATCGCCGCCACGGCCTTGCCGGTCTTGGCGGCCACCTGGCTGGCGGCGCGGTTGTGGTCCAGGCGCAGCATCGCGGTGAAGTTCTTGCGCGGCAGATCCGGCGCGCTCTTCATCGCGATGTAGGCGTTGGTGTTGGCCGGATTGCCGACGACGAGCACCTTGACGTTGCGGCTGGCGACGGCGTTGAGTGCCTTGCCCTGGCCGATGAAGATCTTGCCGTTGATCGACAGCAGTTCCGAGCGCTCCATGCCCGCCTTGCGGGGCATCGAGCCGACCAGCAGCGCATAGTCGGTGTCCTTGAAGGCCGTCATCGGGTCGCCGTGGGCCTCCATGCCGGCCAGCAGCGGGAACGCGCAGTCCTCGAGTTCCATCATCACGCCCTTGAGCGCCTTCTGCGCCTTCTCGTCGGGAATCTCGAGCAGCTGCAGGATCACCGGCTGATCCTTGCCGAGCATCTCGCCGGAGGCGATGCGGAAGAGCAGGGCATATCCGATCTGGCCGGCGGCACCGGTGACGGCCACGCGGACGGGCTTCTTGTTCATGGGGGACTCCAGGATGAAAAGGGGGCTGGGCAACAGCGGCTCGGCGCCGCACGCGGCGGTCCGAACATCATGATGAAGTGTAGGTCAGTCTCAGGGTTCTCCCTCGGCGGCGGCGGTCAGTTTGACGTCAGGCTGCGCGGGGGTGACGGGTCGGTCTGCGGCTTGTGCTGCAATCGCGGCCATGTCCACGCCCACCACCACCCGCGACGTGTCCGGACCGGCCTTCAGCCCCTTGTATCGCCAGATCAAGGAGTTGCTGACGCAGGACCTGCAGTCGGGCTTGTGGAAGCCGGGTGAAGTGATTCCCAGCGAGTTCGAGCTGGCCGCACGCTTCAAGGTCAGCCAGGGCACCGTGCGCAAGGCGATCGACGAACTCGCCGCCGAGAACCTGCTCGTGCGCCGGCAGGGCAAGGGTACCTTCGTCGCCACGCATGCCGAGCAGAACACGCAGTACCGCTTCCTGCGGCTGCGGCCCGATGACGACCGGCCGCGAGCGCTGCAGCGCCGGCTGCTCGAATGCTCGCGCGCGCGAGCGGCGGCCGACATCGCCCGCGCACTGGAAATCAAGGCCGGCGATCCCGCGGTGCTGGTGCGGCGGCTGCTGCTCGACGGCGAGCAGGCCGTCGTGCTCGACGAGATCTGGCTGCCCGGCCGCGCGTTCAAAGGCCTGACGCACGAACGCCTGTCCACCTACCGCGGGCCGATGTACGCGCTGTTCGAGGCCGAGTTCGGCATACGCATGATCCGCGCCGAGGAGAAGATCCGCGCGGTGGCCGCCGACGCGTCGGCGGCTGCGTTGCTCGCGGTGCCGCCGGGTGCGCCGTTGCTGAGTGTGGAACGACGCTCGTTCACCTACGGCGAACGGCCGGTCGAGTTGCGCCGCGGGCTGTATCGCACCGACGCGCACCATTACCGCAACGAGCTGAGCTGAGCCCCGGTGGCGCAAGCCCCGGGTCAGCCGGCGGCGATGAAATAAACTCCGAGAGTTTCAAAGCCGACACGCGGGACGCAAAGGCAATGGCAGAACACACCCAACAACGCCCGGTCTATCGCAACATCCATGTGTCGCAGATCGTCGCCTATCGCCTGCCGCCGGCCGGCATCGTGTCGATCCTGCACCGCATCAGCGGTGCGCTGATGTTCCTGCTGCTGCCGTTCGTGGTGTGGCTGCTCGACGTGAGCCTGACGAGCGAGATCTCGTACGAGCGATTCACCAATGCCTTCGTCGCCGGCATCGGCTGGCTGCCGGGCTGGTTCGTCAAGCTGGTGGTGCTGGCGCTGATCTGGGCCTATCTGCACCACGCGATCGCCGGGTTGCGCCACCTGTGGATGGACACGACGCACAGCGTCAGCAAGCAGCAGGGCGATCTGTCGGCCAAGGCCACGCTCGTGCTCAGCCTGGTGCTCACGGTGCTGCTGGGCGCCCGGTTGTTCGGCATCTACTGACAGGGGCGGCGATGAGCAATCAAAATTTCGGCTCCAAACGCCTCGTCGTCGGTGCGCACTACGGCCTGCGCGACTGGCTGAGCCAACGCATCACCGCGGCGCTGATGGCCGCCTTCACGCTCGTGTTGCTGTTGCAGCTGATCTTCGGTGGCAAGCTCGGCTACGAGCGCTGGGCCGGCATCTTCTCGCAGCAGTGGATGAAGGTGCTCGCCTTCGTGACGATCGTGTCGCTCGCGCTGCACGCCTGGGTCGGCATGCGCGACATCTGGATGGATTACATCAAGCCGGTGGGCGTGCGCCTGGTGCTGCAGGTGCTGAGCATCGCCTGGCTCGTGGGCTGCGCCGGATGGGCGGTGCAGGTGCTGTGGAGACTCTGAACATCGTGGCGAGCACAACGATTCCAAGACGCAAGTTCGACGTCGTCATCGTCGGCGCCGGCGGCTCCGGCATGCGCGCGTCGCTGCAGCTGGCGCGTGCCGGCCTCAACGTGGCGGTGCTGTCCAAGGTGTTCCCGACGCGCTCGCACACGGTGGCCGCGCAGGGCGGCATCGGCGCCTCGCTCGGCAACATGAGCGAGGACAACTGGCACTATCACTTCTACGACACCGTCAAGGGCAGCGACTGGCTCGGTGACCAGGACGCCATCGAGTTCATGTGCCGCGAGGCGCCGAAGGTCGTCTACGAACTCGAGCATTTCGGCATGCCGTTCGACCGCAATGCCGACGGCACGATCTACCAGCGACCGTTCGGCGGCCACACGGCCAACTACGGCGAGAAGCCCGTGCAGCGGGCCTGCGCCGCGGCCGACCGCACCGGCCACGCGATGCTGCACACGCTGTACCAGCAGAACGTGAAGGCGCGCACCCAGTTCTTCGTCGAATGGATGGCACTCGACATCATCCGCGACGCCGAGGGCGACGTGCTCGGCGTCACCGCGCTCGAGATGGAGACCGGCGACGTCTACATCCTCGAAGGCAAGTGCACGCTGTTTGCCACCGGTGGCGCTGGGCGCATCTATGCGGCCAGCACCAACGCCTTCATCAACACCGGCGACGGGCTCGGCATGGCGGCACGTGCCGGCATTCCGCTGGAGGACATGGAGTTCTGGCAGTTCCACCCCACTGGCGTGCACAACGCCGGCGTGCTGCTCACCGAGGGCTGCCGCGGCGAGGGTGCGATCCTGCGCAACATCGACGGCGAGCGCTTCATGGAGCGTTATGCGCCGACGCTGAAAGACCTGGCCCCACGCGACTTCGTTTCGCGCTGCATGGACCAGGAGATCAAGGAAGGCCGCGGCTGCGGCCCCAACAAGGACTACATCCAGCTCGACATGACGCATCTGGGCGGCGAGACCATCCTCAAGCGCCTGCCGAGTGTGTTCGAGATCGGGCACAACTTCGCCAACGTCGACATCACGAAGGAGCCGATTCCCGTGGTGCCGACCATCCATTACCAGATGGGCGGCATCCCGACCAACGTTCACGGCCAGGTGGTAGTGCCCAAGGGCGGCACACCCAACGCCATCGTGGGCGGCCTGTATGCGGTGGGCGAATGCTCCTGCGTCAGCGTGCACGGCGCCAACCGGCTCGGCACCAACTCGCTGCTCGACCTGCTGGTGTTCGGCCGCGCTGCGGGCAACCACATCGTCGAGGCGCTGGCCAGGGCGCCACGGGCCCACAAGCCGCTGCCCGCCGATGCGGCCGACCGGTCCCTCGCGCGCCTGGCGCGACTCGACAGCGACACCAGCGGCGAATATGCGCAGGATGTCGCGGGCGACATCCGCGCCACGATGCAGCAGCATGCCGGCGTGTTCCGCACCCAGGCATCGATGGACGAGGGCGTGGCCCGCATCGCCAAGCTGCGCGAGCGAGCCGCCGCGATCGGCCTGAAGGACAAGTCCAAGGTCTTCAACACCGCGCGCGTCGAGGCGCTCGAGGTCGAGAATCTGATCGAGTGCGCCCAGGCCACGATGGTGTCGGCCGCCGCCCGCAAGGAATGCCGTGGCGCGCACACGGTGAAGGAATACGAACGCGGCGCCGACGATCCGCAGCACCCGCTGGGCCGCAACGACGCGCAGTGGATGAAACACACGCTGTGGTATGCCGAGGGCAACCGGCTCGACTACAAGCCGGTGCAGCTCAAGCCGCTCACGGTGGATTCCGTGCCGCCCAAGGTGAGGACGTTCTGACATGAGCACCGCCGCAGAAACCCAGGACACCGGCACCGAGGCCGGTGGCGACAGCAAGACCTACCTGAACTCGCAGTTCGAGCGTGTGCCGAAGGCCAGCGTGCGCACCTTCCAGATCTATCGATACGACCCCGACCAGAACCAGCCGCCGCGCATGCAGACGCTGCAGGTCGAGCTCGACGGCTCCGAGCGCATGCTGCTCGACGCGCTGATCAAGCTGAAGTCGGTGGACCCGACGCTCAGCTTCCGACGCTCGTGCCGCGAAGGCGTGTGCGGATCGGATGCGATGAACATCAACGGCAAGAACGGCCTGGCCTGCCTGACCAACCTGCGCCGCCTGAAGGATCCGGTCGTGCTCAAGCCGCTGCCGGGCCTGCCCGTCGTGCGCGACCTGATTGTCGACATGACGCAGTTCTTCAAGCAGTACCACTCGATCAAGCCGTATCTCGTCAACGACACCGCGCCGCCCGAGAAGGAGCGGCTGCAGTCGCCCCAGGAGCGCGACGAGCTCAACGGCCTGTACGAGTGCATCCTGTGCGCGAGCTGCTCCACCAGCTGCCCGAGTTTCTGGTGGAACCCCGACAAGTTCGTCGGCCCGGCCGGGCTGCTGCAGGCCTACCGTTTCATCGCCGACAGCCGAGACGAGGCCACCGGCGAGCGGCTCGACAACCTCGAAGACCCGTATCGGCTGTTCCGCTGCCACAGCATCATGAACTGCGTCGACGTCTGCCCCAAGGGACTGAACCCCACGGCCGCGATCGGCAAGATCAAGGAGCTGATGGTCCGCCGGGCCGTGTAGCGCGGTTGCACCATCCCGGCGCCATGCAGCCCGTGCTCGACCCCGTTGCGCTGAACCGGCTGAAGTGGCGTTGCCGCCGCGGCATGCTGGAAAACGACCTGCTGATCGAGCGTTTCTTTGACCGGCACGGTTCGTGCATCACGCCTGCGCGGGCCGACGGCCTTCAGGCGTTGACCGAGCTGGCCGATAACGATCTGCTGGACCTTCTGCTGGCTCGCCGCGAGCCCGAGGGCGCGCTGGATCGCCCTGAGGTACGCGAGGTGCTGGCGCTGATGCGCACGCCCGCGCGTTTGCCGGCGTAGAGTAGAAACCGCAAAAAAAGGAACGTCAACATGACACCGTCCAACGTCAAAGCCACGCTGTCGTTCTCCGATGGCAGCCCGAGCATGGACCTGCCGGTCTACAAGGGCACGATCGGCCCGGACGTGATCGACATCCGCAAGCTCTACGCGCAGACCGGCAAGTTCACCTACGACCCGGGCTTCCTGTCCACCGCATCGTGCCAGTCGACGATCACCTACATCGACGGCGACAAGGGCGAGCTGCTGTACCGCGGCTACCCGATCGAGCAGCTCGCCACGCAGTGCGACTTTCTCGACACCTGCTACCTGCTGCTCTACGGCGACCTGCCGAACGCCCAGGCGCAGAAGGATTTTCACAAGCTCGTCACCAATCACACGATGGTCAACGAGCAGATGCAGTTCTTCCTGCGCGGCTTCCGGCGCGACGCGCACCCGATGGCGGTGATGACGGGCCTGGTGGGTGCGCTCTCGGCCTTCTATCACGACAGCACCGACATCAATAACCCGAAGCACCGCGAAGTGGCGGCGATCCGCCTGATCGCCAAGATGCCGACGCTGGTGGCCATGGCCTACAAGTACGGTGTCGGCCAGCCCTACATGTACCCGCGCAACGAGCTGTCGTATGCGGCCAACTTCATGCGCATGATGTTCGCCACGCCGTGCGAGGACTACGTGCCCAACGATGTGCTGGTGCGTGCGATGGACCGCATCTTCATCCTGCACGCCGACCATGAGCAGAACGCGTCGACCTCGACCGTTCGTCTGTGCGGCAGCTCGGGCACGAACCCGTTTGCGGCCATCGCAGCCGGCGTGGCCTGCCTGTGGGGGCCGGCGCACGGCGGCGCCAACGAGGCCTGCCTGAACATGCTGGAAGACATCCAGAAGATGGGCGGCGTCGAGAAGATCGGCGAGTTCGTCAAGCAGGTCAAGGACAAGAACTCCAGTGTCCGCCTGATGGGCTTCGGCCATCGGGTCTACAAGAACTACGACCCGCGCGCCAAGTTGATGCGCGAGACCTGCCACGAGGTGCTGGGCGCGCTCGGCCTCGGCAACGATCCGCTGTTCAAGCTGGCGATGGCGCTGGAGAAGATCGCGCTCGAAGACGAGTACTTCGTCGCCCGCAAGCTGTATCCGAATGTCGACTACTACTCCGGCATCGTGCAGCGCGCGATCGGCATCCCGGTGAGCCTGTTCACGGCCATCTTCGCGCTCGCGCGCACCGTGGGCTGGATCGCGCAGCTCAACGAGATGATCGGCGACCCGGAGTACAAGATCGGCCGCCCCCGCCAGCTCTTCTCGGGTGCCGTGCGTCGCGACGTCAAGCCGCTGGCTCAGCGATAAGGCGGCGCGCTGCGCCGCAGCATCGAAAGCCGCCCACCGGGCGGCTTTTGTCTCTTGGCGGCAGGTAAGCTCTCGCCCCGAAATCCGACCCAAAGGCATGTACCGGAAGAAAACCGCGCCACGGACCGTACACGCTGCGGAGCCGCCTGTCATGCAACCCTCTCGACGCAGCCTGTTGTTCGGTCTGGCAGCCGCCGGGCTCAGCGGGCTTGGCGCGCCGTCGGCGGCACAGGCGTTCGACCATGGTCATGCCGCCTGGGACGCCCTGCTGAAGAAGCACGTGCGCTGGCTGGCCGACGGCAAGCAGAGTCGCGTGGCCTATGCCGGCATGGCCGCCGACCGCGCCGCGCTGAAGGCGGTGCTCGAGGGCCTAACGGCCGTGACGCCTGCGCAGTTCGCGGCCTTCGGCAAGCCGCAGCAGATGGCGTTTCTGATCAACGCCTACAACGCGTTCACAATCGAACTGATCCTGAACGAGTACCCGAAGCTCAAGTCGATCAAGGATCTGGGCTCGATCATCACCTCGCCGTGGAAGAAGCCGTTCTACCGGCTGCTTGGTGGCGAGCGACATCTGGACTGGATCGAGCACGAGCAACTGCGCCCGAAGTACCAGGATCCGCGCATCCATGCCGCGATCGTCTGCGCCAGCATCGGCTGCCCGGCGCTCCGGCCCGAGGCCTTCACGGCCGAACGGCTCGAGGCGCAGCTCGAGGACGGCATGCAACGTTTTCTCGGCGATCGCACGCGCAACCGCGCCAGCGCCGACAAGCTGGAGGTCAGCTCGATCTTCAAGTGGTTCCGCGAGGATTTCGAGAAGGGTCACCAGGGCTTCAACAGGGTCGAGGACGTCTTTGCGCGTTATGCGGCACAGCTGAGTGCCGACCCGGCCGTGCAGGAGCAGCTTCGCGCACGCAAGCTCACGCCGACCTTCCTCGACTACGACTGGTCGCTCAACGACGCCGGCCGCTAGCCCAGACATGACGGCCGGACGCACGCTCGCACTGTTCAACTTCGACTGGGACCGCGAGGCGTTCGACCGCCTGGCGCCGGCCTGGGGCATCGACAGCGCCGGATTCGATCTGTTCACGTTCCCGAGCTATGTGCGGCTGGCGTGGTTCGATCTGAACCGGTTCGTCGATGGCCTCGCGCGACAGGCCCGCAGGCGCGGCTGGCGTGCGGTGGTGTCCCACCATGAACAGTTCGGTGCGCTCGCGGCTGCGTTGCTGGCCGAACGCATGGGCTGGCCGGGCACGCCGGTGCGCGCCGTGCTCGCCTGCCAGCACAAGCTGCACGCGCGACAGGTGATGCAGCAGGTGTGCCCGGAGGCCAACATCGGATTCGAGCCGCTCGCTGCGCGGTATGGCGAGCCGATTCCGAGCGGGCTGCACTACCCGGTGTTCGTCAAGCCGGTGAAAGCCGCCTTCTCGGTGCTGGCTCGCACCGTGCACAGCCATGCCGAGTTGACGGCGATGACGCGCTTCGGCCCGGCGGAACAGTGGATCATCCGCCGACTGGTGGAACCTTTCGAGCGGGTCTCGCGCGCGCGACTGCCTGGAGTGTCCAGTGCCCATGGCATGCTGCTCGAGGCACCGGTGCACGGCACGCAGCACAACCTCGACGGTTGGGTCCATCGTGGTCAGCTGCATCTGCTCGGCGTGGTCGACGCGCTGATGTACCCCGGCACCGAGGCCTTCATGCGCTTCCGCTACCCGACCCGGCTGCCACACTCGGTGCAGCAGCGGGCGGCGGCGATCGCCGAGCGGTTCCTTCAGGCCGTCGGGTTCGACCACGGCTTCTTCAACATGGAGTTCTTCCATGAAGCCAGCACCGGCAGCCTGAAGGTGATCGAATTCAACCCGCGTCTGGCCTCGCAGATGGCCGACCTGTATCGCCGTGTCGACGGACTCGACGCGCATGCCGGCTCGCTGGCGCTGGCGCATGGCGAGGATCCGCGGGCGTCGATGCGCGGTGTGCGCACGGCCGGTGCGGCGGCCAGCTTCGTGTTCCGCGCGTTCGACGTCGACGTCGTGCCCGAGATGCCCGGCGCAGCCCGGGAGGCGGCCTTTCGCGCCACGTATCCCGACGGCTGGCTGGCCGTGATGCCCAAGACGGGTCGCGGCCTGGCGCGCGACTTCAAATGGCTCGGCAGTCATCGCTACGGCGTGATGCATCTGGGTGGTGCGGACGAGCACGATCTGCACGAACGCTATCGCCGCGCATGCCGGCTGCTCGGCTGGCCGGTGGCCGATGTGCCGGCCGTGCTGGCCCCGCCGCGGCCCTCGATCGTTTCACCCGTTCCGGAGGTCCTGACCTGATGACTGCCCAGCCGTGGATGCGCAACCTCGCCGTCGTGCTGACACTGACCGCCCTTGCCGGATGCGGCGCGATGATCGCGCAGAATCCGCCGGGCAAGCTCAGGCCCGTGAATGCCGTGGCCGACGGTGCGGACGAGAGGGTCATGCTCAAGGGGCACGACGTCGTCGCCTACTTCACGCAGGGCCGCCACGCGCTCGGCTCGCCGCAGCACAGTAGCGTGGTCGAAGGCGTGACCTTCCGCTTTGCCAGTGCCGAGCACAAGGCCTTGTTCGATCAATCCCCGCAGAAATACCTGCCGCAGTACGGCGGTTACTGCGCCAACGGCATTGCCTATGGCATTCCCTGGGGTGGCGATGCCGACACGTGGCGCATCGACGACGGCAAGCTCTACATCTTCGGCGGGGCCGGTTCCAAGGCGGCATTCGAGCTGGACGTGAAGGGCAACCTCGCGCTGGCCGACAAGTACTGGAAGGAAGAGGTCGAAGGCAGCAACAGCTTCATCCAGCGCAGCAAGCGCCTCGTGTTCCGCGTGCCGCACTACAAGAGCGGGGAGGAACTCGCCAAGATGGTGGCGGCGGCGAAGAAGCCCTGAAGCCGGGCCACGTTGTGACCTGACCGCCGGCGTTCGCATCCCCGATCGGCCGGCATGAGCCAGTAGGGTTGTTGCATGGAATGGCCAGGCCTTCGCCGCGAAACCGGTTCGCCGCCGATGCACACCCGCCGCACGTGGCTCGCGTTCGCGGCCGCCGGACTGGCCGGCTGCACATGGATGCCCGATGCCGACCACGACGGCCACGAGGCGCCGCTGCCGGTGCCGCTCGATCGTCCGGTGCGCACGGCCTGGGTGCTGGGCTCCGGCGGCCCGCGCGGCTTCGTGCACGTGGGCGTGCTCAAGGCCTTCGACGAACTGGCCCTGCAGCCCGACCTGATCGTCGGCGCATCGGTCGGTGCGCTGGTGGGCACCTTGCGCGCAGCCGGACTGCCGGCCACGACGATCGAGACGCTCGCGCTCGAATTGCAGACCACGGCGATGGCGCGGCTGGCGCTGTGGGTCGACGAGCGCTTCAGCGGCACGCCGCTGGCCGAATGGGTGCGCACCCATGCGCCGGTGCGCCTGCTCGAACGCATGCCGGTGCGCATGGCCTGCGTGGCCGTGCGCCGGCGCGACGGTGCGGTCGTGGCCTTCACCGGCGGCGACGCTGGCACGGCGGTGCAGGCGTCGGCCGCCGTCGAGCGGCAATTCGCGCCGGTGCGCATCCGCGGCGAGCAGTACGTGGATCCCGACTGGTTCGCGCCGCTGCCGGTGCGCCTGGCGCGCACCCTCGGCGCGCAGCGCGTGATCGCCGTCGATGCGTCGGCGCACGAGGACCGTGCACCGCCTGGCGCGGAGCGGTTTCGCGAGAGCGACCTGCGCAAGCGCAGCCTGGTGCAGGCCGATGCCCGGCACGCCGATCTGGTCCTGCATCCGGACTTCGGCTATTGGGTCAACCTGTCGCGCGGATTTCGCGAGCGCGCCATCGATGCCGGCTACCGGCACGCGCTGACGCAGGCCGCGCGCCTTAGAGAACTGCACGCGGCCTGACGCGGTGCCCCCAAGGAACAGGCCCTACCGCGCAGGGACCACCTGCGGCGCACCGGGCATCACGGGCAGCGTCTTCGCCGCGAGGCGGGACTCCCATTCGTCCTGCAGCGCGCGGTCGCTCATGTAGTGCGGCACGCGGAAGACCAGCCGCCGCCAGCGCGTGAGCAACGCATTGGAGCCCGACACCTCGGTGGCCCAGTAGTGATGCGCGCGCTGCAGGTTCAGCTCGGTGTCCATTTCGAAATGGTCGCGTGCCTTCTGGCCGCCGAACACATACAGCTTGCCGCGGTAGATGCGCCAGCTGTTGGGCCCGCCGCCGCCGCCCCAGGGCACGGCATAGTTGACGCCATTGCTACAGAAGCCGCCGAACTGCGGCATGTATTTGTCGGGAGACTTCTGGAATTCGGCCTTGTGCGCCTCGGTCGCGAAGCGGTAGGTCACGCCGAGGTGCTCGAGCTTGATCGACGGGCTGCCCTTCACGGCGGCGTTCTGGGTGAAGTAGGCCACCGCGTCATGGCCCTCGAGCATCAGCTTGTCGTCGGCGCCGTCGCTGCTGGTGCGAAAGGGTCCGTTGTTCGGCGCCGCACCGCCTTGCGAGACGACCGTGGTCGTGCAGCCGCAGGCCAGCAGTGCCACGGCGAGCCATTGCAGCAGTCGATGCGTCATGGGGCGATCATCGCTCGATCAAGGTCGCGTGCCAAGCGCAGCCCGCTGAACTGCCAGCGTGCGTCGGTGGCGAAGAAGTTGCGGTAGCTCGGCCGGATATGGTCGCGCGGCGTGGCGCAGGATCCGCCGCGCAGAACATACTGGTTGACCATGAATTTCCCGTTGTATTCGCCCACCGCGCCATCCCAGGCGCGGAATCCGGGGTAGGCCGCGTAGCTGCTCGACGTCCATTCCCACACGTCACCGAACAGCTGCATCGCTCCGGACTCGATGCGCGGCAGCGGCATCGGATGCAGCGCCTCGGTCTCCACGAAGTTGCCGCCCGCGATGCGCGCGCCGGCGTCCTGCGCGGCGGCATGCTCCCACTCGGCCTCGGTTGGCAACCGCACGGGCTCGCCCCACTGCTCGGCAGCCCAGCGCGCATAGGCGTCGGCCTCGAAGTAGCTCACGTGCACGATCGGCGTGTGCGGGTCGATCGGCGCCGGTCCGTGCAAGGTGAACACCTGCCAGTCGTCGCGACCGTCGCCGCTGCGCCGCCAGTACAGCGGCGCCTCGACGCGCTGCTGAGCCCGCCAATCCCAGCCGGCGGCGAGCCACCAGCGCGGGTCGGCGTAACCGCCATCACGCACGAAGGCCAGCCAGTCGCCATGCGTGACGAGCCGGTTGCCGATCGCATAGGGCCGCAGCAACACCGAATGACGAGGCCCCTCGTTGTCGAAGGCGAACCCGTCACCGGGATGTCCGATCTCGACCGTGCCGCCGTCGAACGGCACCCAGCCGTGTGCGGCAGGGGCCACCGGCGCCAGACGCCATCCGCCCTGGTACACCGGCTCCACCGGGTTGCACGACAGCATGTGCTTGACGTCGGTGAGCAGCAGCTCCTGGTGCTGCTGCTCGTGCTGCAGACCGAGCTCGACCAGGGCATCGACTTCGGCCGCATGCGGCGCATGCAGCAAGGCGAGCACACGGTCGTCGACCGCCGCACGATAGGCCATCACCTCGGCCAGCGATGGCCGCGACACCAGTCCGCGCTGCGGCCGCGGATGCTGCGCGCCCACCTGCTGGTAGTAGCTGTTGTAGAGCACGCGGAAGTGCGGATGGTGCGGCTTGAATGCGCGCTCGTGCCGTTCGAGAACCATCGTCTCGAAAAACCAGGTCACGTGGGCGAGATGCCACTTCACCGGGCTCGCGTCGGGCATCGACTGCACCTGGCAGTCGGCTTCAGACAGCGGCGCCGCCAGCGCCCGGCTGCGCGAGCGTACCCGGAGATAACGCCCGGCGAGGGCGCTCGGCGACGTGGCGGGCCTGGGCAGTGGATTCATGGGTGCTCCTCGCGGGTGATGCCATGGGCGATATAGCCCATGCCGCACTGTGTCGACGCGATCTCGAAATCCTTGCAGTGGGCCTGGATCAGGTCCCACGGATGCCAGAGGTCGGCCGCCCTCGCGTTGTACGGCCTGTTCTTCAGCCAGGCCAGCAGATTCAGCGGCCCGGTCCACCAGGGAAAGAACTTCATGCCGGCCATCGCCACGTGCGCGCCGGGCCTGACCTGCTGCAGCAGGTTGCGCACCGCCGCCGGCGAGCGGCTCACGTCGTGCACGTAGTTGAACAGCACCGCGTCGGCCGTGCGAGGCAGACGCACCCGCTCGGCGCTCTCGTTCGCGTGCCATACGTTGCGCCAGCCCTCGCGCCGCACGCGGTCCTCGGCGAGCGCGAACATGTCGGGGCTCTGTTCGCAGCCGAGCACGAGTCCGGTGTCGCCCACGGCCTCGCGCAGCAGCGGGTAACTCAATCCCGTACCGGCGCCGACGTCGAGCACGCACTGCCCGGGCTGCAGACGCAGCAGAGCGATCGTGCGCCGGCGCAGCGGCATCGTGCGCTGGGCCGAGGCGTCGTAGCCCGCCGCCTTGTGCCGGTAACGTTCGATCGAGATCCGTTCGGGCGAGACGGCGGCCACTCTGTGCTCCCTGTCGGCGGTCAGCCGGTTGTGCGCGAGGCCGTATGCAGGCCGATCACGCCGATCACGATGAGCCCGGTGCTGGCCATCTTGAGCGCCGTGGCCGGCTCCTTGAAGTACAGGTATCCGATCATCGCGGTCAGCACCGTGCCGACGCCCGACCACACCGCATACACCACGCTCAGACCCAATGTACGGATGACCAGGGTGTTGAGCGCGAACGAGATCGCATAGAAGACGAAGATCAGCACCGAGGGCGTCAGGCGGCTGAAGCCTTCGCTCAGCCGCATGCAGGTCGTGCCGGCCACTTCGAACAGGATGGCCCCGCTCAGCACGGCCCAGGCCTGGTGGACGCTCAAGGGCACGGACATGCGGACTCCCTGTTCGACGGTCTGTTATCGAGGCGACGGATCGGCGCGTGATTCAACGCGTCAGTGCGCGGCGGGCAGCGTAGCTCAGCAGATCCACCAGCGTCACCAGCAGCAGCATGGCCGCCAGGATCGTGCAGGTCTTCTGCATGTGGAACAGGCCCATGTGAAAGGCAAGCAGCTGCCCGAGGCCGCCGGCACCCACGACGCCGAGCACGGCGGCGGCGCGGATGTTGTTCTCCCAGCGGTACAGCGTGTAGCTCACCAGCTGAGGTAGCACCTGCGGCAACGTGGCGTAGAGCACGACGCGCAGATCCGACACACCCTGCGCGCGCAAGGCAAAGCCCGGTTCGGGCGGCGCATTCTCCAGCGCCTCGGCGAACAGTCGGCCGAGCACGCCGGTGGTGTGCACCGCCAGCGCCAGCGTGCCGGCAAACGGCCCCAGCCCGGCGCCGATGAGCAGCAACGCGGCCCAGACCAGCTCGGGGATCGACCGCAGCGCGTTGAGCAGCCAGCGCGCGACTGTTCGCGTATGCGCGGAATCACCGGCATGCAGCCGGGCGGCCGGCAGCGCGAGCAGCGCGCCGCAAGCGGCGGCCAGCGCGGTGCCGACTGCCGACATCGCCAGCGTTTCCCAGGTGCCGGTGACCACCTTCGCGACGAACGCAGCCGACAGATCGGGCGGAAAGAACTCGCGCACGAAGCGGCCCATGCTGGCGATCGCCTCGCCGGAGAAGAACTCGCGCCAGCGCAGATCGAGCGTGACGAAGCTCGCCACCACCAGCGCCAGCGTGGCGGCCGTCAGCCAGCAGGCGCGGCAGCGCAGGTCGAACAGCTTCGGCGGCAGCTTGTACGGCGCGTTGGCGGCAGGCGGCATGAGTGCCATGGCGGTTCAGTCCATCAATCGCCGCACCGCGGCACTGAACGCGTCGGCCGCCGCCACCAGCACCACGAACATCAGCAGCATGGTCGCGACCTCGCCGCCGGCAAACATCTTCATCGAGCTGTCGAGCGATTGACCGAGCCCCCCGGCGCCGACGAAGCCCAGCACCACCGACGAACGGATCGCACATTCCCAGCGGTAGATCGTGTAGCTGGCGAGTTCGCCCGCGTTGCCCGGCAGCAGGCCGTAGAAGAACGCCTGCAAGCGGCCGCTGCCGTTGCGCAGCAGGTTCTGCGCGGCGCCGTCGCTGCCGCTTTCGAGGATCTCGCCGTACACCTTGCCGAGCATGCCGCCGTAGGTGAGCGCGATCGCCAGCACACCCGCGGTCGGCCCCAGGCCGACCACGCGCACGAACACCAGCGCCCACACCAGCTCCGGCACCGAGCGCAGCACGATCAGCGCGCCGCGCAGCAGCTGCCGGATCGCGAACGCGCCTGGTGCCATGCGCCCGGCGAGCGCCGACATCGACAGCACACGCGTCGACGCCAGCGTCAGCGGCACCGCGATCACGAGCGCCAGCGTGATGCCCGCGGTGGCGATGGCTACCGTGCGCCAGGTGTCGAGCAACACCATCCACAGAAACTCGGTGGCCAATGCCGGCGGCACGAACGACGCGAGAAAACGCAGCGTCGGGTCGCGGTTGCGCTCGTCGAACAGCACCCAGGGCTTGAATTCCGTGCCCACCAGCAGCGGCCAGCTCAGCACGGCCACCGCGATCAGCCAACCGAGGCGCCGCGTCCACGCCGGGTCGCGCAGCGCAGGCGAGATTGCCGTGGTGCTCATGCCCGTGCGCTCACCGGCAATAGGGCAGTGCCGGCTGGGCGCGCTCGGTGGGTGTCTCGGACCCGGGCGTCGCTTCAGCGATCGTCGTCGTGCCCAGCTCCTGGCCATACAGCTCGCGCAGCCGCTGCGGGCTCACCTGCGAGGCCGGCAGATCGAACGCGAGTGCGCCGTCGCGCAGCGCGACGATGCGTGGAAAATTCGCCAGCGCCATCGGCACGTCGTGCAGCGTGGTCACCAGCGTGTGGCCGCGCTCGCGTGCGTTTCGCGTCAGCGTGGCGATCGCCTGCTGGGCACGCGCCGGATCGAGCGCCGACAGCGGCTCGTCGATCAGCCACAGGCTGGCGGGCGACAGCAACGCACGCGCCAGGCCTACCCGCTGACGCTCGCCGCCGGACAACCGGTCGACCCGGTCGAACAGCTTCTCGGCGAGGTCGAACTGCAGCAACGCATCGTGCGCGAGGTCGATGTGCATCGGGTAGAACAGCGAGCGCAGGCTCCTGGCCAGGCTCATTGCCGGCAGCCGGCCCGCGAGCACCGAGGTCACCACCCGCTGGCGCGGCGGCAGCGGCGGCACCTGCGGCGCCAGGAACAGGCGTCCGCGCAAGCGGCGGCGCTCGCGCGCGCCGATGCGCCAGGGATCGGCGCCGCCGAGCCGCACGCACCCGGCATGCGGCGGCAGCGCGGCCGCGGCCACATGCAGCAAGGTGGTCTTGCCGGCACCCGAGGGCCCGATCACGGCCACCTGTTCGCCCGCGGCCACGCGCAGCGACAGACCGCGCAGCGCCGGCGCGGTTTCGGTGCGCGCGGCCGGGTGCCGCGCGTCGACGCCTTCGAAGGCCAGATCCACGGCACCGGGCCGGGCGCGGATCAGAGCAGCGCCGCGTTGACGGCGGCCGCCTCGATGCCCTTGTAGTTCTCCGCCTTGGTCGGCACGAAACGCGTGGCGCGCTGCAACTCGAGAATCTCCTTGCCCTCGGGTGTGCCCTTGTTCAGCGCGAGCAGCGCCTGGGCCAGCTTCTCGCGCAGCGCGGCGGGCATGTCGGCATGCACCGTCCAGTTGTAGTCGTAGTACGGCGGCGTGGTGTAGATCACGCGCACTTTGTCGGTGTCGACCTTCTTGTCGGCGACGAACTTCTCCCATACCGAGATGTTCAACGCACCGGCCTGCACCTTGCCCGAGGCCACGGCGGCGATGGTCGCGTCGTGCGCGCCGCTGAAGGCGACGCGCTTGAAGTCCTTGTCCGGGTTGAGGCCGGCCTGCAGCAGGAAGCTGCGCGGCATCAGGTGCCCCGAGGTGCTGCTCTGCGAGCCGAAGGACACATCCTTGCCCTTCAGGTCTGCGAGCGCCTTGATCGCGGGGTCGCTGGTGATGAAGACCGAGCGGAACTTCTCGTCCTCCTCGCGTTGCACCAGCGGAATCACCTTGCCGCCGGAGCGGTGATTCGCCTGCACGAAGGTGAAGCCGCCGAACCAGGCCATGTCGATCTTCTTGTTCACCAGCGTCTCGACGGCTGCAGCGTAGTCGGTGACCGGTGTCCACTCGACCTTCATGCCCAGCTTGCCTTCCAGGTACTTCACCAGCGGCGCCGCCTTGCGCGCCAGCTCGGTGGGCGATTCGTCGGGGATGGCGGTGATGCGGAACACCTGCTGCGCATGCGTGATCGAGCCGAAGGCGATCAGCGCGCAGGTCATCAGGGACTTCAGCGTGCGTGACGGCGAGAGACAAAGCATCGGGTTCTCCTTGGCTTGGGGTCAGAGGACGGCCTGCAGTCGGCGCCACGCGGGCGCATCAAGCCCGTAGTCGCCGGCCGCCATTACACCTTACACATGGATTTCCCGCTGCGCCATCGGGCCAACGCCCGTCATACTGCGGTTCATGATCCAGCCGCGGTTCATCGAGATCGATTCACCCGGCACGCAAGACCCGCGCGCCGAGCTGGCCGCGGGCCTCGGCGAACGTCCGGCGCGTGTGGCGCCGAAGTACTTCTACGACGCGCTGGGTTCGCGCCTGTTCGAGGCCATCACCGAGCTGCCCGAGTACTACCCCACGCGAATCGAGCGCGCGATTTTCGATCGCGAGGCGCCGGCCATGGCCGCGGCCGCCGGCAGCGTGCACACGCTGGTCGATCTCGGCGCGGGCAGCTGCCGCAAGGCTGCCCGACTGTTCCCGGTGCTGCAGCCTCGCCGCTACGTGGCGGTCGACATTTCGGTGGACTACCTGCGCGACGTGCTGGCCGACCTGCAGCGCGAGTTTCCCGCCGTCGCGATGACCGGTGTCGGGCTCGACTTCTCGCGCCGCCTCGTGCTGCCCGACGACGTGGCCCCCGGGCCGCGGCTGCTGTTCTATCCGGGCTCGAGCATCGGCAATTTCACGCCCGACGAGGCGCTGCGATTCCTGCGCCAATGCCGCGACGCGGCCGCCGGCGGCTCGCTGCTGATCGGCGTGGACCTGGTCAAGCCGAAGGCCGTGCTGGAGCTGGCCTACGACGATCCGCTGCAGGTCACCGCGGCCTTCAATCTCAATGTGCTGCGACGGCTGAACGTGCTGCTCGGCTGCGACGCGCGGCTGGAAGACTTTGCGCACGTGGCGTTGTTCGACGAGACGGCCAGCCGCATCGAGATGCACCTGCAGGCGCGACGGGCGCTGACGCTTCGCTGGCCCGGCGGCGAGCGGGCGCTTGCGGCTGGCGAGCGCATTCACACCGAGAATTCCTACAAATACAGTGTCGAGGGCTTCGATGACTTGCTGCGTCGCGCGGGCTTCACGCGGACGAGCTGCTGGACCGATGCGCAGCGCTGGTTCGCCGTGTTCCTGGCGGCGGGCTGAGCCCGCGCATGACCCCTCAGACGGCGCAGCTGCGAAATCCGGCGAAGAGGTCGTTGCGCTCGGCAGTGAAGTAGTTGCGGTAGCAGCGGTGCTTCATGCGCGATGCAGTGGCGAACGAGCCGCCGCGCAGCACCGGGCGCCCGTCGAACCAGGGCATCGAATAGTCGCGGTAGGGATGCGCTTGAAACCCGGGGTAGGGCATGAAGGGGCTGGACGTCCATTCCCATACCTGGCCCCAATGGAAGGGCGCACCGCCCGCGGCAGCGCAGGCTGCGGCGTGCTCCCACTCGGCCTCGCTGGGCAGCCGGCGGCCGGCCCAGCGACACCAGGCCGACGCCTCGTGGTGCGTGAGGTGCATTGCCGGCTGGGAGGGCTCGACAGCGATGCGTTCGCTGAAGCGTCGGCGCCACCACGAGCCGTCGTCCGCGCGTTCGAGGTGACGGGGCCACGACAGCGCCGTGCGCTTGCGCCAGGCCCAGCCTTCTTGGCTCCAGAGCTTCGCATCCTCGTAGCCACCGGCGTCGATGAACGCGAGGTAGCGTTCCCAGGTCACCGGCCCGGCGTCGATCGTGAAGCCCGGCAGCGCGATCTCCTGCTGGCCGAGCTCGTTGTCGAATGCAAAGCCGCCGGTGGGCGAACCGATCGCGGCCAGGCCGCCGGCGATCGCGATCTCGCCGGCATCGGCCGGCGCCGGCTGCGGCTCCAGCAGGTCCACGCCCGGCGCGAAGCCGAGCGTCTGCGCCATGTAGATCCAGGCCTCGCGGTGCATGTCTTCGTGGAACAGCGACAGCCGGTAGAAGTACAGCGCGTCGTCGCTGTCGCCGGCGTCGGCCAACAGCCTCAGCGTGCGCTCGCGGATGCGCGCCACGTCGGCCAGCGTCTGCGCGGTGTCGGGCAGGCTGAGGCGCCAGCGACGCGCATGCGCGACGGTGCTCGAGTTGTACAGGCCATCGGCGTTCGGGCGCAGCGAGGCCGCACGGTCCACCGCGGGGTCGGCCGAGGCGCCTTGTGCTCGCAGCGGGTTGCGGGCGATCCACCATTCCTCGAACCAGCCGATGTGCCCCAGTTCCCACAACGGCGGATTCAGCTCCGCGGCATAGGGCACGGCCATGCCCTGCCCGGTGAGGGCCGCGCGATAGGCATCGAACTGGCGCAGCAAGCGTTCGCGCGAGTCGGTGAGCGCGGCCGCCAGCCATGCCGCGTTGCCGTGGCGTGCAGCGTCAGCGTCGTCGATCAGGGCGTCGGTCGGGACGGTCGAGGTTGAGTGCATCGATGGTTCGCGCCCACATCGCGCTCGTGACGCCAGCCATGGCGTCGTCGAACAGCGGCAACTGGCACACCGCGTCGCGCTGGGCAAAGTTTCTGGCGCCGGATTATCCGGTGTCTGTGCTGCCGCAATGGAACGGCGAGGGCGCCGACCTGCTGATCGCGCTGCACGCCCGGCGCTCGGCACCCTCGATCGCCGCGTGGGCGGCGGCCACGCCGAGGCAGCCGTTGATCGTGGTGATGACCGGCACCGACCTGTATCGTGACATCGATGTCGATGGCGACGCCCAGGCTTCGTTGCAGCATGCCGACACGCTGGTCGTGCTCAACGAGCTCGGTGCCCGGCGTCTGCCCGAGGCCATGCGGGCCAAGGTGCGTGTGTGCCTGCAGTCGGCTGCGACGCGGCGGCCGATGCGCAAGAGCACACGGCGCCTGCGCGTGCTGATGGTCGGCCACCTGCGCTCGGAGAAGGATCCGGCCACCTTCATGGCTGCGGCCGAAGCGCTGGCCGCGCGCGACGATATTGTGTTCGACCATGTCGGCGGTGCGCTCGACGACGCGCTCGGCGACCGTGCGCGCCGGCTCGGCGAGCGGCTGCCCGGCTACCGCTGGCTGGGGCCGCTGCCGCACGCCGAGGCGCGCGCGCGGATCCAGCGTGCCCATGTGCTGGTGCAGGCGAGCCGCATGGAAGGCGGCGCGCACACCGTGATCGAGGCGGTGACGAGCGGTACACCGGTGCTGGCCTCGCGCATCGACGGCAACCTCGGGCTGCTCGGTGCCGACTACGCCGGTTGTTTCGATCCCGGCGACGCGGCGGGGCTCGCGGCCCTGATCGCACGCTGCCGCGACGATCCCGCTATGCTCGCGCACCTGCGGCGCCAGTGCGACGCGCGCGCACCGCTGTTTGACCCCCAACGCGAACGCGCCACGCTGCTTGGCATCGTGCGCGAGTTGCTGGAGACCCGATCATGAACGCACCCGAAAGACCCGCCGGCGTCCGGCTCACCTCGCTCTCGCACGGCGGTGGCTGCGGCTGCAAGATCGCGCCGGGCGTGCTCAGCGAGATTCTCAAGGGCACGTCGAAGATGCCGGTGCCGCCGCAGCTGCTGGTGGGCATCGAAACGGCCGACGACGCGGCCGTCTACCAGCTCAACGACGAGCAGGCGCTGATCGCGACGACCGACTTCTTCATGCCGATCGTCGACGACCCGTTCGACTTCGGCCGCATCGCCGCCACCAACGCGATCAGCGATGTCTATGCGATGGGCGGCACCCCGATCATGGCGCTCGCGCTGGTGGGCATGCCGATCAACGTGCTCAGCACCGACGTGATCGGCAAGATCCTCGAAGGCGGCAACTCGGTGTGCCGCGCCGCGGGCATCCCGATCGCCGGCGGCCACACGATCGATTCGGTCGAGGCCATCTACGGCCTTGTCGCGCTCGGCCTCGTGCACCCCAAGCGGGTGAAGCGCAACGCGGACGCCAAGGTGGGTGATCGCCTCGTGCTCGGCAAGCCGCTCGGCGTGGGCGTGCTCTCGGCGGCGCTGAAGAAAGACCAGCTCGACGCTGCCGGCTACGAGCAGATGATCGCCAGCACCACGAAGCTGAACACGCCGGGGCCGGACCTGGCCGCGCTGCCGGGTGTGCATGCATTGACCGACGTGACCGGCTTCGGCCTCGCCGGTCATGGCCTGGAGATCGCACGCGGCGCCGGTGCCGCGGTGCAGATCGATTGGGCAAGGGTGCCGCTGCTGCCGCGTGTGCGCGAGCTCGCGGCGCAGGGCTTCGTCACCGGCGCGTCGGGCCGCAACTGGGCGGGCTACGGAAGTGACGTCGTGCTGCCTGCCGGCTTCGCCGCCGAGTACAAGGCGCTGCTCACCGATCCGCAAACCAGCGGCGGCCTGCTGGTGTCGTGCGATGCGGCGGCGGTGCCCGAAGTGATGGCGATCTTCAAGCGGCATGGGTTTGCCGCGGTGAGCGAGATCGGCGGCGTGGTCGCGGCCGACGGACCGCCGCGACTCGTGGTGCGCTGACGGGCGCACGCGTGCAGGCACAACGCATCCTCACGCACACGGCCGACCCGTCGGTCAACCGGATCGATGGGTTCGAGATCGCCGAGCCTGTCGCCGCGGGCGAGGTGTTGCTCGCCGTGCGCCGCGTCGCGCTGACCACCAACAACATCACCTATGCGCTGTTCGGCGAGCGCATGCAGTACTGGCAGTTCTTCCCGAGCGGCGAGGCCGGCTGGGGCATCGTGCCGGTGTGGGGCTTCGCCGACGTGCTGGCTTCGCGCGCCGAGGGTTTGCGCGAAGGCGAACGCATCTACGGCTACTGGCCGCTCGCCACGCACCTGCGCGTGCAGGCGGCGCAGGTGTCGCGCGGCCGCTTCGTCGATGCCGTGCCGCATCGTGCGGAGTTGCCACCGATCTACAACCAGTATCTGCGCTGCGCGGCGGATCCCACCTATCGCGAACACGACGAAGGGGCGCTCGCGATCGTCAAGCCGCTATTCACCACGGCCTGGTTGCTGGCGGACTTCTTCCACGAGCAGCATTGGTGCGGTGCGCGCCAATTGGTGATCTCCAGCGCGTCGAGCAAGACGGCCTACGCGACCGCATGGTGCGCGCGGCAACTCGGCGGGGTGCAGGTGGTCGGCCTGACGTCACCGGCGAACCTGGGCTTCGTGCGTGCGCTCGGCTGCTACGACCGCGTGCTGACCTACGACACGCTGGCGCAGCTCGACGCGGCGCTGCCTACGGTGTTCGCCGACTACTCCGGCAATGCCGGGCAGCGCGCGCGCTTGCATCACCATGTCGGTGCCAATCTGATGCGCAGTGCGGTGATCGGAGCCACGCAGTTCAGCACCGGTGCCCGCGACTCGGGCCTGCCCGGTGCGAAGCCGACCTTCTTCTTCGCACCCGAGCAGGGCCGGCGCCGTGCCGAGGCCTGGGGCGGCGCGGAACTGCAGCGCCGTGTCGGCGAGTCGCAAGGCGCGTTCCTGCAACGTGCGCTCGATCCCGTGGCCCCGTGGTTGCAGATCGAAAGCCATGAGGGGTTGGCCGTGGCACAGTCGCTGCTCGCGCGCTTGGCCCGCGGCGAGGTCGATCCGCGCGGCGGCCACGTGGTGGACATCGGCTCGACACACGAATGACAGGCGGCCGATGGTTGTCGATGCATCGACATGCCTGCGCGGCTTGCGGCCCTTCGTTGTGGTCTCGTGGCTGGCTGCCTGTATGGCGGCGCCCGGTGACGCCCAGCGCGGCCCGATGCGGGAGCCCGGTGTGGATGTAGAGGCGCCGCTGCAAGGCCGGGTGGCGCAAGCGCTGGAGGACGCGTCGCGTCGCACGGGTATCGACGCAACGCGGCTGCGCGTGGTATTGGCCGAGACCGTGTTGTGGCCCGACGGCGCGCTGGGATGC
>JAEUPI010000168.1 GCA_016790175.1 Burkholderiaceae bacterium | reverse complement strand
GCGGTGCCGGCCGACGAGAACATCGTCGGTCGCACCGACGATCCCACGCCGACCGTGACCTTGCAGCTCTCGGCGGCGCTCGAGAAGGGCGAGTCGATCGAGGTGCGGCGCAACGACAAGCCGATCGATCCCAAGTTCGAGAGCTGCGGCGTCAACTGCCTGCGCTTCGTCGACAACCCGGGCGTGTCGATTCCGCAGCCCGACGCCCAGCCGAACACCAAGTTGCCGCTCGCCAACACCTACACCGCCAACGTGATCGACGCCGGCGGCAACCGCGGCCCGCAGGGCAGCCTGCGCGCCGACTTCGACTACTTCGACTGCGATCAGCAGCGCGCCTTTGCCGGCGGCGGCCCGAACCATCTGCCCGTGAGCGCCAAGACCGATCCCAAGGGCAGCTGCGCCCAATGCCACCAGACTTCGCCGGCCAGCAGGGCTGGCGAGGCGACCCAGCCCGGCGTGTTCGTCGCCGTGCTGGTGCGCGAGGCCAAGGCCGCCTATTGGTGCCGGCGGCCGTAGGCGCTTGCCAACGGCGGGGCACAGGATCAGGATCGGCTGTTGCCTTCATCGACATCGGGAGCGCCGCCATGAAGCTGCTGTTCAAGATCAACCTCGTGTTGCTGCTGCTGTTTGCGCTGGGCATTGCCGTCACGGCGCGGGTGTCGCACCAGTTGCTGCAGAACAATGCCCGCGACGAGATGATCGAGCAGGCCAAGCTGCTGATCGACAGCGCGCTGGCGGTGCGCAGCTACACCAGCACCAACATCGCGCCGCTGCTCGAGACGCAGATCAAGTACGAGTTCCGGCCCGAGATGGTGTCGGCCTATGCGGCGATCTCGCTGTTGCGCAACCTGCGCGAGGCCAACCCGGAATACAAGCAGTTCCTCTACCGCGAGGCCACGCTCAACCCGACCAACCCGGCCAATCGCGCGGTCGACTGGGAGAGCGACATCGTGCAGGCCTTCCGCAACGGCGTGTCGCAGACCTCGCTCGTCGGCGAACGCGACACGCCCAACGGCCGCATGCTCTACGTGGCCAAGCCGCTGAAGGCCGGCGCCGCCTGCCTGCGCTGCCACGACACCGTCGACGTGGCGCCGACGACGATGATCGCCAAATACGGCTCGGCCGGCGGCTTCGGCTGGAAGGTGGGCGAGATCATCGGCGCGCAGATCATCCAGATCCCCGACACGCTGGCGCGCAGCCGGGCCGATGCGGCGTTTCGCGTGTTCATGGGCTCGCTGGTGGGCGTGCTGCTGGCGATCATGCTCACGCTGAACCTGCTGCTGTGGTGGATGTGCGTGCGCCCGATCACCAAGCTCTCGGCGCTGGCCGACCGCGTGAGCCTGGGTGAAACCGAGGTGCCCGACTTCGCCACGAGCAGCCGCGACGAGATCGGCAGCCTGGCGCAGGCCCTTTCGCGCATGCGACGCAGCCTGGTGCAGGCGATGCAGATGCTAGAGACCTGATGCGGCGCGCCGATTCTGGTGGCAACATCGCAGGGGCATACAAGAAGGAGAACCGTATGAACCGCGTGCCCCGCATGGTGCTGTTCGGCGCCGCCGCCGCAATGCTGCTGGCGTCGTGCGCCGCCGTAGACGACGCGGCGCGATCCGACGGCGCCCGGCTGTCGAAGCTGCCGCCCGTCGTGAGCCCGGCCGACAACCCGACCACGCCGGACAAGGTGGCGCTCGGGGCCAAGCTCTGGATCGACCCGCGGCTGTCGGGCAGCGGCAAGACGGCGTGCACCGCGTGCCATGTGCGCGACAAGGGCTGGACCGACGGCCTCGTGCTCTCGCAGCGCGACAACGGCGACGCCAACACGCGGCACACGCCGACCATGTACAACGTTGGCTACTCGACCCTCTTCTACTGGGACGGCCGCGCGCCGACGCTGGAGGCGCAGGTGCTGGCCGCATGGCGCGTGCAGATCAGCGCCGACCCGGCCAAGGCCGTTGCGACCATCGCTGCCGTGCCCGGCTATGCGAGCGAATTCCAGAAGGTCTTCGGCGGTCCACCAAGCCCCGACACCGTGGTCAAGGCGCTTGCGGCCTATCTGCGGGCCAAGGTCAGCGGCCCCTCTCCGTGGGACCGCTACGAAATGGGCGACAAGACGGCGGTGTCGGCCGACGCGCAGGCCGGCTTCCAGGTCTTCATGGGCAAGGGCCGCTGTGCGGTGTGCCATACGCCGCCCGTGTACAGCGACTTCAACTTCCACAACATCGGGCTCGAAGCCGGCAAGGCCAAGCCGGATCCGGGCCGCGGTGCCATCAGCAAGAAGCCGGAGGAAGACCGATCATTCAAGACGCCGACGCTGCGCTCGGTGGCGATCTCCGGCCCGTATTTTCACGACGGCAGCCGCCGCACGCTGGAAGACGCGGTGCGCTACATGGCCGGTGGCGGCGGCAACGACCCGGGCAAGAGCGCGATGCTGGTCGACGCCAAGCTCACCGACGCCGAGATCCGGCAGGTGGTCGCTTTCCTGACGGCGCTCACGAGCACCGAACCCTACCGGGCGCCGACACTGCCATAACACGCGGCGCGGGCATCGCCGTCGCGTGGGCTGCGCTACCTTGCGGTCGCTTCTGGTCTTTGGTGCTCTGGCCGGCGCCGAAGCCGTATCGGCCGCAGACTCAGCGACGCCGGAACCCGAGCGATCCACGCTCGTTCGCACCGAGGCCCTGGTGATGCTGGACTACCAGATCATTCCGGTGCCGGGCGACAGGCCGATCGACCTGATGGGCTTTCATGTGCTGAACAAGGTGGCCGAGGGGCTGTACGTGGGCATCGGCGGCCTGGCTCCTTTGTTCAAGGGCGAATACGGCGGCTTCATGGCCTACGACGTGATCGCCCATGCGCAGCGCAAGATCCGCGGCCCGCTGTTCGCCCAGGCCGGCGTTGCGTTGGGCGGGGGAGGCGGCGGCAGGAGCGTGGAGCAGAGCAAGGCGCTGTCGGGTACCGGCGGCTTCGTCAAGGGATATGTCGGCCTGGGGTACGAGTGGCCGGGTCTTTCGGTCGGCGCCAACGTGGCGCGAACGGCCTTCAAGGGATCGAGCATCGACGGCACGCGCTTGAACCTGTTCGTCCAGGTGCCGTTCTCCTACACCGTCGGCGCCTACGCGAGCGCCGGCGAGGTGTTTGCCGAATCGGATGCTGCGGCCGCTGCGGCCGGTGGCAACGAAACCACGTTCACGGTCGGAGCCGACCAGGTCTCGCAGATCGACCCCGCGGGCTCGTACAAGGGTCCGGTGCGTCTGGTCGACTTTCAGCTCGCGCACT
>JAEUPI010000147.1 GCA_016790175.1 Burkholderiaceae bacterium | reverse complement strand
ATGCTCCAGGCCATCCACAGCAGCGCGACGGCCAGCGCCAGCACCAGGCCGACCAGCAGGTTGCGGGTGCTGGTGGCCGAGTCGCCCACGGCGTGAAGTTCGGCTTCGAGCGCCTCGGCCTGGCGGTGCTCTTCCTTGTCGAGCGCAGTCAGCAACAGGTTGCGCGCCGGAATCGTCTTGTCGACCAGCATCGCGAAACCTTCGTCCTTCTTGCCGGCCAGCACGGTGGCCAGGTTGGCTTCGGCGATCTGCCAGAAGCTCGCTGCCAGCGGCTTGATCTTCTCGTACGCCTCGCGGCCCGCCTGCGTGACCAGTGCCTTCTCGAAAGCCAGCAGTTCGGCCTCGACCAGGCGCTTCTTTTCCGCGATGTCGGTGGCGGTGGCCTGAAGGTCGGCGTTGTTCTTGACCAGCATCGCATGCCGGATCTGCAACGACGCGCGCGTCACGTTCAGCTCGATCGACGACATGCGCATCAGCTGCGGCAAGCGATTGACGGACGTGGCATCCGCCATCACGTCCACCTGTCCCAGCCGAAGCCACGCGGTGGTGGCTACCGCCGCCAGCGCGGCGATCAGCAGGCCGGCCACGGCATAGAGGCGCTGGGAGATGCTCAAACGGTCCAGTATCGGCATGTGAGTTCCTTGTGGGTCAGCGTCGGCCGCGCGTTCAAGCGTCGCCCAGTCCGAGACCGGCGCCCGTCATCAGGCCCTCGATGTCGAGCAGGATCAGCATGCGTTCGCCCTGGTCGGACTTCACCGCGCCGATGCCGGTGATGTGTTCGGCCTCGACCGAGGCATTCACCGCCGGCGCCGGCTTGATGGTGTCGGGCCCCAGTTCGAGCACGTCGGACACCGAATCGACCACCGCGCCGACGACACGGCCCCTGACGTTGAGCACCACCACCACGGTGACGTGGTTGAACTCGGCGCTGGCGCAGCCGAGCATCAGCCGCAGGTCGACGATCGGCACGATCACGCCACGCAGGTTGACCACGCCCTTGATGTGCGCCGGCGCGTTGGCGATGCGGGTGGGCGGCTCGTAGGAGCGGATCTCCTGCACGCGCAGGATGTCGATGCCGTATTCCTCCTCGCCGAGGCGAAAGGTGAGGTACTCGCCGGAGCGCGCGTGCGACTTGCCCTCCTGTGCGCCGGCCTGCTGCGCGATGTGCTGGCCTTCCTTGATCATGTCCACCTGGGTTCTCCTGCTATCGGGGGTTCGATTCGATGTCGGCCACGGTGGTCGATGCCACGCCGGCGTGGCCGTCGACCTTGAATCCCGAGACGGCCTGCGCCAGCCTGAGCGCCTGTTCGCGCAGCGACTCGGCGGCCGCGGCACTCTGCTCGACCAGCGCGGCGTTCTGCTGCGTCATCTGCTCGAGCTCGCCCATGGCGCCGTTGACCTGCCCGATGCCGCCGCTCTGTTCGCGCGTGGCCGACGAGATCTCGCCGATCGTGTCGCACACGCGCTGCACGCTGGCGACGATCTCCTGCATCGTCTGGCCGGCATCCTGCACCAGGCCGGTGCCCGATTCGACTTTCTGCACCGAATCGCCGATCAGCGACTTGATCTCGTGCGCCGCCGACGCCGAACGCTGCGCGAGCGAGCGCACCTCGCCGGCCACGACCGCGAAGCCGCGGCCCTGCTCGCCGGCGCGCGCGGCCTCGACCGCGGCGTTGAGCGCCAGGATGTTGGTCTGGAACGCAATGCTGTCGATGGTGCCGATGATGTCGGCGATGCGCCGGCTCGAGCCGGCGATGTCAGTCATGTTGGACACCACCTGGTTCATCACCGTGCCGCCGCGGTGGGCGGCGTCGGAGGCCGAGCTGGCGAGCTGCTGCGCCTGCGCGGCGGCGTCAGCGCTGGCGCGCACGCTGCCGGTGAGCTGCTCCATCGACGAGGCGGTGCGCTGCAGGTTGGCGGCGGCCTGTTCGGTGCGCTGGCTGAGATCGGTGTTGCCGCTGGCCACTTCGGCGCTGGCCGTGCGGATCGAGCCGGCGCTGGTGCCGACCTGCGACACCATGTCGCGCAGGCGGTCGACCATCGTGGCCTGGGCCCGCAGCAGCTGGCCGATCTCGTCGTCGCTGTCGTCGAGCGCGATGCGGTCGAGCCGGCCCTCGGCCACGCGCGAGGCGGTGTCGGCCACACGCTGCACGTCGCGCACGATGCGGCGTTTCAGCGCTGCCGACACCGCGACGGCGATCGCCGCGGTCAGCAGCGCGAGCAGGCCCAGCGCCAGAGTCAGCGTCTGCGCGCGGCGGCGCTGCACATCGGCCGCTCGAGTGAAGTGTTCGCGCGACACGTTGAACAGCGTGCCGATCGCGGCTGCGATCTTCTGCTGCTCGGCGTCGGCGCTCTGCATCGCCGCGATGCCGGTGTTGGCATCGACCGTGCCCATGTCCAGCGCCATGTCGGCCGCCTTCACGAAGCGGCGGCTGGCTTCGTCGATGGCCTTGGCGGCGGCGGCTGCTTCGGGGTTGCCGATCGCTTCGGCGACGCCGTGCGCGTTCTTCGTCAGGGCGCCGGTGTCCTGCGGCAGGCGCTGGCGCATCTGCTTGATCGTGGCCTCGGGCACCGACGCGATGATGGTCATCGTGCGGTACAGCTCGGCCAGCAGCTTGCCGTAGCCGGTCTGGGTCTGGTCGAGCAGTTCCTCGGATTCGCCGGCCTGCGTCTGGAGCGACTGTGCCTCGTCCGCGAACCGGTAGAAGACCCCGGTTGACGTGAGCACCGACAGCAGCAGCATCGCGGCCGTGACCCAGGGGCCGATCATCAGTTTCGTGCGCAGACGCATGGGAGGCTTTCGCGATGGAGTCGGGCGACCGGCGTTGCCGGATTACTTGTAGATGCCGCCGCAGACCACCGTGTCGTCGAGCTTCTCGCAGTACATCTGCTTCGGCTCGATCTTCTTGGACACCGGGTTGGTGAACTTGTAGTCCTGCCAGAAGGTGCCCTGGCTCTGCGCGAGATCGACGCGTTCCTTCACGAAGGGCTTGCCGTCGACGTCCTTCAGCTCGATCAGGTTCTTGCCGATCATCTTCTCGTTGGCGCCGTGCGCGCGTACCACGCCGTCGAGGCCGTAGACCACGAGGTACAGGTCGCGGTCCTTGAACTGCCCGGCCTTGTTGCTGATCTCGGCGTAGCCCTTGTCCTTGCCGTTGCTGCGAATGAAGGCCACGCCCTTCTTCACCATGGCGGTGGCCTCTTCCTTGGAGGCGTGCTCGGCGGCGGCCGATGCACCGTGGCTCGACGCGGCCATGCAGGCCGCCAGCATGAGGATGCGGGGAAGTTTCATGGGTGCGACTCCTTGTGAGTGCGAACGAGGGGAAGAGGCGGCGCTCATGCAGCAGCCTCCAGGCGAAAACCGGAGATCACGCGCGCGAGTTCGCGCGACTGGTCCTTGAGTGCATCGGCTGCAGCGGCGGCCTGCTCGACCAGCGCAGCGTTTTGCTGCGTCATCTGGTCGAGCTGCATCACCGAGCCGTTGACCTGGCCGATGCCGGTGCTTTGCTGGCCGGCCGCCGCCGAGATCTCGGCGATCATCTGCGACACCCGCCGCACGCCGCCGACGATGTCGGTCATGGTGGTGCCGGCCTCCTGCACCAGGCGCGAGCCGGCCTCGACGCGCTGCACGCTGGCGTCGATGAGCGACTTGATCTCTCGCGCCGCGGCGGCCGAGCGCTGCGCGAGCGCACGCACCTCGCCGGCCACGACGGCAAAGCCGCGACCCTGCTCGCCGGCGCGCGCCGCCTCGACGGCCGCGTTGAGCGCGAGGATGTTGGTCTGGAACGCGATGCCGTCGATGGTGCCGATGATCTCGGCGATGCGGTGACTGCTGGTACTGATGTCCTGCATGGTGTTGACCACCTGGGTCACCACCTCGCCGCCGCGTTCTGCGGCCTGGCACGCGCTGCCGGCGAGCTGGTCGGCCTGCGTGGCCGATTCGGCGCTCTGGCGCACGTTGCCGGTGAGCTGTTCCATCGAGCTGGCAGCCTGCTGCAGATTGCTGGCGGTCTGCTCGGTGCGGCTGCTCAGGTCCTGGTTGCCCGTGGCCACCTGCGAGGCGGCCACCTGGATCGATTCGGCACTCGTGTGCACCTGCTGGACGATGCGGCGCAGCGACTCCTGCATGGCCTGCAGCGAGCACAGCAGCCGGGCCGCCTCGTCGCGGCCACCGTCGCACACCTGGGCCGTCAGATCGCCGGTGGCGATGCGTTCGGCCAGGCCGCGGGCCTGTTCGATCGGCTTGCAGATCGAGACCATGTTGGCCAGCGTGAGCGGCACCACGATCACCACGGTCAGCAGCACCGTGGCGAAGAACAGCCAGCGTGCGCGCGAAGCCAGTGCCTCACGCTGCGCTTCGTTGGCCGTGGCTCGCGCCGCCAGTGCCTGGCCCAACGCGTCGAGCTCGGCTTCGACGGCGTGGATCGCCTCCTTGGCGGACGACAGCTGCCGGTTGGCCACTGCGGCGGTGTCGTAGGCGCTGGCCTCGATCTGGCGCACGACATGCGAGGCCTTCTCCACATACTGGCCCGCCAGCTGCTCGACCTTTCGCGCGCGTTCGGCGATCTCACCCTCATGGCCCGCCGCCAGCTTGCCGGCGCGCTCGCGCAACTCCTGCGCCGCTGCGCTCCATTTGGGCTTGTAGGCGGCGACCTGGTCGGCCTTCTCGTAACTGATGACCAGGTCCTTCTCGTAGCGGCGCAGGTTGCCGTAGCTGGCGCGCAGCTCCGACAGCAACACCGAATCGGCATGCGTGGTCTGCACGAAGGCCTCGCCGAGCGCACCCATGCGGTGCAGGCTCCACAGCCCGGCGCCGCCGAGCAGCGCCAGCAAGGCCAGCACCATCGCGATCGCCCCCAGCATCCGCGTGCGGATGTCGAAGTGGCGCAGGGCAGTCGTGAGCACGGTGTTCCCCCTGTCGGCGCCGCGGCTCAGTGACGCGACTGACGCACCAGCGCGCCGACGTCGAGGATCAGCGCGACCCGGCCGTCGCCCATGATGGTGGCGCCCGACACGTTGTTGACCTTGCGGTAGTTGGTCTCGAGGTTCTTGACCACCACCTGCTGTTGGCCGAGCAGCTCGTCGACCAGCATCGCCACGCGGCCGCCTTCGGCTTCGACGATGACCATGATGCCGTTGCCGCCGGCACCGGCCTCGCGCGGCACGTGGAAGATGCTCTCGAGGTCGATCACCGGCATGTATTCCTCGCGCACCTGCACCACGCGGCTGGCACCGGCGACCGTCTTGATCGCACCGGGTTCGACCTGGAACGACTCCACCACCGAGGCCAGCGGCAGGATGTAGCACTCGGCGCCGACGCCGACGCTCATGCCGTCCATGATGGCCAGCGTGAGCGGCAGGCGCACCTTCACGCTCATGCCGTAGCCCTCGGCGGAGTCGATCTCCACCGTGCCGTTGAGCGCGGTGATGTTGCGCTTGACCACGTCCATGCCGACGCCGCGCCCGGAGACGTCGGTGACGACGTCGGCGGTGGAGAAGCCCGGCGCGAAGATCAGCGCCCAGACCTCGGCGTCGGTCAGCGTGTCGGGCGCGTCGATGCCGCGCTCGCGAGCCTTCTTCAGCAGCTTGTCGCGCGACAGGCCCCGGCCGTCGTCGCGCACCTCGATCAGGATGCTGCCGCCCTGGTGGCTGGCTGCCAGCGTGATGGTGCCGTGCGCCGTCTTGCCGCGTGCGATGCGCTCGTGCGGCAGTTCGATGCCATGGTCGCAGGAATTGCGCACCAGGTGCGTCAACGGGTCGGTGATCTTCTCGACCAGGCCCTTGTCGAGTTCGGTGGCCTCGCCCTGCATCACCAGCTCGACCTTCTTGCCGAGCTTGCCGGCCAGATCGCGCAGCATGCGCGGATAGCGGTTGAACACCACCGACATCGGGATCATGCGGATCGACATCACCGCTTCCTGCAGATCGCGCGTGTTGCGCTGCAGGTCGGCCAGGCCGGCCACCAGGCTCTGGTGCTGGGCACCGTCGAGGGCCGAGCCCGTCTGCGCCAGCATGGCCTGCGTGATCACGAGTTCGCCGACCAGATTGATCAGCTGGTCGACCTTCTCGATCGACACCCGCAGCGTCGTCGACTCCAGGTTGGCGCCGGGCTTGTCGGCCGCGCGTGCGGCGCCGGCGGCTGCAGGTTTGGCGGCGATCTCGATCTGCGGCGCCTGTGCGGCCGCGGGCTTGTCCGCAGGTTTTGTCTCGGCGGATGCGGCGGGTGCCGGCGACGTGCTGCCCGGTGCGCCCGGTGCGTCGTCGAAGAATCCGTAGCCCGCATCCTTGGCCGGCTCCTCGTTCGGTGCGCCGGGCGCGTTCTTGTGGAAGCCGTAGCCCTTGGTCAGCGGCCCGAGCTTCAGCGACTCGCGCGGCACATGGAAGGTGAACAGGTCCAGCAGGTCGCTGTCGCTCGAGCGGGTGCTGATCTTGAAGCGGCGCATGCCGTCGGCATCCTGTCCGGCGTCGAGCGGCTCCATCGTGCCGAGTTCGGCGATCTCCTTGAACAGCTCGAGCAGGTTGTCGGCCACCGTCGGATCGGGCAGCGGGCCGACGGTGAGCTCGAGCTGGCGCAGCGCCGGCTTGGCGGCGGCCTTTGTCGCCGCGGCTTTGCCGTCGACGGACTTGGCGGCGTCGGGCGTGCTCGGCGCAGCCTTCGGCGGCGCGGCCGGTGCGGCGTCGCTGCCTGCAGGCGCCTCGCCCTGAGCAAGGCGCACGATGTCGGCGATCAGCTGCGTGGTGTCCACCGGTTCGCCGCCGGCGCCCTGGTGGCGCGCCAGTTGCGACTTCAGCGCGTCGCCGGCGGCCAGCAGCACGTCGACCATCGACGCATGCGGCTGCAGTTCGTGGCGACGCAGCCTGTCGAGCAGCGTTTCCATCTGGTGCGTGAGCTCGGCCACGTCGGAGAAACCGAAGGTCGCAGCGCCGCCCTTGACCGAATGCGCGCAGCGGAAGATCGCATTGAGCTGCTCGTCGTCGGCCTGGGTCAGGTCGAGCCCGAGCAGCATCTGCTCCATGTTGGCCAGGTTCTCGCCGGCCTCTTCGAAGAAGACCTGGTAGAACTGGCTCAGGTCGATGCCCGCGCCGCCGGCGCCGGATGCGGTGTGTTCAGCCATCGGAGTGCTCGGTGCGGGTGGAGGGGCGGGGCGTCACTTGATGACCTTGCCGATCACTTCGATCAGCTTGTTCGGGTCGAACGGCTTGACGAGCCAGCCGGTCGCACCGGCAGCGCGGCCCTTCTGCTTCATCTCGTCGCTCGACTCGGTGGTGAGGATCAGGATCGGCGTGGCCTTGAAGCGCGGGTTCTCGCGCAGCTTCTTCGTCAGGCCGATACCGTCCATGCGCGGCATGTTCTGGTCGGTCAGCACCAGGCTGAAGTCGCGGCTGTTCGCCTTCTCCCAGGCGTCCTGCCCGTCGACGGCTTCCACCACGCTGAAGCCGGCGTTCTTCAGCGTGAAGCTGACCATCTGGCGCATCGAGGCCGAATCGTCGACGGCAAGAATTGAGTGCATCTCGGGCTCCGGGGTGTGGGGTGTGTGCGTGAGAAAAGGGTCGCGGGTGTTCAGAACAGCTCGATCGAGCCGGCATCGACCTCGTCTTGCGTGACGGGGTTGGGGCGCAGCGGCGGCGGCTCGATCGGCACGAAGCCGGTGTCGCCGTCGGCCGCCAGCGCGTCGCGCGCCAGCCGGTCGGCGCAGCTGCGCAGACGCCGGTCGGTGTGCGAGATCAGCTGCGAGGCCATGTCCTGGAACTGCAGCGCCGTCACGGCGCCGCGCAGGTCGGACAGCATCTGCTCGAGCGGGGCCGGATCGAAGGCGGCCACGTCCTGCGCCAGATGCTTCAGCGCGTCCATCTGTTCGTTGGCGCTGTGAAAGTGCGTCAACAAGGTTTCCGTCGCGTCGTGCAGCAGGCGTTGCAGGCGGTCGAGGTCGTTCGACGCCGTCATCAGGTGATCCTGCAGGTCGGCCGCCAGCAGCGTGGGGACGGCAAGGTCCGGCAGATGCGACAGGGCAGGTTGATCGACCATCGGGGCTCCACAAAGGGTCCGGAAAACGTGCTCGCCCTTAAGGCGACCGGCAGCAGATTCTTCGGTCGCCACCGTTGTTTCATTCAGTCGAAGACGGTGGCAAACGTCGCGTAATTCCTGCCACCCGGCGGCCGGCGGGCCGGCTGCGCCATACTTCGCGGCATGTCCCATCGCACTGCGGCCGTCTCGAGCACCACGCGGCCCGGCGTGCTGCGTGTGCTGCATGTCGAGGATGCCGAGGTCGATCACCAGCTGGCCTGCGCCCACCTGCAGCGCGCCGGATACACGCTGCATGCCCGCCGCGTCGAGACCGAAGCCGAATTGCTGCACGCGCTCGCCCACGCCCAATGGGACGTGGTGTTGTGCGACTACAACCTGCCGAATTTCAGCGGCCTGCGGGCGCTGGAGCTGCTGCGCCACAGCGGCTCGGCGCTGCCGGTGGTGCTGCTCTCGGGCCAGATCGGCGAGGAGATGGCCGTCACCGCCATGCGCGACGGCGCGTCGGACTACATCCTCAAGAGCAATCTCGCCCGCTTGGCGCCGGCGGTGGGCAATGCCATCGAGGCGAGCCGCGAGCGCCAGGCGCGCCGGCGGGCCGACGCCGAGCTGGCGGCGTCGCGGCAGCGCCTGGCCGAGCTGGCGCAGCACCTGCAGGGCAGCATCGAGCTCGAACGGGCGGCGATCGCCCGCGAGATCCACGACGACGTGGGCGGCTCGCTCACGGCTGTGAAGTACGACCTGGCCTGGATCTCGCGCCACACATTGACACCCGAGGTGCAACACCGTGTGGCCACCGCGATCGAGACGCTGGACCATGCCATCGGCGCCAGCCAGCGCATCATGCACAACCTGCGGCCGGCGATCCTGGAGCAGGGCCTGGTGCCGGCGCTGCAATGGATGGCCAGCCGCTTCGAGCGGCGCACGGGGGTGAGCTGCCAGTGCCGCACCAGCCACGAGACCATGCAGCTGCCCAGCGGCGTGCCGCTGGTGGCCTATCGCTTTGCGCAGGAGGCCTTGACCAATATCAGCAAGCACGCCCAGGCCACCCGGGTGGTGGTGGACCTGTCGCTCTCGGGCGGCGTGCTGTCGCTCGAGGTCAGCGACAACGGCCGCGGCCTGACCGACGACGATCTGGCCAAGGCACGCAGCTTCGGCCTGCGCGGGTTGCACCAGCGCGCCAGCACCGTGGGGGGCTGGATCGACATCTCCAGCAGCCCGGCCGGCACGACGGTGCTGCTGTCGGTGCCGCTGCGCGACGCGAAGGCACACGCGCACGACCCGCAGCCCGCGATCGATCGTGAGCACGATCCATCCGGATGGGGTGATCTGTGATTCGCGTGATTCTTTGTGACGACCATGCGCTGATCCGGCGCGGCATCCGCGACACGCTGTCCGACGCGGTGGACATTCAGGTCGTCGGCGAGGCGGGCGACTACGGTGAGCTGCGCGCGCTGATGCGTAGCGTGACCGGCGATGTGCTGCTGCTCGATATCCAGCTGCCCGGGCGCAGCGGGCTGGACGTGCTGCACACGCTGAAGGACGAGAACAACCCGATCAAGGTGCTCGTGGTCAGCATGTACCCGGAAGACCAGTACGCGCTGCGGGCGCTGCGGGCGGGCGCCTTCGGCTATGTGAACAAGGGCGGCGATCCGCAGCAGCTGGTAGCCGCCGTGCGCACCGTGGCGCAGGGCCGCAAGTACGTGACGCCCGAGATCGCGCAGATGCTGGTCGAAAGCCTCACCGCACCCGTGACCGAGAACCCGCACGAGCGCCTGTCGGACCGCGAGCTGCAGACGCTGATGATGATCGCCTCGGGCAAACGCCTGTCCGACATCGCCGAGGAGCTCAACCTGAGCCCGAAGACGGTGTCGGTGTACCGCGCGCGCGTGCTCGAGAAGCTGGGCCTCGCGAACAACTCCGAGCTGACGGTCTACGCAATCCGCAACGGGCTGGTGGGCGGCTGAACGCGCCCACGCTCAGCGGAACTGCGCCAGCATGCGCTCGAGCGCCATCGCGAACGGAGCCTGCATCAGCGGCAGCGTGAGCAGCATGCCGATCAGGCCGACACCGAGCGTCACGGGGAAGCCGACCGCGAAGACGTTGATCTGAGGTGCGACGCGCGAAATCACGCCCAGCACCAGGTTCACGAACAGCAGCATGCCCATCAGCGGCAGCGCGATCCACAGCCCGAGGCTGAACACCTCGGAGGCCCAGCGTTGCGGCTGCATCTGCTGCACGAAGGCCAGCGGTTCCGGCGCCACCGGAAAGGCCTGGAAGCTCTGGATCAGTACCGCGATCACGGCCAGGTGACCGTTGGTGACGATGAACAGCAGCGCGACCATCGAACCGAACACGCGCCCGGCGGTGGTGGTCTGGTTGGCGGTGGCGGGGTCGAAGAAACTCGCGAAATTCAGGCCCATCTGCAGACCGATGACCTCGCCCGCCATCTCGACCGCAGCGAAGATCACACGCACCGCGAAGCCGAGCGACACGCCGATGATCACCTGCTGCACGAGCAGCAGCATGGCGGTGGCCGAATCGAGCGGCACGGCCGGCATGGCCGGCAGCGTGGGCTGAGCGGCCAGCGCGATGAAGAAAGCCAATGCCACGCGCAGGCGCACCGGCACCAGACGTTGACCGAACACCGGCAGCGAAGCGAACAATGCCAGCGCGCGCACGAACGGCCAAAGCAGCGGCGTGATCCACGCCAGCAGCTGGGCCTCGGTGACGGTGAACATCGCGCGCGAGAGTCGACCAGCAGTCGTGGGTCGGCGATCAGCCGATGGCCGAGGGGATGCTCTGCAGGGTGCGCTGGATGTATTCCACCAGCGTCGTCAGCATCCATGGACCGGCGACCGCCAAGGTGGCAACGGCCGCCACGATCTTGGGCACGAACGACAACGTGGTCTCGTTGATCTGCGTCGCGGCCTGGAAGATGCTGACCACGAGGCCGACCACGAGCACGACGATCAGGATCGGCGAGGCCACGATGAGCAGCATCGTCAGGCCTTGCTGGCCGAGGGTGAAGACTTGTTGGGCGTCCATGTGTCTGTTCGTGCGGGTTGGGCGGTGGAACTATGCGACGGTCCGGCGAGGCAAAGGTGGGCTCGGGCAGGCCCGGGCGCTTCGATGAGGCGCCCCCTGCGCTTCGCTCCGGGGGTTCCCTGCGATGCTCGGTGGCCGAAGGCGGCTGCGGAACTCGCCCTCGCGCGGCCGCGACACTCCTTCGGAGTGCCGCTGCGCTCGGAGCTCGAGCTCCTCGCCGGCCCGTCGCCTTATGGCGACGGGCAACCTTCGGCCCCCTGCGCTTCTCGGCGCCTCATAGGCGCGCCCGGTCCCGCCCGATCCCGCCTTTGCCCGGCACCGCTCGTGGTGTGCGGCGAAGGCAGCGAGCGGTTGTGCGCGGTGGGTGGTACCCGTTGGGGGCGATTTGTGGGTCGGCGAGAAGCGCAGCGACGTGAGGGGAAGTCCGGCGCCGCAGGTGCCGGACCGGCGAGGAGTCGTGAGGTTGCGGCGCGTGCAGCGCCGCAACGGCGGCACCGCAGCCGCCCTCATGGCGCGAGCATCGCAGCGCAGTCGGCGCGCCAGCGCCGACCGACCCAGTATGAGCCCCCAGCGGGTACCGCCCACCGCGCCGCACGGACGGCAAGGCCGGCAACTGTCGACCATCGAAGCCACCCTAGGTCACGAACGACGCCGCCAGCGATCCGAGCAGCAGGTTCCAGCCGTCGGCCAGCACGAACAGCATCAGCTTGAACGGCAGCGCCACCAGCACCGGGCTCAGCATCATCATGCCCAGGCTCATCAACACGCTGGCGACGATCATGTCGATGATCAGGAACGGAATGAAGATCAGGAAGCCGATCTGGAACGCGCTCTTCAGTTCACTCGTCACGAAGGCCGGCACCAGCACCTTGAACGGCACGTCTTCGCTCTTCACCTCGGCGGGCAGCTTGGCCAGCCGTGCGAAGAGCTGCACGTCGGCCTGTCGCGTCTGCTTCAGCATGAACTCGCGCATCGGCGCCTCGCCGCGCGAGAGGGCCTCGGTGAACGAGATCTTGTTCGTCTGGTACGGCTCCCAAGCCTGGGCGTAGACCTTGTCGATCGTCGGTCCCATCACGAACAGCGTGAGAAACAGGCTCATGCCGATGATCACCTGGTTCGGCGGCGCGGCCTGCGTGCCGAGCGCCTGCCGCAACAGCGACAGCACGATCACGATGCGCGTGAAACCCGTCATCAGCAGCAGGATGGCCGGCAGGAAGCTCAGCGCCGTGAACGCGAGCAGCGTCTGGATCGGCACCGAATAGCTGGTGCCGCCCGGGCCTTGCGCCACCATCAGCGGCAGGTTGGCGCCGGCTGCGTTCGATTGCGCTAAAGCCGCTGCGCTGCCGGCCGACAATGCCGAAAGCAGCAGCAGCGTCCGCATCCGGCGCAGCAGCACGAAGAAAACAGTCACGGCGTCAGCGCGCATCGGGGTTCGGTGTCGTGGGTGGCGCGTCGCCGGTCTTGGCGCTCTGCAGCCGCGCGAGCAACTGCGCGAACGGCGCTCCACCGGCAGGGCCCGACGGCAGATCGGCCAGCGGCGCCATCGAGTGCAAGGTCTGGATACCGGCCGGCGACACGCCGAGCAGCAGCCAGGTGCGGCCCTCGCCGCTGCCCACCTCGACGGCGAGGATGCGCTGGTTGGTCGAGATCGGCAGCATGGCCACCACGCGCATCACGCCGTGCGCGGCGGCGCCGCCGACCGGCGTGCGCTTGAGCAGCCACAGCACGAGCGGGATCAGCGCGATCACCGCCGCGAAACCGAGCAGCGATCCGAAGCCGGGTGTCATGAGGCAGCCTAGGCGCGGCTCAGCCGGCGCATGCGTTCGCTCGGCGTGACGATGTCGGTCAGACGGATGCCGAACTTGTCGTTGACCACCACCACCTCGCCCTGCGCGATCAGGTAGCCGTTGACCAGCACGTCCATCGGTTCGCCGGCCAGCGCCTCGAGCTCGACCACCGAGCCCTGCGCCAGCTGCAGGATGTGCTTGATCGGGATCTTCGTGCGCCCCAGCTCCACGGTCAGCTGCACCGGGATGTCGAGGATCATGTTGATGTCGTTCGGCGCCGCCGGTGCGGCGCCGGCACCGAAGCTCGCAAACGCCGCCGGTGTGGCGTTGTCGGCCGTCGGCGCGACAGCGGTGCCTGCTTCCGGCTTGGTCTCGGCGAGGGCGGCTGCCCATTCGGCGGCCATCTTGTCTTCCTCGGCCTGCGGTGCCGGATTCGGCGCGTCGGGGCTCGCCGCGGGGTCAGCTGACATGGGACTCTCCCAACCAGCCGCGTTGCGGGCCGGTCAACAATCGATCGATCTTGATGGCGTACTTGCCGTTGGAGGTGCCGTAGTGGCAGTCGAACACCGGCACGCCGTCGACCTTGGCGTGCACCATCGGGTCGAGGTCGAGCTCGATGAAGTCGCCGGCCTTCAGCGCCAGCAACTGCTCGACGGTGGCTTCGGCGGTGGCCAGCTCGGCCACCAGCTGCACCTCGGCGCTCTGAATCTCGGACTTCAGCAGGTTCACCCAGCGGCGGTCGGGTTCGCTGGCGTCGCCCTGCACGCTGGAGTACAGGACGTCGCGGATCGGCTCCAGCGTCGCGTACGGAATGCACAGATGCATGGTGCCGGTGGCGTCGCCGAACTCGAAGGTGAACGAACTCGACACCACGATCTCGCTGGGCGTGGCGATGTTGGCGAACTGCGGCTGCATTTCCGATCGCTGGTACTCGAGCTCCAGCGGATAGATGCCCAGCCAGGCCTTGCGGTACTCGGTGGTGATGCAGTCGACCATGCGCTGGATCACGCGCAGCTCGGTGGGCGAGAAGTCGCGCCCCTCGATGCGGGTGTGGAACTTGCCGGCACCGCCGAACATGGCATCGATGGCGGCGAACACCAGATTCGGCTCCAGGATGACGAGCCCGGCACCGCGCAGCGGCCGCACCGACATGATGTTGAAGTTGGTCGGCACCACGATCTCGCGCAGGAAGGCCGAGTACTTGTGGATCTTGATGCCGCCGATCGAGACCTCCGGGCTCTTGCGGATCAGATTAAACAACCCGATGCGCGCGTTGCGCGCGAAGCGCTCGTTGATGATCTCCATGGTCGGCATGCGACCACGGACGATGCGCTCCTGGCTGGCGATGTTGTACGAGCGGATGCCGTCGGCCGGCGCTTCCTCGACCTCGGGCTTCTGGCTCTCGCCGGTGATGCCCTCGAGTAGCGCGTCGACTTCGTCTTGCGACAGGATCTGCTGGTTCATGGCGCGTCGCGCAGGCTTCGGTGATGCCGGCTATTGAATGATGAAGGCAGAGAAGTGCACGGCGCGCACGGGTTCTTCGTCTTCTTCGTCGCCCGGCTTCGCGTGCGCGTCGTGGTCGTCGGCGTCGGCCAGCGGCTTGCTTGCGGCGCGCTTGATCTCGCGCGCCAGGTCGAGCTTGCCGTCTCTGTCCTGCAGCTCCTCGGCACGCTTGTGCGCGAGCAGCATCAGGATGTCGTTGCGGATCGCGGGCATGTAGGCCTTGAGCTGGTCGCTCACATGGCTGTCGGCCAGCTCGAGCGTCACGCCGACCTGCGCGTAACGCTCGGCTTCGCGGTCGGCCAGATTCACGGTGAAGATGTCCAGCGGCAGGAACACCGGCGCCGCCTTCTTGCCGTCTTTCTTCTTCTTCGGCTTGGCTTCCTGCACCTCGCCGCCTTCTGCCGCGGCTGCAGCTGCCGCCTGCCGTTGCTTGATCACGTAGAAGGCGGCGCCGCCGCCGCCCGCGAGCACCAGCAGCAACGCGGCACCCACGATGATCAGCAGCTTCTTCTTGCCGCCGGCCTTTGGCGCAGGCGCGGCGGCATCCTCGGGGGCGGTGGCGGCTGGGGCGGTGGACATGCGTTCTCCGGCAGGGTCTCGCACGCCGACAGGCGTGGATCCCTGCAGACGATTATTCGAATCGGTTCATCGCCCGGGCGGCGGAATAAGCGGTGTTTTCGGGGCCGACTCGGGCGGATCCGGGATCGACACTAGGCAAACACGTCGAGCAGCCCGCGGCGCCAGTGACCACCGGGCGGTGCCCGGCGCATCGCTTCGGTGTCGATGGCCGTCGCGGTGTCGGCGCGTTCGCGCGCGTCGCCGCGCAGGGTTCGGGCGGTGTGGCGCGCTCCGGATTCGCCCGCACCCTGGCCGAACACACCGCCACCCGCCAACGTGAAGCCCGCGTCGCGCAGCGCGGCGGCGAGTGTGGGCAGCGACGCTTCGATGGCGTCGCGCGTTCGTGCGTGCGCGGCATGGAAATCCACTTGCGCCTGCGTTCCGTCGAGCGCGATCTGCACGGCCACCGGCCCGAGCTCGGCCGGGTGCAGTTGCAGCTGCGCCTCCTGCACGCCCTCGCGCAGCCAGACCGCGAGTTGCCCGCCGAGCGCCGGCGCGAATTCGGCGCTGCCCACCGGGGCGCCCAGCTGGGCCTGGGCCGTGGTGCCGGTCGCAGCCGCGGCGGTGAGGGGCGACTGCAGGGTGACGGTCATACGATCGGCCAGCGACGTCGATGCGGCGGCGAGCGTCTGGCCGTTCGGCGGCCCGTCGCCAGTGGCCGCGCGAAGACCGGCCCGAGCCGCTTCGAGCGCGTCCGCGGGCTCGGACGGCTGGCCGGGCGCCAAGTGACCTTGAAAGGTGATGGCACGCGCTGTGGCGGCCTGCGCGTCGACCGCCGGGCCCGATTCGGATCGGGCAGCGGCGTTCGATGAACTGTCGGCCGTCATCGCGTGCCGCAGCGACAGGCCTCGAAACGCGGGCTGGGCGCTGCGGCTCGTCGGTGCGCCCACGCCATCGCCTTCGAGTGCGTCGGTGCTCGCCGGCGAGAGGGTCAGGCGTGCGGCAGCCAGATCGAGGGTCCTTGGGTCCGGCGCAGCGGCGGCTTGCGGCGTCGGCACGGTTTCGGCGACGATGACGGGGTCACCGCCCAGCGGACGCGCCCGATCGGTCATGCCGGTTGACGGGGTCGACAGCGTTTCGTCCGGCGCGGCCCGGTTCGAGCGGTCGACCGCGTCGTGTGGATCGGCGGCAGGCGAATCCTGCTGGTTCTTGACCTTCGGCTCTTCGGCCGCCTTGTCCGCCGACTGATCCACCGAGTTGTGCGGCGGCGTGTCGCGCGTCTCGCGGCTGCCTTTGCCCGGCACGCTGGTGCGCTCGCGTGGGACACCCTCGTTGCGTGCGCGCGTTCGGGCAGCCTGGCGCTCCGGAGATTCCGGCGTTTCGGACGGCTTGGATTCGGCCTTGCGCAGCTCACGCGCAAACGGGCCCGGCGTGGAGGGCTCGGCAGCAGCAGCGCCGCCGGCATCGGGCATCGCGGGCGCCGAGATGTCCGGGCGCGGCGGCAGGGCAGGCAGTGTGGGCAGCATCGTGAGGCTCCAGGTGCATCAGGCGGTCAGGTGAGGGTGTCGGTGCCCGGGTCGCGCTGCGCCAGGCGCTTGCGTTCGTGCAGCCGCAGGGCCAGCTCGTCGGTCAGCGACTGTTCGCGGCGGGCGGCATGGCGGTGCTGTTCGAGCTGACGGCGCTCGATCAGCTTCTCCACCGAGCCCAGGCGCTGCTCGCGTTCGCGCAGCGCCTCCTGCGCTTCGCGCAGTCGCTGCTCGGCCTGCGCGACGATGTCGCGCTGCTGGCCGATGGCCAGGTCGAGCCGCTGCATGAAGCCCTGGTAGCACTGCATCAGCTCGATGCTGCCCGGTGCGCGAAAGCGCCCGGTCCAGCGTTCGGCATATTCGGCGCGGTACGCGCTGAGCGTGCGCGCCTGCAGCGACGCGTGTTCGGCCTGGTTCTGGGCATCGCGCAAACCGAGCAGGGCCTGGTCGCGCTGCTGGCGTTCGCGTTCCAGCAGCGTGAGCAGGGCGTCGAGCGAAGAAGGTGTCATCGTCATGGGGTGTCGATCAGCTCGCGCAATGCGGCCCAGCTGTCGGCCAGCGGCGCGCTTTGGTGCATGTCCTGCTGCAGCAGCCGCGTCAGTGCCGGGTGCAGCCGCACCGCGGCATCCAGTTCGGCATCGTGGCCCGGCTGGTAGGCGCCGAGCTGGATCAGGTCGCGCGCCTTGTTGACGCGCGCGAGCATCTGGCGTGCACGACGTGCAGCGTCGACCTGCGCGCGCGGCGCCACGCTGGGCATCACGCGCGAGATCGAGCGTTCGACGTCGATCGCCGGGTAGTGGCCGGCCTCGGCCAGCTCGCGCGACAGCACGATGTGCCCGTCGAGAATGCCGCGTGCCGCATCGGCGATCGGATCCTGCGGATCGTCGCCTTCGCTGAGCACGGTATAGATCGCGGTGATCGAGCCGCCGCCGGCCAGGCCGTTGCCGCTGCGCTCCACCAGCTGCGGCAGCTTGGCAAAGCAGCTCGGCGGGTAGCCGCGGGTGGCGGGCGGCTCGCCGATGGCCAGCGCGATCTCGCGCTGCGCCATCGCGTAGCGCGTCAAGCTGTCCATCAGCAGCAGCACATGCTGGCCCTGGTCGCGAAAGTGTTCGGCAATGGCGGTCGCGTAGGCCGCGCCCTGCATGCGCACCAGCGGCGGCGCGTCGGCCGGGGCGGCCACCACCACCGATCGGCGCAGGCCCTCGGCCTCGAGGATGTCTTCGACGAATTCCTTCACCTCGCGGCCGCGCTCGCCGATCAGCCCGACCACGATCACGTCGGCCGCGGTGTAGCGCGCCATCATGGCGAGCAGCACCGACTTGCCCACGCCGGTGCCGGCGAACAGGCCCAGCCGCTGTCCGCGGCCGATCGTGAACAGGGCGTTGATCGCGCGCACGCCGGTGTCGAGCGGCGTGCGGATCGGATCGCGGTCCATCGCGTTGATCGGACGGCGCATCATCGGCTGCTCGTGCACGTCGGCCAGCGGGCCGAGGCGATCCATTGGTGCGCCATGGGCGTCGACCACACGGCCGAGCAGGCCGGCACCCATCGGCAGATGGAGGCTGCGGTCCTCGCTGCGGCGCCACAGCGGGTTGTCGCGGCCGAGCTGCGGTGCGCGCCGCGGCGGCGGCTTGGGCACGACGCGGGCGCCGCTGGCCAGGCCATGCACGTCGCCGGTGGGCATCAGGTAGGCACGGTCGCCGTGAAAGCCCACCACCTCGGCGATCACTGGCGACGCGCCGGGGCCACGCACCTCGCACACCGAGCCGACCGGCGCGCGCACACCGGCTGCTTCGAGCACCAGCCCGGTCACCCGGGCCAGCATGCCCTCGCTGACGAGCGGCTGCGCGATCGACGCATGGGCTTCGAGGTCGGCGAGAAAGCGCTGCCAGCGTTCGGGCCGGTCGTTGCGGGGCACGGGACGGTTCATCGCGCGCCGGCCTCGTCGTCGCTCGTCCAGGGCAGTTCGGTGCCGAGCCCCGAGGTCACCTGTTCCCAGCGCGCAGAGATGCGGGCGTCGATCGTGCCCACGTCTGAGAGCACGCGGCAGCCGCCGCGCTCGACGCCGGCGTCGGGCACCAAGCGCGCGCCGCGGGCGGCGATCGCCTCGGACGCACCGTGCTCCACGAGGGTGAGATCTTCCGGATGCACCTGCACGACGATATGGCGTGCGCTCATCAGCACCGCGTTGATCGCCTCGCGCGCGACGCGGGCGATGCGCTGCGGATCGGTGTGCAGCTCGTCGCGCACGACCTGGCGTGCGATGCCGGTGGCCACGCGGGTGATGGCCTGCGCCATCTGCTGCTCCAGCGCGTCGAGCTGGGTATCGAAGCTCTGGATCAGCGCGCCGAACTGGGCGGCGTTGTCCTGCAGTACGCTGCGCTTGAAGCTGTCGAGCGCCACGAGGCCGTCGCGATAGCCGTCTTCGTAGCCGGCCTGTCGCGCGGCCTGCAGCGCGGCCTGCATGTCCTTGGGGCTGCGCGCAGCTTCGATCGCGGGCCCGGAGGCGGGGCCGCCGAACGCATGCGGCTGCCAGTTCGCGAATCCGTGCAGCTCCTCGCGCGGAATGAAGCGGTGATATGCCGTGCCCGACGGCTTAGACGAATTCATCGGCGCCACCGCTGGCCATCACGATCTGGCCCTCGTCGACCAGGCGTCGCACGGTCTTGAGCATCTCTTTCTGCTCGGCCTCGACCTCGGACACGCGCACCGGCCCGCGCGACTCGAGATCCTCGCGCAGGGTTTCGGCGGCGCGGCTGGACATGTTCTTGAAGACGCGTTCGCGCAGCTCCGGCGTCGCGCCCTTGAGCGCGATCACCAGCGACTCGCTCTGCACCTCCTTGAGCAGCGACTGGATGCCCTTGTCGTCGAGCTTGATCAGATCGTCGAACGTGAACATGTTGTCCTGGATCTTCTGCGCCAGCTCGCCGTCGGTCTCGCGGATGTAGTCGAGGATCGAGGTCTCGACCGCGTTGCCCATCAGGTTGATGATCTCGGCGGCCGTCTTCACGCCGCCGAGCGAGGCCTTCTTCAGCTTGTCGCCGCCCGCCAGCACCTTGCTCATGACCTCGTTGAGATCCTTCAGCGCGATCGGCTGAATGCCGTCGAGCGTGGCGATGCGGATCATCACCTCGTTGCGCTGCCGCTCGGTGAAGGCCTTGAGGATGCTCGAGGCCTGGTCGAAGTCGAGGTGCACCAGGATCGCGGCCACGATCTGCGGATGCTCGTTGCGCAGCAGCTCGGCCACCGCAGAGGAATCCATCCACTTCAGACTCTCGAGGCCCGAGACGTCGCTGCCCTGCATGATGCGGTCGATCAGCAGATTGGCCTTGTCGTCGCCAAGCGCCTTGCGCAGCACGCTCTTGACGTATTCGTCGGTGTCGGCCACCAGCATGTGCTGTTCGGAGGCGACGGTGTTGAACTTGTCCATCACCTGCTCGAGGCGCTCGCGCGGCACCGCCTTCATCTTGGCGATCGTCTCGCCCAGGCGCTGCACCTCCTTGGGTGCGAGGTGCTTGAACACCTCGGCGGCCTGCTCCTCGCCGAGCGACATCAGCAGGATCGCGGCGTTCTCGAGTCCCTGGTCGTCCATGCGGCGTCCTCGTCAGGCCGACTCGGTGTTGACCCAGTCGCGCACGATGTGCGCCACCGCGGCCGGATTGGACTTGGCGAGTTCGCGCGCGTCGACCACGCGCTTGTCGTTGGTCGGTGCCTCGAGCGCCGCGGCACGCTGGCCCGGCAGCGCTGGCGTGTCGGGGTTCAGCGGGTCGGCCACCACGGTGTTGACCTGGCTGCCGACCAGCGGCGCCGTGACGTCCTTCACCGCCGGCTTGATGATGCCGCCGTAGACGAGCAGCGCGATCAGCGCCAGCGCCGCGGGCACGGCCGCCGCGCGCAGCAGATCCATGATCCATGGCTGCTTCCACACCGGCAGCGGCTCGATCTTCGGCACGGCCTCGACGCGGAACGGTGCGTTGATCAGCTTCAGCGAGTCGCCGCGCTCCTTGTTGAAGCCGATGCTCTCCTGCACCAGCGAGGTGAGTTTCTCGATCTCGTCGCTCGACAGCGGCGTGCTCGTGGTCTTGCCCTTGGCGTCGGTGCTCACGCGATGGTTCACCACGACCGCGGTGTTCAGGCGCTTGACCATGCCGGTGGCGGCGCGCGTGACGCGCACGGTCTTGTCGATCTCGTAATTGGTGACGTTGTCGCGCCGCGTGGACGGGGCGGTGCTGCCCAACGCCGCCTGCAGCGGCGCCGATGCGCCGGTGAGCGGCGCGGTGGCGGGCACCGGGGGCTGGTTGCTCGCTGCGCCCGGAACGCCCGAGGGTTGTGCCGCCGCGCCGTTGATCGATTCGGAGAGCTGCGCGCTGCGCACCGCGGCCGGCGCGTTGCCCTGATTGGGCTTGTAGAGCTCGTCGGTGGCCTCGGTCTGCGAGAAGTCGACCTCGGCGGTCACGTTGGCGCGCACGTTGTCGCGCCCCAGCACCGGCTCGAGAATGTCGACCACGCGCTTGACGTAGCTGGACTCGATCTGCTGCACGTACTGCAGCTGGTTCGCGTCGAGGCCCTGCGGCAGGCCGTCGGCCGAGGCCGACAGCAGCGCGCCGCTCGAGTCGAGCACGCTCACGGCCTTCGGGCTCAGCTCGGGCACCGACGACGACACCAGATGAACGATGCCGGCGATCTGCGCGCGATCGAGCGTGCGCCCGGGGTGCAGCTGCACCAGCACCGAGGCGCTGGGTTTCTGCTGCTCGCGGAAGAAGCCGTTCTGCTGCGGCAGCGCCAGATGCACCCGCGCCGCCGACACCGCCGCCAGCGAGCTGATCGAACGCACCAGTTCGCCTTCGAGCGCACGCTGGAAGGTGAGCCGCTCCTGGAACTGTGTCTGCCCGAAGCGGGCGTTGTCCATCAGCTCGAAGCCGCTGGTCGTCCCCTTGGGCAGGCCGATCTGCGCCAGCTTGAGGCGCACGTCGTGCACCTTGTCGGCGGGCACCATGATCGCGCCGCCGCCTTCGGTGATGCGGTAGGGTATGTTCATCTGCGACAGCTGGCCGAGCACGGCGCCGCCATCCTTGTCGGACAGATTCGCATACAGGAGCTTGTAGTCGCCGGAGCGGCTCCACAGCGCGAGCGCCAGCGCCACGCCGACCAGCGCCGCGACGCCGACGGTGAGCATCACCATCGACTTCAGCGGGATCGCGGCGATGCGTTCGCCGAGGCTCAGAGGCCGGGCCGGGGCCGAGCCGGGGCGGCCGCCGTTGGGCAAGGTGGGGGCGAGGGCGTTGTCCATGCAGTGGGTCGTGGCCGCGATGGTGGCTGGCGGCGCACATGCGTCGCTGGCCGGGTTCGTCGGGTGGAGACCATTGTTCGGGAGCGATGCCGCCGTGTATGGGGTGAACAGCCCGGACTTCGGGCTTCAGTTCCCGCCATCGCGGCCGAGGATCGACGCCTACAGTGCCGACATCGTGATGGCCTGCGCACGCGCCGCGTGCGCCATGCATGCATGAAGGTCGATCTCAAGCCCTTCGATTTCGCCGAAGCCGTGGCCCGAGCCGGCCTGCGGCCCGACGGCACGCCGCTGGCCCGCGGCGCGGCGGCCACTGGCGGTGCGAGCTTTCAGCAGGCGATGTCGCAGGCCCTCGGTGCGGTCAGCCAGCAGCAGCACCAGGCCACGGCCATGCAGCGCGAACTGCAACTCGACAATCCGGCGGTGAGCCTGGAGCAGACGATGGTCGCGATGCAGAAGGCGCAGATCGGCTTCCAGGCCGTGCTGTCGGTGCGCAGCCGGCTGGTGCAGGCCTACAGCGAAATCATGAACATGCAGGTGTAAACATCGCCTACATCGCCGCCGCGCTCGCCGGTGGTTGAGGTGCCGGCACCGGCTCGGGGGCAGGCAACACCTTGGACAGCGCCGCAGCCGTCCAGTCGCCGGCGTCGTCGCCGGCGGGGCCGGTGAAACGGCCCGTGAAGCTGCCGTCGCTCTGTTTCTGACCGGTGACACTGATCACCTGATCGACACCGAGTGTCACCGTACCGCTGATCTGGCCATCGGCAGCAATCGTGCCGGTCACATCGAACCCGGCGCGGCCATGAAAGCGCAGACCGCCGTCGCCGCCACCAGGCAGACGCCGCGACGGGTCGAACCCGAGCGCCGTCAATGCATCGCGCAGGGTGCTCACCAATGCCAGCATGTCTTGCTGGAAGGCGAGCATCAACGCCTTGAATGCATCGCCGAACTTCTGCTTGGCGGCTTGCCGGGCGGCATCGTCGACCGCGGCGTCCAGATCGACCTTCAGCTGATCGCGCAGGGCCTCGACCGCCGAGCGCAGCGTGTCGCGCAGTGCGTCGGCCTGGCTTCGAAACGCGGCGATCAGCGACCGGGCCTGCATGGCGCTGCCGCTGCCGATGCCGGAAGGCAGCGTGCCGATCAGCAGCTTGCCTTCGAGGTGTGTGCTGCCGCTGGCTTCATCGCGTTCACCCTTCAGCAGCAGCAGGCCGCCGATCGTGCTTCCGGCGTGTGTGCCGCTGGTGACGTTGGCCGAGAACGCGAACTGCATCGCCGACCAGGAACGTGCGCCGCGTGCCCCTTGGGCGGTGACGGTGAAGTCGGTTGCGGTCTCGGTCAGCACAACAGCATCGGCGGCCGGGGCCGACGCAGCGGTCGTGTCGCCACCGCCGCCGCAGCCGATCGACACTGCAACGCAAAGTCCGCCGGCCGCCAGCAATGCGCTGCGGCGTGAGAGCTGCGTGAACATGGTGAACTCCGTCGTGGGCAGGCAGCTGTGACCATAACCCTCGCGGATGGGCAGAACGCCCAGATGTATCGCAGCCCTTACGTTCGTAACGTCCGCTGCCGCGCGCGTTGCACCTGCTGGAAAGGCGCTTGCGCCAGTGGGGCTGACACCTGTCTCAGCAGACCGGGTAGTCGGCGATGCGCACGTCCTGCGCGCAGATGCTGGCGCGGCCGAGTGGCGTCATGTGCACGCGCAAGGCCTGGCCCTGCGCCGAGACAAAGGTGGCGGCCAGCGTGATGCCGGCGATCTGCTGGCTGCCGTCGAACACGGCGTTCGCGCCCTCGGTCATCGTGACGCCGGGATAGTCGGCGCTGTGCACCACCTTGTGTGCACCTGCTGCGCTGCCGCGGCAATCGGCCTGCAGTGCGGGGCCCACCGCCCAGCACCAGGTGGTGCCGGCCTGGACGGTCACATGCAGCGCGCCGCTGCCCGGGCGCAGCGATTCGAGTCGTGCATTGCCGAGGCCGAGCGCGAGATCCTCGGCAGCGGCTCGCAGCCGCGCACGCGCCATCATGTCGTTGAACGAGGGCAGGACCAGGCTGGTCAGCAAGGCAATGACGCCGATGGCGATCACCGCCTCGATCAGCGTGAAACCGCGCGTCCTGCGGCGCGCGACGGCAACGCAACCGGCCATCAGGGGTTCCAGCAGCGCAGCGAGGGTTCGTACGCGATCACGCTCCCACTCACGCGCAGCGTCACCCGGGCGCAGCTGGGGTCGCGGGCCTGCGCACGGTCGTTCACCGCGGTGGCGTGCACCTCGAAACTGTCGGGCGCCTCTGAGTACATCTCGAGCCGGTACAGGCCCTTGTCGCTGTAGGGCGTGAGCGCGGCATCCAGCGTGTCCAGCCGAAGCGCGTAGCGTCCGTTGGCAGCCCGGAACTCGGCCTGCGCCTGCTGCACGCGCTGGAGTGCGACGACGGCGTCGGCGCGACCGTCGCGCTCCTTCCAGTCGTGATACCAGGGCAGGGCCAGGGCCATCGTGATGCTGCCCATCACGCAGGCGGCGCAGACATCGATCAGTGTCGATCCCCGTTGATGCAGCCGGTTGCCCATGTCGAGACTTGCCTGCCCTGTTGGCGCGTATGTCGCGCGTCTGTGTGTGCCGCCTTCAGCCCAGAGACAGAAGTCGGCGCCGCTTCTGTGTGTGGTCAATGTAGCGTTGGAGCGCGCGTTCGGTCTGTGGGGTCACGTGCATGAATTCACAGCCCAATCTCGCCGCCCTCGACGGTGCATGCATCGTCGTGACATGGTGCAGCTTCAGATTTGTATCGAAGCGGGTGTCGGCGTCGAGCGCGACGTGCACGCCGTGGATCTCGACGCCGGCGGCGATCGGCGGCACGTCGTCGGGCAGCAGCAGCGCGCAGCCGCCGATCGACACGTCGAGCACGCGCAGCGACAGCAGCATGTCGGGCAGCGATGGGTGGCGCAGCTGGGCCGTCGGTGAGCCGCGATCGAAGGTGCGCACGCGATAGCTCTCGCGTCGCTGGAACCGGTACATCACACGCGGCAGGTCGGCCTGCAGCACGCAATGCTGGCTGCCGCGCACGAGCATCAGGTGGTTGGCGTCGAACTGCAGCTTCACCGCGTCGAGATAGGCCACGCAGGTGGCCTCCTCGCACTCGAGCAGGCGCTGCAGCTGCGGGCTGTCGGCGTCGGCGCCGAAGGCGATACGCTGTTGCGACGCATCGCAGGACCACACGATCGTCGTGAGCGACGCGGCGTCGGGTCCGCTCAGCGAAACCGGCACGGCGCCATCGACGAGCTGCCGCATCAGCGCAGCGATCTCGCGCGACTGCTGGATCCGGAACTCGGCGTACGGGTCGACGCCGCCGGCGGCACCGAGCACGGCCGGTTGGGTGTCCAGGGAGTGGTCGGACATGTCGAACCGTCAGCGCTCAATGCAGCGTGTGCGACTTGCCTTTCATCAGCTGGCCGAGCTGCTCGATCCAGGGTTCGGCCAGGTGACGCACCTCGGCGTCGTTGACGAGGATGCGATGCATGATCTTGGCCTTGCGCTGGGCGCCGGCCGTGCTGAGCGCGTCGTCGCGCGCAGCCTGCTTCAGCTGGCTGATCAGCAGCACGCAGGCGCCTTCGATGCGCACCACCTGTTCCCAGTCGCCGGCGCGCGCCGCGGCCAGCATGTCGGCGCTGGCGCGCTCGATGGCTTCGTAGTAGCTCAGCAAGTCGGTTTCCATGCGTGGGTCTCGTTGGGGGAGGCGTCGTGGGAGCGCTCAGTGCGACGGCGCAGGCTCTTGCGGCGGTGCAATGGCGTTCCAGGCATCCAGCAGCGGTTGCACGAGACCCTGGCATTCGGCGATCGCCGACTCGTCGCCATGCAGGTTGGCGTGCGTGAGCCGCAGCCCGATGTAGGCATACAGGTCGTTGAGGTCAGCGGCGAGCTTGCCGCCTTCCTTCAGGTTCAGTCCGCCGCGCAGGCCCTCCTCGACGATGCGGGCGGCCCGGCCGATCGCGCGCCCCTTGGCCGCGACGTTGCCCGACCGGATGGCACCGCGTGCCTGCGAGCAGGCGCCGATGAAGCCCTCGAACAGGAGCTTGACGAGCTGGTGCGGCGTGGCGGCGGCCACGCCGGTGTCGACCTGCACGCTCTGGTACAGGCCGGTGGCCATCGGGCCGTCGGTGCGGGGTCGGGCGAACATCGGTCGGGCTCTTGGGACGTGCGGTGGGTGTCCCTGGATATCGACCGTCGCGGTCGCCGACTTGAGTGCCCGGAGCGCGGTGAACAGCGCGGTGCGGACGGTCCAGACGCGCGCGACGTCGTGGCGGCGCGCGGCGGGCGATCAGGACTTGCTGTTGTTCATCAGCAGGGTCATCTGCTGCGTGACATAACTCGACAGGCTCGTCAACTGTCCCATCTGCTTGTCGAGCGCCGTGTACTGCTTGCGCAGCTGCGCCTCGGTCTGCGCCACGCGCACTTCCATCTCGGCCTGGCGCTTCTCGTTGCGCTCGATCCGTGTGCGCAGTCCATCGGTGCGTGTGGACAGCGTGCCGTCGATGCCGAGCACCGCATCGGCCTGGGTGCGCATCAGCGTGGCGATGCCGTTGTTGGCCGGAACCAGCGTGTCGCTGGTGGCGAACAGCTTCTTCAGTTCCCCGAGGTTGGCCAGGCCGTTGTCGAGCTTCTTGGTGTCCAGCGTGATCGATCCGTCGCGTTGCACGTCGAAGCCGACGTCGGCGAGGCGGGTGAACACCATGCTGGCGCCGCTTTCGGTGCGCAAGGTGTTGCGCAGCAGCGCGCGTAGCCCGACCGCCGCGCTGTCGCCTTGCAGCGTGCCCGCCGTCTTGCTTGTGGCGTCGAACTTGGTCTGGCTTGCCAGCTCGGTGTTGAGGTTGTTGTAGGCGGTGACGAAGTCCTCGATCTTCTTCTTGATCGAGTCCTTGTCCGGCGCGGTGCTGATCTGGACCGGCGTGGAGGTCGTCTTGTTGAGCGTCAGCGTCATGCCGTCGACCAGGTTGGTCATCGTGTTCGACGTCGAACTGACGGCGACGCCGTTCACGAGCGCGGCGGCGTTGGCGGCCGCCAGCGCCTGCGCCATCGTCACCACGCCGACCGCCGGGTTGTAGGCCAGTGCCGACAGCCCGCTGGCATCGGTGTTGTTGCCGTCGGTGTCGGTCACGCCGATCCGGAAGCCGTTGGCCGCACCGGGCAGCGAGGAGTTGAACACCAGTCGCGAGCCGGTGGCATCGGTGAGCACCGAAGCGGTGATGCCCGTGTTGGCGGCGTTGATCATGTCGCGCACCTCGGCCAGGGTCTTCGCTGGCGGGCCGACCGAGATGTCCACCGGCACGGTGTCGGGCTTGGCGGTGAAGCTGTTGCCGGCGCCCCAGGTGCCGAGCTCGATGTGCAGCGTGCCTTCGCCGACCAGTGTGTCGGCCGAAGCATAGACCTGCGACACGTTGGACTGGATCGATGCCAGCTGCGTCACCTGCACGGCGTAGCTGCCGGGCTTGTTGTTGGCATCGGTGGTCACGCTGACCGCCGAGGCGTCGCTCGAGCTGCCGCTGGTCTGGGCCCAGGTGGTGTTGCGCGTGAGCGCCGACGCCGCGTCGCGCAGCGCCGACAGGTTGGACTGCAGCTTGCCGTACGCCGACAGCTTGGTCTGCAGCGAACTGGCTTCCTTCTGCAGCTGCGTGATGGGCGCGCGCTCGATCGCGACCAGCTGGGTCACGATGCTGTTGACGTCCAATCCGCTGCCGACGCCTGGCGATGAGATCGTAGCCATGGCTCTTCCCTTGTTCGCCTACCGCGTTTCGGCAGTCCCGCGCCGGACTTGAGTGACTTCTTTCACGGACTGCGCCGTCGGAAGGCCTTTCGGGGCCCTGCGGCGGCGTGTCGGCGACGCGTGCGGCGCGCCGATCAGCTGCGCAGCAACGTCAGCACCTGCTGCGGCAGCTGATTGGCCTGCGCCACCATGGCCGTGCCGGCCTGCTGCAGGATCTGTGCGCGCGCCAGGTTGGCGGTCTCGGCCGCGAAGTCGGCGTCCATGATGCGGCCGCGGGCGGCGCTCTGGTTCTCGCCGGTGATCTGCAGGTTGCCGATCGCGAACTGGAAGCGGTTCATTGCCGCGCCGTAGGTCGCGCGATTGGTCGAGATCGAGTCGAGCGCGGTGTCGATCGCCGCCATCGCCGTCGAGGCGTTGGCCGCGGTGGTGATGTCGCCGCCCACCGTGGTCACGGTGGCGGTGGTGATCAACAGCGTGTCGCCATTGTTCGGGCCGACCTGGAAGGTCTGCGCGCCGGCGTCGGCGCCGACGATGGCCTTGCCGTTGAACTTGGTCTGCGTGGCGATGCGCGTGACTTCGGCCGACAGCTGCAGGTATTCGGTGTTCAGGTTCGCGCGATCACCGGTGCCGTTGGAGCCGTTCTGGGCCTGCACTGCCAGTTCGCGCATGCGCTGGAACACATCGGTCATCGTGGCCAGCGCACCTTCAGCGGTCTGCGCGAGCGAGATGCCGTCGTTGGCGTTACGGATCGCGACGTTGATGCCGCGGATCTGCGCGTTCATGCGGTCGGCGATCGCGAGGCCCGCGGCATCGTCCTTCGCCGAGTTCACGCGCAGGCCCGAAGACAGGCGCTGCACCGCGGTGGCCAGCGAATCCTTCGACTGGTCGAGGTGGCGCTGGGCGTTCAGCGACGAGTAGTTGGTATTGATGGTCTGCGGCATGCGCGCTCCTTGCGTGTCCGAGGTCGCCGGGCGACATTGCCCGCGGCGTCGGGTCGGACGCGGCACGCGCCGATTCCGACTTGAAGGAGTTTTCGGCATCGCGCGCGATCGGCATCCTCCGAAATGAGGCGACCGGACCGGCCAGTTCGGAGCCAACGAAAAAGGCCGCCCCTGGGGGCGGCCTGCGAAGGGCACGGATCCGCGCAGCGGAGCCGTGTCTCGTCGTTTGCTTATCGCAGCAGCGCGAGCACCTGGTTCGGCAGCTGGTTGGCTTGCGCCACCATCGCCGAGCCGGCCTGCTGCAGGATCTGGGCACGCGACAGGTTGGCCGTTTCGCTGGCGAAGTCGGCGTCCATGATGCGGCCACGGGCGGCGCTCTGGTTCTCGCCGGTGATCTGCAGGTTGCTGATCGCGAACTGGAAGCGGCTCATCGCGGCACCGTAGGTCGCACGGCTGGTCGTGATGGTGTCCAGCGCCGTGTCGAGCGCGGCCACGGCCGTCGAGGCGTTGGCGGCGGTCGTCAGGTCGCCGGCCACGGTCGTGACCGTGCTGGTCGTGATCGTCAGCGTGTCGCCGTTGTTGGCACCGACCTGGAAGGTCTGCGCACCGGCGCCGGCGCCGACGATGGCGGTGCCGTTGAACTTGGTCTGCGCGGCGATACGGGTCACTTCGGCCGACAGCTGCTGGTATTCCGTGTTCAGGTTCGCACGGTCACCGGTGCCGTTGGAGCCGTTCTGGGCCTGCACCGCCAGTTCGCGCATGCGCTGGAACACGTCGGACATCGTGGCCAGCGCGCCTTCGGCGGTCTGCGCGAGCGAGATGCCGTCGTTGGCGTTGCGGATCGCGACGTTGATGCCGCGGATCTGCGCGTTCATGCGGTCGGCGATCGCGAGGCCGGCGGCATCGTCCTTCGCCGAGTTCACGCGCAGGCCCGAAGACAGGCGCTGCATCGAGACGGCCAGCGACTCCTTCGACATCGTGAGGTTGCGCTGGGCATTCAGCGACTGCACGTTGGTATTGATCGTCATTGCCATGTGAATCACTCCTTCAGGTTGAAACGACTCCGGCCGAGTCGCTGGCATCGCCCGACGCCAGCCAACCGTCTGTGCCCTTCGGCATCGCTGCCTCGTGCACTTGGGCCGTCTAACCGGACCACGTGTCCGTTGCCGGACGCGTTGGGAGCCTTATCGGTGGCCGTTCAGCCGAACTTGAGGGTCTTTCCGGTTCAGATGAATGGACCGGTCTGTGACACAGTTCCGCGCCAACGCCGAACTGGCCGGACCTTGCGGCCTTGTTCTCGCTTTGAGATTCACCGTCACGCGGACACACAATCGGCGATGTCTTCGATCGCCCTTGTGCTGATCGCGCGCAACGAAGCGCGCTGCATCGAACGCTGCCTGGCCAGCGCGCGGGCATTCGTCGACACGATGATCGTGCTCGACACCGGCTCCGACGACGACACGCGCGCGTGTGCGACGCGCGCGGGCGCGCGCGTGGTGGCGGGAACCTGGCACGACGATTTCGCCCGTGCCCGCAACGACGCGCTGGCGTTGGCCGACCAGGACTGGGTGCTCATGCTCGATGCCGACGAATGGATCGTCGACGGCACCGAGGCGCTCACCGGTCTGCGTGGGCAGTCACCGACGTTCCTCGGGGTGGTCACCGTCGAGAACCTGTTCGACGATGCGCGCGCCGGCACGGCGCTGTCGCCGAGCTGGATTCCGCGGGTGCTGCCGCGCGGCGTGCTCTATGAAGGTCGCATCCACGAGCAACCGTGCAGCGTTTTGCCGCGACGGCGCCTGGGCCTGCGCGTGCGGCACGATGGCTATCTCACGCAGGTCATGCAGGCCAAGCGCGGGCGCAACCGGCAGTTGCTCGTGCGCGCGATCGCCGAATCGCCGGGCGATGCCTACCTGCGCTATCAATTCGGCAAGGATTTCGAGCTGACGTGCGAATGGGACGCGGCGGCGGCGCAATACGGGCAAGCGCTCGCTGGCTGCGCCGACGGTGCGGTCTGGCGGCACGACCTCGTGCTGCGGTCGATATTCGTGTTCAAGCAGCTCGGGCGCCATGGCGACGCGCTGGGCCTGGTGCAGCGCGAGGCCGGACGATGGTCCGAGTCTCCCGACTTCCACTTCGCGATTGGCGACCTGCTGCTCGATTGGGCCGCAGCCGAGCCCCGCCAGGCCGCCGCGCTGGTGCCGATGATCGATGCCAGCTGGCAGCGCGCCGTGGCCATCGGCGAGCGACCCGAGCTGCCCGACAGCGTGCACGGCCGCGGCAGCTATCTGGCCGCGCACAACCTGGCCGTGCTTCACGGCGGGCTCGGCCGCCACGAACTCGCGGCGCGGTGGCGCGAGCGCGAACAGGCGATGCGGCGCGCCGATGCCGGCAACGTCTGATTCCGCTTCGCGATCGATCGTGAAGAGGAACCGCCGACGCCATTCGGACTCGTTGTCGAAGGCGAGGGCACTTTGTGCACCAGACTCCTGCGAAGTCTGGCGCGCGCCGCGCCGCGGCCGCGGGCTGTGGGGCCCGTCCGCTCAAAGTCCGGCGCCCTGGCCGCTGCGCGGCCAGGGTTCGCTGCGCTGCTCGCAGCAAGGGGCGGCGAGCGCGAACTCCGCTGAGTGCCGCTTCCGCGGCACCGCATAGAGCCCGCGCTCGCCGGTCTGCCGCTGCGCGGCAGACTTCCCCCTCGCTGCTCCGCTGCTCGCCGCCTCCCATTCGCTCCCGGACCCCACAGCCCACGTCCACGGCGCAGCGAGTGGTACCGAGCACTACGACAAGGTGGTCCTCGTGCTGCTCGGTCGACCAGCGCGGCAGGCGGTACCCGGTCGGGGCGATTTATGGGTCGGCGAGGAGCGCAGCGGCGAGGGTCGGCGTGCACCGCAGGTGCGCGCTTCGTGTTCTGACTCGCCGACGTTGTTTGAACGAAGCGAACGAAGTGAGCGTAGTGAGTTCGGCGGCGCGACCCTTGACGCGAGCACCGCAGTGGAGTCGGCGCTGCAGGCGACGACCGACCCAGCATGAGCCCCGGGCGGGTACCGCCTGCCGTGCCGCACGGGTCAGTGCAGGAAGCGGGACCTTCTCGAGGTGATCGAACGCGTTTGGGTACGAATTGGGCGCGGACATCCCTTCTATTCGTGCGCTGGTCGCACGCGCGGCGCGGATAGCCTGCGCGAACCCGCCGGAGCGCCAACGATGAGCCTCGCCCTGCCCGAACCCGCACCCCTGGCCGCCGGCCCGGCGGGCGGAAGCTCGCACCGGGCTCATCGCCGCTATCTCGAGGCGCGGGCGCTGGCGTCGAAGGAGCAATGGCCGCCAGCGGCACGCGCGTACGAAGAGGCGGCCGACCTGATACAGGATGCGGCCTACGATCTGGCCGCCGCGCATGCCGCGATCAAGGCCGGGCAGGCGGTGCGCGCGGTGCCGCGCCTGCAGCAGCTGCGCGCACGCGATCCGGCGTTGACGCTGGCCTATACGCTGGAGTCGCACGCCTGGCTCGACATGGCGCGAGCCGAGCAGGCCGTTGCGGTGCTGGCGGCCTTGCCGCCGCAGGCGGCGCGCGACCTGCCGTATCTGAATTCACTGGCCGTGGCGCTGCAGCGCCTGGGCCGCCATGAGGCAGCCGTGCAGACTTTCCTGCAGGTGCTGGCTTTGAAGATCGACGACGCCGTGGCCCATTTCCGCATGGGCATGTCGTTCAAGGAGCTGGGGTTGAAGGCCGAGGCCGCCGAGTGCGTGCGAACCGCGCTGGCGCTCGGGCTCGGCAGCAGCGAGTTGTCGGCACGGGCGCTGCTCGTGTTTCTCGAGCGCGAGGCCTGCCGCTGGCCCGAGGCGGCTGATGAGCTGGCGCGACTGCGCGCCGCGGTGCAGGCCACGCCGGAGGGTCTGGCCATCGAGACCGGCGCCTTCGTGCACGCGGTGCTGGTCGACGATCCTGCCGAGCAGCGCAAGGTGGCTGCGATGTACGCGCGCCATCTCGCGGCCGGTGTCGCCGTGCTGCCGCGGCGTGCGGCGCGGGACCGCGGGCGCCGCCTGCGCGTCGGCTACCTGTCTGCCGATTTTCACCGGCATGCGACCAGTCAACTGATGGTGCAGATGCTGGAAAGCCACGACCGCGGCCGCGTCGAGGTGTTCCTGTTCTCCGCCGGCCCCGACGACGGCACGCCGCTGCGGCGGCGCATGCAGGCCTCGAGCGAACATTTCGTCGAACTCCATGGCCGGCCGCTGCACGAAGTGGCCACGGAGATCCGGGCGCGCGAGATCGACATCCTGGTCGACGTGAAGGGCGCCACCTATGGCAGCGTGGCGCAGGTGATGGCCTGGCGCGCGGCGCCGGTGCAGGTGAACTGGCTCGGTTTTCCGGGCACCAGCGGCGCACCCTACGTCGACTACCTGATCGGCGATCCGCTGCTCACGCCGCTGGCGCATGCGCAGTGGTTCAGCGAGAAGATCGCGCAGATGCCGCTCTGCTATCAGCCCAACGACGGCCGGCGCTGGCGGCCGCCACCGTCGACGCGCGCGCAATGGGGCGCGCCGGAAGGTGGGGTGCTGCTGGCCGCGTTCCACCAGTCCTACAAGATCTCGGAGCCGGTGTTCGATGCCTGGTGCCGCATTCTGCAAGCGGTGCCGGATGCCGTGCTGTGGTTGCTGCGCTGGAACGCCAACGTGCAGGCGGCGCTCGAACGCGCAGCCGCCGAGCGCGGCATTCCGGCGCGGCGCCTCGTCTTTGCACCGCTGCTCGGCGCCGACGAGCACCTGACTCGGCTGGCCTGCGGCGATCTGTACCTCGACGCCTGGCCCTGCAACGCACACACCACGGCCGGCGAGGCCTTGTGGGTCGGCGTGCCGCCGGTGACGCTCGTCGGTGCACCGTTCGCTCAGCGCGTGGCCGCGAGCCTGATGCGCACCGCCGGGCTCGACGAACTCGTCTGTGCCGATGTGAACGCCTATGTCGACACCGCTGTCGCACTGGCATGCGACCCGGCGCGTCGCGCCGGGCTGCGCGAGCGGCTGCAGGTGCAGCGCGACACGAATCCGCTGTTCGATGGCCACCGCTTCGCGCGGGACATCGAGGCGCTGTTCGAGCGCATGTGGGCCCGCGCGGTGCAAGGCCTGCCGCCGGAGCACCTGCCGGCCATCGCGTCGCGCGATCCGAACTGACCGGGCATCGCCGCGCTGATCGACGCATCGGGGCGCGCAGCGGCTGCCTAAGCTTGATCTCGCAGGCGCGCGCATTTGTGCGCCGCAATCCATGCCGCTTCACGAAAGATCCATGCGATGAGCACGATCCCCCCCATCCATCTGTGCATCGTGCAGCCGCTCGGCTATGTGCATTCGCTCGGGCTGGTCGATCCGGCCAGGTACCTGCGCTACCAGTTCCGTCGGTTCGGCGCGAGCGTCACGATGGCCAAGAACCGGCTGCGCCATGACGCCGTGAACCTGGTGTTCGGCGCCCACCTCGGTTTCGATGCCGATCAGCGCCGCCGGCAGGCGTGCATCTTCGTCAACCTGGAACAGCTGGGCGCCGGCGGCGCGCAGGTGTCGCCCGCGTACCTGCAACTGCTGCGCAGCTCGGCGGTGATCGACTACGACGCCGCCAACCTGAGCGCCTATGCCGCCGACCCGGCCGACGTGCCGGTGGTGCCGATGGGTTTTGCGCCTTACCTCGTGCCTGAACAGGCGCTCGCACTGGAGTCGCGGCCGATCGATCTGCTGTTCGTCGGCAGCATGAACCCCCGCCGCAAGGCCTGGATCGAGCGCATCGAGGCCCAGGGCGTGCAGGTCAGCCAGTTCGACGTCGCGCTCTACGGCGAGGAGCGCGATGCGTTCATCCGCCAGGCCAAGGCGGTGGTCAACATGCATTTCTACGACAGCGGCCGCTTCGAGCAGGCCCGCGTGTCGCACTGCCTGTCGCTGGGCACGCCGGTGATCGCCGAACGCGCGAGTGCCACGCGGCCTCATCCGGCCTTCGAGTCCTGCGTGAGCTGGGTCGGCGACGGGGAGATCGAATCCTTCTTCGCAGACACCTTCAAGAGCCCGGCCTTCTTCGACCGTGCGCGCCAGCAGATCGAGGCCTTCGCCCGTTTCGATCCGGCCGAGTCGTACGCCGATGCGCTGGCTTTCGCCGCCGGCTTCGGCCGGGCACACCATGAGCGGCGCGACACCGCGCCCTGGCAGCCCACGCGCATTCACCTCGGATCAGGCAAGGACTACAAGAGCGGCTGGCTGAACCTCGACGTGCTGGATCGCGCATTGCCCGATCTGGTGCTCGACCTGTCACAGCCGCTGCAGCTGCCGCTCGCCGCTGAGAGTGCGTCGTCGGGCACGGTGCTGCTGCGCCCCGGCCAGGCGGAGGCCATCGTCGCCAACAACGTGCTCGAGCATGTGGCCGACCTGCCGCGCCTGATGACCAACTGCCTCGCGCTGCTGAAGCCCGGCGGCCGGCTGCTGATCGAGGTGCCGTACGAGCATGCCGCCACCGCCTGGCAGGACCCGACCCACCTGCGTGCGCTGAACGAGAACTCCTGGCTGTACTACACCGACTGGTTCTGGTACCTCGGCTGGTTCGAGCATCGGTTCGCGATCGAGCAGTCGGTGTATCTCGACCTCGAGTTGCGCGAAGCGCCGCGCGAGCGTGCCGCCTTCATGCGCGTGGTGCTGCAGAAGGTGGAGACCACGCTGCGCGAGCGCATGACCGCGCGCACCTTCGCGCCGCAGCTCGACGTGCCGGACGACGAGGTCGACGCGTCATGGCAGATCCCTCAGATTTCCCAGGTGGGCGCGGCTGCGCCCGCCGCGCTGGCGGCCTGAAGGCGAGGGCGCCGTGGCCGTGCCGCTGTCCCGCTTCGAACATCTGGACTTCGAGGGCTTTCGCGCGCTGGCGCTCGACCCGAGCCTGAGTCGCCACGAGAAGGTCGGTTTTCCCGACAGTTACCGCGACGGCAAGGAGGAGGCGATCTTCGCCGACATGCGCGCCAAGCTCACGAGCCTGCAACGCCGCGGCGGACGCGTGATCGAGATCGGCCCCGGCTGCAGTGCGTTGCCGGTGATGCTTGCCGAGCATTGCCAGCGGCAGGACGGGCATATCACCTTCGTCGACAGTGCCGAGATGCTCGCGTACCTGCCGATGGCGCCGCACGTGCGGCCGGTGCCCGGGCGGTTTCCCGACGCGCTGCGCGCGGAGCTGCCCGATCTGATCGGACGCGTAGACACCATCATCGCCTACAGCGTCCTGCAGTACGTGTTCGCCGAGGGCCGCGTGTTCGACTTCGTCGACACCTGTCTCGCGATGCTCGCCGAAGGCGGCGAACTGCTGCTCGGCGACCTGCCCAACACCACGATGCGCAAGCGCTTCTTCGCCAGCAGCGAAGGCATCGCGACGCACCAGCGCCACACCGGCCGGCCGGAGCTGCCGGTCGTGCAGTTCAACCGCCTGGAAGCCGGCGTCATCGACGACAGCGTGGTCTTCGGCCTGCTCGCCCGCGCGCGCGCCGCCGGCTTCCATGCCTGGGTGCTGCCGCAGGCTGCCGGGCTGCCGATGGCCAACCGGCGCGAGGACGTCCTGATCCGTCGGCCCTGAAGAGGTGTCACCATGCCGCGACGCAAACTGATCATCGTCGGCGACTCGGCCTTCGCCGAGGTCGCGCGCGAGTATTTCGATGCCGAGAGCGACCACGAGGTCGTGGCATTCGCGGTCGAATCGCCGTTCCTCAAGCGCGAATCGCTGCACGGTCTGCCGGTGCTGCCGTTCGAGACGCTGTCTCGCGCCTTCGCGCCGGCCGAACATGACGTCTACGTGGCCGTGGTCTACACCCAGCTGAACCGGCTGCGGGCCCGCCTGGCCGCCCAGGCCAAGGCGCAGGGCTTCGCACTCGCCTCGTTCGTGAGCCCGCGCGCGCAGGTCTGGCGCAACGCCACGCTGGGCGAACACTGCTTCGTGTTCGAGCACAACACCGTGCAGCCGTTCGTGCAGATCGGCGCCAACGTGGTGCTCTGGAGCGGCAACCACATCGGCCACCACAGCGTGATCGAGGACCATTGCTTCGTCTCGTCGCAGGTGGTGATCTCGGGCTTCTGCCGCGTGGGGGCCTACAGCTTCCTCGGCGTGAACGCCACGCTGGCCAACAACGTGAGCCTCGGGCGCGACAACTGGCTCGGCCCCGGCACCACGGTGATGAAGGACACGCCCGACGGGGCGCTGTTCAAGGCCGAGCAACCCGAACCCGCACGCGTGAGCGCCACGCGCTTCTTCCGCGTGGCCGCATGAGGTGTGTTCGATGACGGCGCTGCATTGGCGCAAACATGGCGTGATCTGGCAGCCCGACGGCACGCGGGCCTGGGCCCGCACGCACGCGACCTGCCCGACGCCGCACTGGCGGCGCGACGGCACGCTGCGCCTGTACGTGCAATGCCGCGATGCACGCGGCGTGGGCCGCGTGGGCTGGTTCGACATCGACCCCGCCGATCCGCGCCGGGTGCAACGACATGCCGCGGCGCCGGTGCTCGACATCGGCGAGCCGGGCTGCTTCGACGACAACGGCGTGTTTCCCACCTGCGTCACGCATCTGGCCGACGGCCGGCTGGCGATGTACTACGTGGGCTTCGAGTTGTGTCACCACGTCCGCTATCGCCTGCTGACCGGGGTGGCCGTCAGCGACGACGATGGCGACAGTTTCCGCCGATTGAGCGCAGCGCCGATCCTGGAGCGGTCCGACGGTGAGCGCCACATTCGCGGCGGTCCGTTCGTGCTGTTCGAAGGCGACCGCTACCGCATGTGGTACGTGGCAGGCAGCCGCTGGGAAACCGTGAACGGCAAGTCGATGCCGATCTACGACGTAAGGCACATCGAATCGCACGACGGTTTGCACTGGCCGTCGCAGGGTCAGGTGGTGGTGCCGCTCGACCTCGCGCGCGAGCACGGCATCGGGCGACCGTTCGTGCTGCGCCGCGACGAGGGCTTCCGCATGCACTACTCGATCCGGCGGCGCTCACCGCTGCGCTACGAGCTGGGACTGGCGCATTCCGCAGACGGGTTGATCTGGCGCCGCGACGACGATCACATCGATCTGCAGGCGAGCCCGGGCGCGTGGGACGGTGACAGCATCGCCTACGCGGCCGAAGTGCCGATCGCCGGGCGCAGCTGGATCTTCTACAACGGCAACGACTTCGGCGGCACCGGCGTCGGCCTGGCCGAACAGGCGGAGGGCCCCTGATGCGCGTGCGTGCCTTCCGCGACGACGAGGCCGATCGCTGGGACACGCTGTGCGCGGCCGCCTATGGTGCGACCTTCCTGCACACGCGGCGCTACCTGTCGTACCACGGCAACCGCTTCGCGGATCGCTCGCTGGTCGTCGAAGACGGCGCCCGCTGGCTCGGCGTACTGCCACTGGCATTGGACCCGTCCAACCCTGGGCTCGTGGTTTCGCACCCGGGCCTGACCTATGGCGGCATGCTGCACGACGGCGCGCTGCGCGGCGAGGCGATGGTGCAGGCGCTTCGCCTCGCCACGGTCGAGCTGCGCACGCAGGGCTGCACGCGGCTGCGCTACAAGGCCGTGCCCCATATCTACGCACTCGCGCCGGCGCAGGACGATCTGTATGCGCTGTTTCGCCTGGAGGCCGCGCGGGTGCGCTCGGATCTTTCGAGCTGCATCGACCTGGCGCATCGTCTGCCCGCCAGCGAACGGCGCCGCCGCGCACTGCGCAAGGCGCATGAGGCGGGCTTGACGATCGAGCAGGGGCGCGAGCAACTGGCCCGGTTCTGGCCCGTGCTGGAGGAGAACCTCGTGCGCGCGCACGGCCTGAAGCCCGTGCACGGACTGGCCGAGATCGAAACGCTGGCCGACCGCTTTCCGCGTCAGCTGCGTTGTCTGGTGGCTACGCACGAGGCACGGGTCGTGGCCGGGTTGGTGCTGTACGTCAGTCCGCGCGTGGTGCATGCGCAGTACATCGCTGCCGGCGAGCAGGGCCAGGCGCTGCATGCGCCGGACCTGCTGTTCCAGCACGCGATCGACGAGGCCCAGGCCCTGGGTGCCCGCTACTTCGACTTCGGCGTCAGCACCGTCGAACAGGGGCGTGTGCTCAACGAGGGCCTGCACCGATTCAAGTCGGAGTTCGGCGCCGGCGGCGTGGTCTACGAACATTACGAGGTGAGCCTGTGAATGCCCGTGTTCCCGAGGCGCTGCTGGCGGATGCGACGAACCGGCCCGTGCCAGCCGACGCGACGAAGCGGCCCGCGCTGGCCGGCCCGTCGCTCGAGCGCTGCCGCATCCTCGATCTGCCGAAGATCCACGATCCGCGCGGCAACCTCACGTTCATCGAAGGCGATCGCCATGTGCCGTTCGAGATCCGGCGCGTGTACTACCTCTACGACGTCCCGGGCGGCTCCGACCGCGGCGGGCATGCGCACAAGTCGCTGCACCAGTTCATCATCGCCATGTCGGGCAGCTTCGACGTCGTGCTCGACGACGGCCGCGATCGCCGGCGCGTGCATCTCTCGCGCTCCTACAACGGCTTGTACCTGTGCCCGATGATCTGGCGCGAGCTCGACAACTTCTCGTCGGGCTCGGTGTGCATGGTGCTGGCCTCGGCACCGTACGACGAGGGCGACTACATCCGCGACTACGCGCAGTACATGCGTGCGCGCTGGTGTGACTGAGTGGCTCTGAGGCCGGACGCATGATTCCATTCCTCGACCTGCAGCGCTTCCAGGCGCGACACGGCCCGGCAATCGTCGAGGCGCTGAGCCGGGTGGCGGCGTCGGGCCGCTACGTGCTGGGCCCCGAGCTCGAGGCGTTCGAATCGGAGTTCGCTGCCTTTTGCGGCGTGCGGCACGCGGTGGGCGTCGCCAACGGGCTCGATGCGCTGCACCTGGCTCTGCGTGCCATGGGCATCGGCGCCGGCGACGAGGTGATCGTGCCGTCGCACACCTTCATCGCCACCTGGCTGGCGGTGAGCCTGTGCGGGGCCGTCCCCGTGCCGGTGGAGCCGGTGGAGGCCACCTGCACCCTCGATCCGGACCGCGTGCGCGCCGCGATCGGCCCGCGCACGAAGGCGATCATCGCGGTGCATCTGTACGGCCAGCCGGCCGACATGGCTGCGCTGCGGACCCTGGCACACCAATACGGGCTGCGGCTGGTCGAGGACGCTGCGCAGGCCCATGGTGCACGCGACCACGGGCGTCGGGTGGGCGGCCTGGGCGACGCCGCGGCGTTCAGCTTCTATCCGGGCAAGAACCTCGGCGCGCTCGGCGACGGCGGCGCGATCACCACCGACAACGGTGCGCTGGCGGCGCGCCTGCGGGCACTGCGCAACTATGGCTCGACCGCCAAGTACCACCACGACGTGGCCGGCGTGAATTCCCGTCTCGACGAGATCCAGGCTGCGGTGCTGCGTGTGAAGCTGCGCACGCTCGACGCCGACAATGGCCACCGCCGCGCGCTCGCTGCCCGCTACCTCGCACGGCTGGACGCAAGCGACCTGATCCTGCCACAGGTGCGAGAGGCGGCCGAACCGGTGTGGCATCTGTTCGTGGTGCGCTCGGCCCGGCGCGAACGGCTGCAACGACGCCTCGATGAACGTGGCATCGGCCACCTCGTGCACTATCCCGTGCCCTGCCATCGGCAGGGCGCCTACGCCGGCGGCCGCTGGCCGGCGCTGCCGATCGCCGAACGCCTCGCGCGCGAGGTGCTGAGCCTGCCGATGTCGCCCGTGCTCACCTGCGACGAGGTCGAGGCCGTGTGCGATGCCTGTTCAGAGGAGCTCCAGACATGAACCCCGGTCACGACGACGCTGCGCTCGCGCAAATGTTGCTGCCACACCTGCCGCCGGGCGCACCGCGCGTGCTCGAGCTGGCGCCGGCGCCCGGAGCACTTGCTACACGCTGTGTGGAGCTGTGGCCCGACGCCGTGTGGCACCGGTTCGATACGCTCGGCGATGTGCGCGCGGCTTTCAGCGAGCCTTATGACTGCGTCGTCGTCGACTCGCGCTCGAGTGCGCTGCGCGACGCCGCCACGGCGCTGGAGGCGCTGCACGAATGGACCACGCCACGTGCGCGACTGGTCTGTGCCTGGCCGAACATGGGCCACATCGACATGCTGCAGCGCCTGGTGATGGGCGACATGAGCTACGACGCCGCGGGCCCGCTGGCCGCTGCCCACGCACGGGGCTTCACGCCCGCATCGGCATACAAGCTGCTGCTCGATGCCGGCTGGCTGCCCGATCTGAAGGCCCAGCGTCGCACCGAGGTGCCCGAAAGCGTGTTCAGCGCGCGTCTGATCGCCGCTGCGATGGCGTTGGGCCTGCCGCGCCAGACGGCCCAGCGCAATCTCGGCTTGCAGACCATGGTCGTCGTGTGCGAGAAGCTGGCCCTGCAGCCGCCCTCGGCCGCAACCCGGTATGCGCCGTTCTCGGTGATCGTGCCGGTGAACCGTCCGTTCGAGCTGGCGCTCAACATCGAACGCTCGCCCGGGCTGCGCGAGGTCGGCGCACAGGTGATTCCGGTGGCGGGCGCGCGATCGGCCGCCGATGCCTTCGAACGCGGTGCAGCGCAGGCCACGCAGCCCTGGCGCCTCTTCGTCCACCAGGACGTCTACTTCGCCACCGGCACCGGCTTCATGATCGCCGAACGGCTGGGCACGCTGCAGGCCGACGGCCGACACGCGGCGCCGGTGGGTTTTGCCGGTCTGCACGGCGAGCAGGGCCCCGCGGGTCCGGTGCGATACGCCGGCCAGGTGGTGGATCGCACGCAGCTGTTCGATCACCCGGCGAGTTCCTCGGCGGTGTCGATCGACGAGTTCGCGATCGCGTTGCATGCCGATTCTCCGCTGGCGCCCGATGCCTCGCTCGGCTGGCACCTGTGGGCGACCGACCTGTGCCTGCAGGCACTCGTGCTCGGCGGCGCGCCCTGCGGCGAGATCCTGCGTGTGCCGCTGTTCCACAACTCGACCACCGGCTACACGCTGCCG
>JAEUPI010000100.1 GCA_016790175.1 Burkholderiaceae bacterium | reverse complement strand
ACGTCGTTGGGATGGATCTCGCAGTACACGTGCGCCTCGCGCACGCGGCGTGCGATCAGCTGGGTGACCTGGGAGCCGAAATCGAGGATCAGGATCTTGTCGTGCATCGCGAAGGCTGGTGGTGTCATGTCGCCGGCACCGCGCTGCGGCCCGGATGGCGACGGAAATGTGTCAGCGCCACCAGCGTGCCGATGCACTGCAAGATGGCGCAGAAGTAGAACGGCAGGCCGATCAACCAGTCACCCTGCGGACGGTGCGAGACCACACCGAGCAGCGACGCGCTGATCACCGGCGCCGCCACCGCGGTGATGCTGTTCAGCGAGGCCACGGCGCCCATGGTCTGGCCCTGCCCCGATGGCTCGGCCGCATTGGAGACGATGCTCTGGATCGCGGCCTGCGCGCCGCCTCCGATCAGGTTGCCGACGACGATGATCACGAAGATCATCCAGCCCTCCGAGGCCGCCCCGAAACCGAAATAGGTGAGCATCGAGCCGAGCAACCCGACGGTGGCCAGCCGCTGCGGCGAAAAGCGCCGCAGCAGATGACGCAACAGGAAGCCCTGGACCAGCACCGACATCGAACCCACCACCAGCAGCGACCAGCCTACCTGGGCCGGACCCCAGCCGAACTTGAACGTCGTGTACAGCACCCACGCGTTGTGCAGCACGAACTGCGCCAGCGACGCCAGCGCGATCACCACCACCAGCGGGCCCACGCCGTGCAGCTGGGCCAGGCCCGACAGCGCCGCGAACGGATGGGCGCGCTTCCATTCGAACGGTCGCCGGCGTTCCGCGGGCAGGGATTCCGGCAGCACGAAGTAGCCGTACAGCCCGTTGAGGATGGCCAGGGTGCCGGCCGCGAAGAACGGGTAGTGGATGTCGATCGCGCCGAGCAATCCGCCCATCACCGGCCCGAGCATGAAGCCCAGCCCGAACATCGCGCCGAGCAGGCCGAAGCGATGCGCACGTTCGGCTGGCGGCGTGATGTCGGCCACATAGGCGTTGGCCACCGATGCGTTGGACTGCAGCGCGCCGCTGAACAGGCGCACCACGATCAGCATCCACAGTGCGGTGGCCGCTCCGGTGACGAAGAAGCTGAGCGCAAAGCCGGTGAACCCGAGCAACAGCACCGGCCGCCGGCCGTAGCGGTCGGACAGCGCACCGAGAATCGGCGCGGCAAAGAAGTTCGCCACGCCGAAGGTGAACGCCACCGCGCCGAACCAGAAGGTCTGCTCGGCCGGCGAGGCGGTGAACTCGCCCACCAGCAACGGCAAAACGGGCACGATCAGGCCGATCGCGATCATGTCGATCAGCACCGTGATCATGATGAACGGCATGGCCGCAGCAGGCCTGCCTGCCAGGCCGGCCGCGGCGCTCGGAGATGGCGCCGCCACGTTCATTCCATGCGGTAGTTCGGCGCTTCCTTCGTGATCTGCACGTCGTGCACGTGGCTCTCGCGCACCCCGGCGGTCGTGATCTCGACGAACTCGGCCTTGGTGTGCATCTCCTCGATCGAGGCACAGCCGCAGTAGCCCATCGCGGCGCGCACACCGCCGCCCATTTGCGTGATGATGGCCACCACCGAGCCCTTGTAGGGTACGCGGCCCTCGATGCCCTCGGGCACCAGCTTGTCGGTGTTGGGGTTGCCGGTCTGGTCGCTCTCTTGAAAGTAGCGGTCGGCCGATCCGGCCTTCATCGCACCGATCGAACCCATGCCGCGGTAGCTCTTGTAGCTGCGGCCCTGGTAGAGGATCACTTCGCCCGGCGCCTCCTCGGTGCCGGCGAACATGCCGCCCATCATGACCGTGGATGCTCCGGCGGCGATGGCCTTGGCGATGTCGCCGGAGTAGCGGATGCCGCCGTCGGCGATCAGCGGAACGCCGCTGCCCTTGAGCGCGCCGGCCACGTTGGCGATCGCCGTCATCTGCGGCACGCCGACGCCCGCCACGATGCGCGTGGTGCAGATCGAACCCGGCCCGATGCCCACCTTGACCGCATCGGCCCCGGCCTCGCACAGTGCGAGCGCCGCCGCACCGGTGGCGATGTTGCCGCCGATGACATCGACCTTCGGATACTGGCGCTTGACCCAGCGCACACGCTCGATCACGCCGGCCGAGTGGCCATGCGCGGTGTCGACCACGATCGCATCCACTCCGGCCTTCGCGAGCAGCTCGACGCGCTCTTCGGTGCCCTCGCCCACGCCGACCGCAGCGCCCACGCGCAATTGCCCCTGCGCGTCGCGCGCGGCCAGCGGAAAGCTGGTCTGCTTGGTGATGTCCTTCACCGTCATCAGGCCGCGCAGCTCGAAGGCGTCGTTGACCACCAGCACACGCTCGAGCTTGTGCCTGTGCATCAGCGCCTTGCCCTCGTCGAGCGTGGCGCCCTCGCGCACGGTGATCAGGCGCTCGCGCGGCGTCATGATGTCGCGCACCGGTGCGTCCATGCGGGTTTCGAACCGCAGGTCGCGTCCGGTGACGATGCCCACCACCTTGCGACCCTCGAGCACCGGAAAGCCCGAGATGCCATGGGCCTTCGACAACGCGATCACTTCGCGAACCGGCATGTCCGGCGCCACCGTGATCGGATCGCGCAGCACGCCCGACTCATAGCGCTTGACGCGTGCCACCTCGGCGGCCTGCGCCTTCGGCGTCAGGTTCTTGTGCACGATGCCGATGCCGCCCTCCTGCGCGATCGCGATCGCGAGGCGTGATTCCGTCACGGTGTCCATGGCGGCAGACACCAGCGGCAGGTTCAGCGAGATGTTGCGGGACAGTCGGGTTGCCAATCGCGTGTCGCGGGGCAACACCTGCGAAAACGCCGGCACCAACAACACGTCGTCGAAGGTGAGCGCTTTGCCGAGGAGGCGCATGGGAAGGCTCCAGACGCAAAAATGAATTATACGGATCGGCCGTGTGCGGAATTGCCGTGTGGGCGCCCCAATGCCGCGCCACCACGACACCGGTCCACGGGCCGCCGCTAAACTGCCGCGCGTACCGGCGCCGTGCCGGATGACGGAGTGCGCCTCATGCGCCTGCACGCCCTGATCGTTGTGCCCATCACGCTGCTGCTCGCCGCAGCGCCCGCCGTCGCGCAGTGGAAATGGAAGGACAGCCGCGGCCAGATCGTCGTGAGCGACACGCCGCCACCGCGCGACATTCCGGACCGCGACGTGCTGCAGAAGCCCGAGCTGACCACGCGCCGCGCCGCGCCCGCTCCGACCGCCGCCTCGGCGCCCGAAGGCGGTGCCCAGGCCAAGGCCGAGGCAGTGGCCAAGCCGAAAGTCGACCCCGAACTCGAGGCCCGCCGCAAGAAGCTCGAGCAGGAGCAGACCGACAAGCAAAAGGCCGAGGAAGAAAAGGTCGCAGCGGCGCGGGCCGAGAACTGCAAGCGTGCGCGGACGCACCTGTCGACGATCGAGTCGGGCATCCGGCTTTCGCGCACCAACGACAAGGGCGAGCGCGAGATCCTCGACGACAAGCAGCGCGCCGAGGAAATGGCGCGCACGCGCGCGATCATCGCCAGCGACTGCCGCTAACGCGGTTTGCGCTTTCGCTTCAGGCCGTCGCGCCGGTAACGCAGCCGGCGCGCCTCCTTCGGGTCCACCATCAGTGGCCGCGTGAGTTCCACGCGGTCGCCGTCACGCAGCCGGGTATCCGCCGGGACCACGCGCCCCCAGAGCCCGGCCTTCAGCGGTGCGAGCTCCTCGTCGCTCAGTTCGTCGACCAGGCCGCTGGCGTGCAATGCATCGGCCACCGTCGCACCGGCCGGCATGCGCAGTGCGCGAACGATCACGCGGTGCGGTGCCGCGGCATAGACGACTTCGACCGCGACCTCATCGGCTGCCATACACCTGTTCGGCCCGCACCACGAAACGATCGACGAAGGTATTCGCCACCTTGTCGAACACCGGGCTCAGCACGGTTTCCAGCGGCTTGCTGCTGAACGCGTAGCTCATGTCGAACTCGATGCGACAGGCCTGCTCCTCGCCGCCGGGCCGCCCGATCGGCAGGAACTGCCAATGCCCGTCGAGCACCGAGAACGGACCATCGACGAGCTTGATCAGCACCGAACGCGCCGGCTCGTGTTGATTCGTCGTGGTGAACGCATGCCGCACGCCGGCATAGGCCAGGTGCAGCCGCGCCGTCATCGTCACGTCCGTGGCTTCGATGACCTCGGTGCGTTCGCACCACGGCAGGAACTGCGGGTACTGCAGCACGTCGACCACCAGGTCGTACATCTCGCGCGGCGAGTACCAGAGCAGGACCGACTTGTGGACACGCTTCATACTATCGGGTTGATTCTAGGTTCCGCTCCCGCATGACCGCCTTCATCGCCGAGAACCGGCGCGCACGTTTCGACTACCTGATCGAGGAGCGCTTCGAGGCCGGCATCGTGCTCGAAGGCTGGGAGATCAAGGCCATCCGCGAAGGCCAGGTGCAGCTCACCGACGGCTACGTGGTGATCCGCGACGGCGAGCTGTGGCTGATCGGCTGCCGCATCAACGCGCTGCGTTCGGCCTCCACGCATGTGCGACCCGAGGCCGATCGCACCAAGAAGCTGCTGATGCACAAGGCCGAGATCCGCCGCCTGATCGGCAAGGTGGAGCAGCGCGGCTACACGATGGTGCCGCTGAACCTGCACTACAAGGGCGGGCGCGTGAAGGTCGAGATCGCGCTGGCCAAGGGCAAGGCCGAACACGACAAGCGCGAGACCGAGAAGAAGCGGGATTGGGAGAAGGAGAAGGCGCGCCTCATGAGACACAAGGTCGCGACCCCCGGCAAACGCTGAATGCTCTGTCTTCCCGCGCGGGCTCAGCCCCAGTTCGGCTTGCGCTTGTCGATGAACGCCTGCACGCCTTCGAGGGCCGAGGGTTCCATCATGTTGCAGGCCATGGTCCTGCCGGCGTCGTCGTAGGCGGCAGCGATGCCGGTTTCGAGCTGGCGATAGAACAGCTGCTTGCCCAACGCGATCGCCTCGCGCGGCTTGGCCGCGATGCTCGCGCACAGGCGGTCCACCTCGGCGTCGAGCTCGTCGCCGGGCACCACCCGGTTGACCAGCCCGCGCGCCAGCGCCTGCGCCGCGTCGATGAAGTCTCCCGTCACCAGCATCTCGAAGGCCAGCTTGCGCGGCACGTTGCGCGACAGCGCAACGCTCGGCGTCGAGCAGAAGAGGCCCAGGTTCACGCCGCTGACCGCGAAGCGCGACTGGTTCGTCGCCACGGCCAGGTCGCACATCGCCACCAGCTGGCAGCCGGCCGCCGTGGCGACGCCCTGCACCTTGGCGATCACCGGCACCGGCAGCTGCTGGATCGAGAGCATCATTCGCGCGCATTGGGCGAAGAGCTTCTGGTAGTAGTCCATCGATGGTGCCGCTCGCATCTCCTTCAGGTCGTGCCCGGCACAGAACGCCTTGCCGGCCGCGGCGATGACGAGCACGCGCACCGAGTCGTCTTTCGCCAGCAGGTCCATCTCGGTCTGCAACGCGGCGAGCATGGCCTCGGACAACGAGTTGAAGGCCTGCGGCCGGTTCAGCGTCAGCGTGACCACGCCGCGTGCGTCGCAGTCGCGCAGCAGCAGCGGGTCCTCGGTGGTCAACATGAGGTTCTCCTACTCGATGGCGCTGGCGGACTTGACCCGCTCGCGCAACTGGAACTTCTGGATCTTGCCGGTCGAGGTCTTGGGTATCTCCTCGAAGCGGATCTCGCGCGGCACCTTGTAGCTGGCCAGCAGGCCCTTGCAGTGCGCGACCAGCTCTTCGGCGGTGGCCATTGCGCCGGGCTTGCACTCGACAAAGGCCACCGGCGTCTCGCCCCACTTGGGGTCGGGCTTGGCCACCACGGCGCAGGCCATCACCGCGGGGTGCCGGTACAGCGCATCCTCGACTTCGATCGAGCTGATGTTCTCGCCGCCGGAGATGATCACATCCTTGCTGCGGTCCTTGATCTTCACATAGCGGTCGGACTCCATCACCGCCAGGTCGCCGGTGTGGAACCAGCCGCCTGCGAAGGCTTTGTCGGTGGCCGCCGGATTCTTGAGATAGCCCTTCATGACGATGTTGCCGCGGAACATGATCTCGCCCATCGTCTGAGCGTCGGCCGGCACCTCGGCCATCGTGTCGGGGTCGAGCACGGTCATGCCTTCCTGCAGCACATAGCGCACGCCCTGCCGGCCGTTGAGTCGGGTCTGCTCCGACAGGCTCTGGCCGGACCAGGCCTCCCGCTTCACGGCCACCGCGGCCGGGCCGTACACCTCGGTCAAACCGTAGACATGGGTGATGTCGAACCCGATCTTGGCCATGCCTTCGATCATCGCCGCCGGCGGCGCCGCTCCGGCCACCATGGCGCGCACTTTCTGCGTGATGCCGGCGCGCTGCTCGGCCGGCGCGTTGATCAGCAGGTTGTGCACGATCGGCGCGGCGCAGTAGTGGTCCACGCCATGCTCGCGCATCGCGTCGAGGATGGCCTGGGCCTCCACCCGCCGCAGGCACACATGCGTGCCGCCGAGCATGGCCACCGTCCACGGGAAGCACCAGCCGTTGCAGTGGAACATCGGCAGCGTCCACAGGTAGGTCGGACAGTGCGGCATGGTCCAGGTGGCCGCGTTGCACACGGCGTTCAGGTACGCGCCGCGGTGATGCGTGACCACGCCCTTGGGGTCGCCGGTGGTGCCGCTGGTGTAGCTCACGGCGATCGCGTCCCACTCGTCGGCTGGCACTTCCAGGCGGGCCAGCGGCGCGTGCGCCGCGAGCAAGGCCTCGTATTCATGCTCGCCGAGGCGGTCGCCCGGCCCTGCGTATTCGCTGTCGCAGACGTCGATCACGATCACTTGCCGCCCGTGCTGCTCGCGCAGCTGGCGCAAGGCCTCGCGCATCACCGGAGCGAACTCGCGGTCGGTGATCAACACCCGTGCCTCGCAGTGGTTGATCTGCCAGGCGAGCAGCGCGGCATCGAGGCGCGTGTTCAGCGTGTTGATCACCGCATTGAGCGCCGGCACCGCGTAGTGCGCCTCGACCATCTCGGGTGTGTTGGCAAGCATCGTGCTCACGGTGCTGCCGCGCCCGACGCCGAGTGAGCGCAAGGCCGCGGCCAGTCGCGCCGAACGCTCCCGCACCTGGACCCAGGTGAAACGGCGCCGGCCATGCACGGTGGCTGGCAGGTCACCGAACACTTCGGCGCTACGCTCGACGAACGACACCGGCGACAGCGCCACGAAGTTTGCTGCGCGCCGGTCGAGCCCGGTGTCGTAGATGCCCATGCCCATGTCGTCGATCTCCGCCCGGCGATGCTGCACTGCGCGATGTCGCCTACCGGACAGTGCAAGCGCGCATTGCCAGACGCTGCTCCGCCGCCTATAACGCGCCCGTTCGGGCCACGCGACGGCTGCGCGCCGTGCTGACACCACGTGCCACCATGACTGCCGACGCCGTCGACCGATCCGCCGCTGCCGATGCCGCGCCGCTGCTGAGCGTACGCGGCGTGTCGGTGCGATTCGGCGGCATTGTCGCACTCGACAACGTGAGCTTCGACGTCGCCCGCGGCGACATCTGCGGCCTGATCGGCCCCAATGGCGCCGGCAAGACCACGCTGTTCAACTGCATGAGCCGGCTGTATCCATACCAGTCGGGCGACATCCTCCTGGAAGGCCGATCGCTCACCGACGTGCCGACCCACGAGGTGTCAGGCCTCGGGCTCGGCCGCACCTTCCAGAACCTGGCGATGTTCCAGCGCATGACGGTTACCGACAACGTGATGGTCGGTGCGCACGCACGTTCGTCGGCCGGCTTCATCGCCAGCGCTCTGCGCCTGCGGTCGGTGGCGGCCGAGGAGCGCCGCCTGCTGGAACGTGCTCGCGAGGTGATGGACTACCTGGGCCTGATGAGCGTTGCGCTGCATCCGGCCGGCGCGCTGCCCTTCGCCACGCAGAAACGTGTCGAGCTGGCCCGTGCGCTGGCCGCCGACCCCAAGCTGCTGATGCTCGACGAGCCGGCCGCGGGCCTCAACCACGAGGAACTGCAGGCGCTGACCCAA
>JAEUPI010000091.1 GCA_016790175.1 Burkholderiaceae bacterium | reverse complement strand
CCAGTCCTTGCGGAACCAGTACAGGTTGGCGAACTGCTGGTCGGGCAGCTGGTAGAGCTTGCCGTCGGGGCCGGTGGTGAAGCTGGCGCCGATGAAGTCCTTGATGTCCAGCGTCGGCAGCGTCACGTCCTTGCCGTCGCCCGCCATCCAGTCGGTGAGGTTCACCGCACTTTGCAGGCGCGAGTGCGTGCCGATGAGGTCGCTGTCGTTGATGTAGGCGTCGTACAGGTTGCGGTTGGTCTGCATCTGCGTCTGCACGGCCTGCACGACCTCGCCTTCACCGAGCAGCTGGTGGTTGACCTTGATGCCGGTGATCTCCTGGAACGCCTTGGTCAGCGTCTTCGATTCGTACTCGTGCGTCGGGATCGTCTCCGACAGCACGTTGATTTCCATGCCCACGAACGGCTTGGCCGCGTTGGCGAACCACTCCATTTCCTTGAGCTGGTCTTCCTTGGACAGCACCGAGGGCTGGAACTCGCTGTCGATCCACTTCTTCGCGGCCTCGGTGCCGCCGGCCTTGGCAGCCGGGGCTGCCGGTGCCGCGGCGCCGGGCGCCGCAGCCGGCGCGTCCTCCTTCTTGCCACAGGCGACCAGAACCATGACCGCCGCGAGCGCGAGCGCGCTGGGCAAGGGTCGGAACTTCATCGTGCGTCTCCTCGTCGGGTGATTTGAAGCGACCGCCCTGACGGGCAGCGGCGCGCAATGTCTCTCGCAAACAAACGAATGTCAATCGCGCCGATGCGAACAAAATCGAAAATGCTCGCAAACCCCTAGCGGTCGCCGATCGACCGCTCCGCACTGTGGCAAAGCGGCCACTTATCATGCGGGCCATTGACCGCTTCGTACCCTTGCGCGGCCGGTTCTCTCTTGTTCGTTTCGGTTCCCATCGCTGCATGATGCCCAAGACGCTGGTCCCGAACCCCCGCCAGGCGGCGCTGCTGGAGGCCGTGCGCGAACAGGGCTCGGCCAGCGTCGAGGCGCTGGCGCAGCGCTTCCAGGTCACGCTGCAGACGGTGCGCCGCGACGTCGGCCTGCTCGCGTCGGCCGGGCTTCTGGCGCGTTTTCATGGCGGCGTGCGGGTGCCGGCCTCGACCACCGAGAACATCGGCTACCTGCAGCGCCAGCGGCTGAACCACGAGGCCAAACAGCGCATCGCGCAGGCCGTGGCCGAACGCGTACCCGACGACTGCTCGCTGATCGTGAACATCGGCACCACCACCGAGGCGGTCGCCGAGGAGCTGATGCGCCGCCGCAAGGGGCTGCGCGTGATCACCAACAACCTCAACGTCGCGGCCATCCTCTCGGACAAGCCCGATTTCGAGGTCATCGTCGCCGGCGGCATGGTGCGCTCACGCGACCGCGGCATCATCGGCGAGGCCACCGTGGACTTCATCCGCCAGTTCCGCGTCGACATCGGGTTGATCGGCATTTCGGCGATCGAGGCCGACGGCACGCTGCGCGACTACGACTATCGCGAGGTCAAGGTGGCGCGCGCGATTCTGGAATCGTCACGCCAGGTCTGGCTCGCGGTCGACCACAGCAAGTTCAATCGACCGGCGATGGTGCAGCTCGCCGAACTCAGTGAAATCGATGCCCTGTTCACCGACACGGTGCCGGCGCCGGCGTTTCGCTCGCTGCTGGGCGATGCCGGCGTCGAGCTGATCGTGGCCAACGGCACGGCCGCCGGCCGCGCACACGAATCCGTTGCCGCCCACTCCCGCGGAGGCCACCGATGACCTATCTGCTCGCCCTGGACCAGGGCACCTCGAGTTCGCGCGCGATCGTCTTCCATGCCGACGGCCGCATCGCCGCGCTGGCGCAGCGCGAATTCCCGCAGATCTATCCGCAGCCCGGCTGGGTGGAGCACGACGCCAACGCGATCTGGGACACGCAGATCGCCGTGGCGCGCGAGGCGCTCGCCAAGGCCGGACTGAAGGCGCAGGACATTGCCGCACTCGGCATCACCAACCAGCGCGAGACCACGCTGCTGTGGAATCGCAGAACCGGCCAGCCGATCCACCATGCCATCGTCTGGCAGGACCGTCGCACCGAGCCGCTGTGCGCCCAGCTGCGCGCCAAGCCCGAGGTGCTCGACCAGGTGCGGCGCGCCACCGGCCTGGTGATCGACCCGTATTTCAGCGGCACCAAGGTACGCTGGCTGCTCGACCATGTGCCCGGCGCGCATGTGGCCGCCGCGCACGGCGAACTGGCCTTCGGCACGATCGACAGCTGGCTGCTGTGGAAGCTCACGAATGGCCGCGTCCACGCCACCGACGTGAGCAATGCCTCGCGCACCATGCTCTACGACATCCGCCACAACGTGTGGGACCAGGAGCTGCTGAAGGCGCTGCACGTGCCGGCGTCGGTGCTGCCGCAGGTGTTCCCGTCGGCGCATGTCTATGGCCAGACCGACCCGCAGTGGTTCGGCGCGCCGATCCCGATCGCCGGCATCGCGGGCGACCAGCAGGCGGCGTTGTTCGGTCAGGCCTGCTTCAAGCCGGGCCTGGCGAAGAACACCTACGGCACCGGCTGCTTCATGCTCACGCACAGCGGCACGCGCTTCGAGGCATCGAAGAACGGCCTGGTCACGACCGCCGCGGCGCAGACCGACGCCACGCCGCAATTCGCGTTCGAGGGCAGCGTGTTCATCGGCGGCGCCGTCGTGCAGTGGTTGCGCGACGGTCTGCACGCCATCCAGGGCAGCGCCGAGGTGCAGGCGCTGGCCGAGAGCGTGCCAGACGCTGGCGGCGTGATGTTCGTGCCGGCCTTCACCGGCCTCGGCGCGCCATACTGGAAGGCCGATGCCCGCGGTGCGATCGTCGGCCTCACGCGGGGCAGCACGGTGGCGCATATCGCCCGCGCGGCGCTGGAGAGCATTGCGTTCCAGAGCGCGGCATTGCTGCAGGCGATGGGCCGTGACCTCGGCGCCGGCCAGACGATCCGCGAGCTGCGCGTCGACGGCGGCGCCAGCGTGAACAACTTCTTGATGCAGTTCCAGGCCGACCTGCTCGGCATGCCGGTGGTGCGGCCGCGCATCACCGAAACCACGGCGCTCGGCGCCGCCTACCTCGCGGGTCTGGCCACCGGCGTCTACAAGACCCTGGACGAACTGGCCGCCCAGTGGCAGGTCGAGCGCCGCTTCGAGCCGACCCTGCCGCGCGAACGCGCCACCGAGCGTTTGGCGCAGTGGGAGCATGCGGTGCGACAGGTGACGGCGGCCTGAGCGCTTGCGACGATCGGAGATCGACTCCGAGTCACGGGCAAGGTGTCAGCCGATCAGCGCTGGACCAGGGCCGGCGTTCGCCGTCGCGATCGGTCAGAGACTCCAGGAACGCACGCAGATCCGCCACCTGTGGCGCAGGCAGCGCGGCGCCGTGCTGCAAGGCGAGCGACAGGTCGTCGACGCGGCCGTCGTGCAGGTACGGCGCCGTGACCGCCACGTTGCGCAGGCTCGGCGTGCGAAAGCGGCCCTGCAGGGCCGTATTCACCACCAGCCGCTGCGTGGCCGAGGCGTTGCGCCGCGAGGCGTCGTCGTTGAATCGACCGGTCAGGTTCAACGGGTGTTGCTTCAGGCTGCGCGCGCCATCGAAGCGGCCGCCGTCGGAGACGACGGGCGCCGCGATCTCGACGACACCGGCGCCGCGGGTGGCATGGAACTCGCCGTCCGACAGGTTGGGCCCGCGGTGGCAGCGCACGCAGCCGGCCGCACCGACGAACAGTGCCAGCCCGCGCTGCGCGGCCGCCGGGTAGGCGGCCAGCGCGTCACGGTCGCCACGCGCGAGCGCATCACGATAGTCGTCGAACGGCGTGCGCCCGGTGACCAGCGTCTCCTGGAACGCCGCCAGCGCCTTGCCGACGTTGACTGCCGTGCGTCCGGGCTGCCGCAGCGGCGAGACGCCGAACACGCGGCGATAACAGGCGGCAAGTTCCTCATCGCGCGTGAACAGACGGGTGATGGTGGCCAGGCTGCCGTCGAGCTCGCGCGGGTCGAGGATCGGGCGGATGCTCGCCATCCACAGGCTGTCGCTCGATCCGCCCCAACCGAACCAGCGCTGCTGCCGCAGGTCGAACAGCGCGGGCGTGTTGCGCGGCAGATCGGCCAGACCATGGGCACGCGCCTTGGTATCGGTGAACGCGCGGTCGGGCTGATGGCAGGTGACGCAGGCGACGTATCCGACCGACGACATGCGCGGATCGCGAAACAGCCGCCGCCCCAGTTCGATCGCCTGCGGCCGGCCCGATACCCGGTTGCTCGGATCGGCCCGCCGAGCCGGAGGCCAGGGCCCCAGCGACAGCGCCCGGGCGCGCTCGTCGACGCTCAGCTCCGATCCGGTCGCCAGCCGATCAGCCACCGGCGGCTTCGCGACCACCGGCGGTGACATGGCGACCAGGCCCCACAGGACCGTGACAACAACCGGGCGCATGCGGCCCCCACGGCAGTGCCGGCGGCCCGATGACCGCGCGGGCGAACGATCATCGCCGAGACCGGCCGCGCGGCGCCTGCGCTCGCTGCTGCCACCACGCTGTCAGCAGGGGCTGCGCAGCATCACGGCTCTTCATCCACCGCTTGCCGAAGGAGGCCGCCATGTCCACCCCCCGCCATGCCATCACCTGGTTCGAGATCCCGGTGCGCGAGCTCGACCGTGCGCAGCGTTTCTACGAGGCCGTGCTCGAACAGCCGATGGCGCGCGAAACCATGGGCAGCGAGCAGATGGCGCTGTTTGCTGCCGAAGCCGACGGCATCAAGGGCTGCCTGAACATCGGCGCCGAGGCGGTGGCGCCGTCGGCCGGCGGCACCCGCGTGTACCTCGACGCCTCGCCCTCGATCGACGAGGCCCTCGCCCGCGTGCCGCGTGCCGGCGGCCGCGTCGTCACGCCCAAGGTGGCGCTGCCCGAGGGCATGGGCTTCTTCGCCCATGTCGCCGACACCGAGGGCAACGTCGTGGGGTTGCACGCGCTCGCGTAAGCTCGACGCATGCGCCGTGCAGATCGCCTGTTCCGGCTCGTGCAGCTGGTGCGCGGGCGGCGCCTGTCCACCGGCGAGTGGCTGGGGGCGCGGCTCGAGGTGTCGCTGCGCACGGTGTACCGAGACATCGCGGATCTGCAGGCGCAGGGCGTGCCGATCGAGGGCGAGGCCGGCGTCGGCTACCGCATGGGCGCCGGCTTCGAGCTGCCGCCACTGATGTTCACCCAGTCCGAAGCCAAGGCCCTGGTGGCCTGTGTGCGCCTGGCGCAGTCGCGGCTCGATCCCGAGCTGGCGCAAAGCGCCGAGCAGGCGCTGCACAAGATCGTCGGCGCGCTGCCGGCCGCCGCGCGCGCGGCGGCCGAGAGCCTGGTGCTGCATGCGCCGGTGGGTCCGCTCGATGCGCGCACCCGCGAATGCCTGCTGCAGCTGCGGCGCGCGACCGAGGCCCGCCGCAAGCTGCGGCTGCACTACCAGGACCTGCAGGGTGCCGCCAGCGAACGCATCGTGCGTCCGCTCGGCTGCTTCTACTGGGATGCGGTGTGGACGCTCGCCGCCTGGTGCGAGCTGCGGCAGGACTTTCGCAACTTCCGCGTCGACCACATCGTGCGGCTCGAGGTGCAGGACGAAGCGTTTCGCGACGAACCCGGCCGCACCCTGGCCGACCTGCTACGGCTGGAGTGCGCGTGAGGCGGCAGCGTCAGAAGTGGATCGTCACCGCATCGACGACGCGGTAGTCGTCGTCGACGATCGGCATCCAGTGCCACTTGTCGAAGGTGGTGCACGGATGCTGGATGCCCAGGCCGATGCGGTCGCCGACCGCGACGGCCACGGCGCCGCCGCTCGATCGCAGGTACGCGTGCTGGTCGTTCAGCGCGGTGATCTGCCACGCGGCATCGGCGCGCTCGGCCGTGCGCGCGCCGTGCGGCGCGTGCCACAGCGGCACCGGCAAGCCGGCATCGAACCCTGCGTCGCGGCGGCCGGCGGTCAGCAGCGCCAGGCCGGGCTCGGGCACGCTCTGCACCTCGGTCCACAACTCCAGCGCACCCTGCAGGCCGTGGATGATGCCGCAGCGCTGGTTCACCGCCGACACATAGCGCTGGTAGTGGCCATGATCGTGCGTGATGTAGCAGCCCGATCGCAGCAGCGGACGCACCGGGCGCGACAGCGCAAGCCCACGCAGCGGCAGGCGTGCCGCCACCAGGTCGAACACGGCCGAGCCGCCGGCCGAGACGATCACCTCGCCGGCCTCGAACAGGCCCTCGCGGTCGGCCGCTTCGACCACACCGGCCACGCGCTGCAGCAGCGCATCCACATGGGCCTCGTCGCGCGCGGTGTCGCCGCTGGCCTGCAGGCCTTCGTAGCATTCGATGCCGACGAGCCGCACCGAGGCGCTGGCCTTCAGCGCACGCGCCAGCTGCAATGCGGCCTCGTGATCGCGCACACCCGCGCGGCCGCCCGGAATGCCGATCTCGAGCAAGACGTCGAACAGCGGCGCCCGCGCTTGCGTTGCGCGCCAGGCCTCGATCAACGCGAGCTGCGCCGGCGAGTCGACCAGGAAGGCCACGCGCAGGTCGGCATGCAACGCGTGCATCGCCGCCAGCGCGTCGAGGTCGGCACGCTGGTGCACCTGGTTGGCCACGATCGCGCGGCGCACGCCGGCCTCGACGCCGGTGCGCAGCTGAAACACGTTGCCGAAGGTGATGCCCCAGGCGCCGGCGTCGATCTGGCGCGCGAACAGCTGCGGCGACATCGTCGTCTTGCCGTGCGGCGCGAGCTGCACGCCGCGTTCGGCGGCGAAGCCCTGCATCCATTGCAGGTTGTGTTCGAGCGCGCGCTGCTTCAGCACCGCCAGCGGCAGCGGCAGATCGCCGGCGAGCAGGTTCCAACCCTGGCTGGCAATGGCCGCGCGATCGATCGGCGGCTTCGCGCCGGGATAGCCCTTGAGCCAGGCGCCGAGACGCAGGTCGTCGACCACGCGGGTTGGTTCAGCCACCGAACAACCGCTTGATGAACGCGACGATGCGCGCGACGAGGCCCACGGGTGCCGCCGGCACCTCGACAGCCGGTGCCACGCCGTAGCGTTCGGCCAGCCTGGCGTTGAAGCTCTCGAAGAACTCGGTGGCCATCTTCTGCGCCGCCATGTCCACCAGGCGCGAGCCGATCTGCGCGATCTTGCCGCCGACACTGGCATGGGCGGTGTAGTGCAGCATCGTCTCGCGCGCGCTCACGGCTTCGAGCCTCACGTCGGCATGGCCCTTGCCGTGGCCGGCCGCGCCGCCTTGGCCCTCGAACTGCATCGTGTACGAATTCGGCGGCGCCAGGTTCTCCAGTCGCAGCTTGCCCTTGAAACGCGCCTTCACCGGGCCCACCGCCGCCGTGATCGCCACGTCGTACTCGTTGTCGCCGGCGGCAGTGATGGTTTCGCAGCCGGGAATCGCCGACTGCAGCAGCGTGATGTCGTTCAGCGCTTCCCAGGCCTGGAGCTGGTTGACGGGCAGCATCTGCTGGTTCGTGAGTTGCATGGCGGCGTCGACGAAAGGTCAGTGAAGGCGAATCCGTTCGGGCTCGTCGCGCCGCGCAAGCACCTGCACGAGCTGCTCCAGGCTTTCGAGGTTGTGCGCGGGCGCAAAGCGGTCCACATGCGGCAGCAGCGCGCGGATGCCCGCGGCCTTGGGCTCGAAGCGCTCGAAGCGCAGCAGCGGGTTCAGCCAGATCAGCCGACGGCAGCTCTTGGCCAGCCGTTCGGCCTCGAACGACAGGGCCTTCACGTCGCCGTGCTCCAGGCCGTCGCTGATCAACAGCACCGTGCTGCGGCTGTCGAGCGTGCGTCGCGCCCAGCGCCGGTTGAACTCGTGCAGGCTGGTCGTGATGCGCGTGCCGCCCGACCAGTCCTCGACCGCTCGCACGACCTGCGAGACGGCGACATCGGGATCGCGGCTCTTCAGCAGCCGCGTGGTGCGCGTCAGCCGCGTGCCGAAGACGAAGCTCTCGACACGCGCGTCGGCGTGGCCGAGCGTGTGCGCAAAGTGCAGCAGCATCCGCGAGTAGCGGCTCATCGAGCCCGAGATGTCGGCCAGCACCACCAGCGGTGCCGGCCGCGTGCGGCGCTCGCGCCAGCGCACGCTCCACAACTCGCCGCCGTGGCGGGCCATGTCCTGCAGCGTGGCGCGCCAGTCGGCACGGCCGGGCCGGTTGGCCGGTGCGCTGCGCCGCGTGGGCAGGGGCTCGAAGATCAGCGACATCTGCGCCAGCGCACGCCGCGCGGCGCGCCACTCATCGGCCGTCATGGTGTCGAAGTCGGCCTTGCGCAGCACCTCGCGCTCGTTGAAGGTGAGCGCGGCGTCGAATTGCTGCTCCTCGGGCGGCTCGTCCTGCGGCGGCGCGCCGGGCGGGTTGGGGAACAGGGCATCGGCCAGACGCCGGTTCTCGCGCACCTCGGGGTTCAGGCCGTCCTGGGCGCGCACCTTCGGCAGCATCATCGCGCGCATGCGACCCATCAGATCGGGGTCGCGCCAGAACAGTTCGAAAGCCTGGTCGAACAGCTCCCGGTGCTCGATACGATCGAGCAGGCAGCTCGACAGCACGGTATGGAAATCGGTGCGCGATTCCAGCCCCGCCACCTGCAGCGCCTGCAGCGCCAGCATCACGCGGTCGGTGCCCACGGCCATGCCCGCGGTGCGCAGCACACGCGCGAAGTGCATGACGTTCTCGGCCAGGTGGCCGGGGGTGGGACGGGCGGCGAGCATGCAGAGGTGGCAACTCGAAGGCGCCGATGGTACGGCGGCAGGCCTACCCGGGCACCTCAGGGAATGACCACCGCCTTGCCCTGCACCTCCCGCCGTGCAATGGCGTTCAGCGCCTCGGCGGTCTGCGCCAATGTGTAGCGGCGGTACACCAGCGGCTTGATCGCCCCTTTCTGGTACAGCGCCATCAGCTCGGCGAGGTCCCTGGCCGCGTTGGCCGGCTCGCGGCGCACGAATTCGCCGTAGAACACGCCGACGATCGCACTGCCCTTGAGCAGCGGCAAATTCAGCGGCAGCTTCGGGATCTCGCCGTCGGCAAAGCCGAGCACCAGATAGCGCCCGCGCCAGCCGGTGCTGCGCAGCGCGGGTTCGGCATAGGCGCCGCCCACCGGATCGCACACCACGTCGACGCCCTTCGCACCGACGAGTGTCTTCAGCTTTTCGCGCAGGTCTTCGGTGGTGTAGTTGATCGTCGCGTCGGCGCCGTGGGCGCGGCAGGTGGCGAGCTTGTCGTCGCTGGACGCCGCCGCGATCACGGTGCCAGCGCCGAGCGCCTTGGCGAGCTCCACCGACGCGAGGCCGATGCCGCCGGCCGCACCGAGCACCAGCACCGACTCGCCGCGCGCGAGCAGCGCGCGGTCTTTCAGCGCGTGCAGGCAGGTGCCGTAGGTCATCACGAACGAGCCGGCCACGTCGAACGGCATGCCCTCGGGCATCGGGATGATGCGTTCCTGGGGCACCAGCACGCACTCGGCGAACGCGCCCCAGCCGGTGAAGCCGATCACCGGTTGGCCGACACGCACGCGCGTGACACCCTCGCCGACCGCACGCACCGTGCCCGCCAGCTCGCCGCCGGGCGAAAACGGCAGCGGCGGCTTGATCTGGTACTTGTTCTGGATGATCAGCGTGTCGGGGAAGTTCACGCCGGCGGCCTTGACCTCGACGAGCACCTCGCCGGCACCCGGCACCGGCGTGGCGACTTCTTCGACGACCAGGCTTTCAGGGGGGCCGTAGGCACGGCAGAGCAGGGCTTTCATGGGTTGAACATTCTCCGCACGATCGACTCGGCCACGCAAGCGGGCTTGTCTTCCCCCTCGATCTCGACGGTGATGGTGAACGTGAGCTGCAGTCCGCCCGCGATGTCTTCGACCTTCTGCAGCGTGAAGCGCGGCCGCACGCGGCGGTTCACCCGCACCGGCGCCATGAAGCGCACCTTGTTGAGGCCGTAGTTGAGCCCCATGCCGCAGAACGGCAGCGCGTGCGTCAGGTACTCCTCGTAGAACTGCCCGAGCAACGACAGCGTGAGAAAGCCATGCGCGATCGTGCAGCCGAACGGCGACTGCCTGGCTGCGCGGTCGGCGTCGACGTGGATCCACTGGTGGTCGCCGGTGGCCTCGGCGAAGGTGTCGATCCGATGCTGGTCGACGAGGGCCCAGTCGGACACGCACACTTCGCGGCCGGCTGCAGCCTGCACCTGCTGCGGGTTCTCGAAGCGGATCGCGTGCTCCATGACGGTTCAGCGGGTTGCCGGCGGCGTGTAGTACGCCGCCGTGCTGCCCATGCGCGCTTTCGCCCGGCCCAGCTCGTGCCGGGCCACGGCCCGCAGGTGCACCTCGTCGGGGCCGTCGAAGAAGCGCATCGCGCGGCCCCAGGTCCACAACATCGCCAGCGGCGTGTCTGGCGTGAGGCCCATCGCGCCGAAGACCTGCATCGCACGGTCGAGCACGCGGGTCTGCAGACGCGCGGCCACCAGCTTGATGGCCGACACGTCGATGCGCGCGGCCTGGTTGCCGGCCTTGTCCATCAGCCAGGCGGCGCGCAACACCAGCAGGCGTGCCTGGTCGATCTCGACGCGCGATTCGGCGATCCAGTCCTGCACGTTCGCGAAGTCGGCGATCGCCCGTCCGAAGGTGCGACGGCCGAGTGCGCGCTCGCACATCAGCTCCAGCGCCACCTCGCACTGGCCGATCGTGCGCATGCAATGGTGCACGCGGCCGGGCCCGAGCCGCGCCTGCGCGAGCGCGAAGCCGCGGCCCTCGGCGCCGAGCAGGTTCGTCACCGGCACCCGCACGTCGCGCAGCAGCACCTCGCAATGCCCTTCGACGCTGTGGTGGTTCATGATCGGCACGTTGCGCACGATGCGAAAGCCCGGCGTGTCGGTGGGTACCAGCACCATCGAGTGCCGTTCGTGCGAGCCTTCGGCGCCGCCGGTGACACCCATCACGATCGCGACCTTGCAGTTCGGATGCGCGGCGTTCGACGTGAACCACTTGCGGCCGTTGATCACGTAGTGGTCGCCGTCCCGTCGGATCGAGGTCGCGATGTTGGTCGCGTCCGACGACGCCACGTCGGGCTCGGTCATCGCGAAGCACGATCGGATCGCGCCGTTCAGCAGCGGCTCGAGCCAACGCTTGCGCTGCTCCGGCGTGGCGAACAGGTGCAGCAGCTCCATGTTGCCGGTGTCGGGCGCGCTGCAGTTGAAGACCTCGCT
>JAEUPI010000085.1 GCA_016790175.1 Burkholderiaceae bacterium | reverse complement strand
CGACGAACATCACCGCCATCGCGGCCAGCAGCGCCGCGCCCTGGCGATGGTCGCCCACCATGCGGCCGAGCACGAAGACGAGCGCCGCCGGGATCACGAAGATGCTCACCATCTGCAGGAAATTGGTGATCGCCGTCGGGTTCTCGTACGGATGGGCCGAGTTGGCGTTGAAGAAGCCGCCGCCGTTGGTGCCGAGCATCTTGATCGCCAGCTGCGAGGCCACCGGGCCCATCGCGATGGTTTGCGACTTCGCGCTCTTGTCTTCCATCACCGGCTGGCCCTTGTCGTCCTTCAGCGCTATACCGTCGGCACCGAGCTTGGGTTCCTGCCAGGTCACCGTGTCGAGCGTCTGTGCGCTCGCGTAGGGCGAGAAGTTCTGGATCACGCCCTGCGCCGCGAGCGCCAGCGCAAAGACGAACGAGATCGGCAACAGCACCCACAGCGTCACGCGCGTCAGGTCGGCCCACACGTTGCCGATCGCGGCCGCCGAATGGCGCGCGAAGCCGCGGATCAGCGCGATCACGACCACGATGCCGGTGGCCGCCGACAGGAAGTTCTGCACCGTCAGCGCCAGCATCTGCGTCAGGTAGCTCATCGTCGCCTCGCCGCCGTAGCCCTGCCAGTTGGTGTTGGTGACGAAGCTGAGCGCGGTGTTGAACGACGAGTCCGGGCTCACACCCGCCATGCCCTGCGGGTTGAGCGGCAGCACGGCCTGGGCGCGCTGCAGCGCATAGACCGCCAGCACGCCGAGGCCGTTGAAGACCAGCAGCCCGAGGGTGTAGCGAAGCCAGCCCGATTCGGCCGCCGGGTCCACGCCGAGCAGCCGGTACAGCGGCGCCTCGACGCGTGCGCCGGCACCGAAGCGCCCGGACATCACGGCGTGAATCCAGCGCGCCAGCGGCCAAGCCAGCGCCAGCACGACGGCCAGGTACAGCCCCAACAGGGCAACGGCTTCGATGTTCACGAAAAATCCTCTGGCCGCAGCAGCACGGCAATCAGGTAGGCCAGCAGGCCGACCGCCACGACCACGGCGACGATCTCGAATGCGCTCATCGTTGCGCTCCATGCGACTGCAGCCGCTCGCAGCCCAAGGCCATGCCGGCCACGGCCAGCCAGAGGGCCAGGCTCACGGCCAGATAGACAAAGTCCATGCATCACTCCAGCGAAATCCTTCGCCATCGACATGGGGCATGCTAGGAACTCCGCAATCAAGGCGAGGACAAGATCGTGGTGAGCACCATCAGGAAAGCATCAAGAACCGCGCCGTGGCGCGAACCGGACGCATCGACAGCAAGCGCGTTGCTGCGCTACGCTTCGCGGCTCGCGCAGCGCCGGCCGGCGGCGACCTCGGCGGCCGCGACGCACGCGCACGGAGACGCGCCCGGCACCACCGGGCCAAGGAGACGCTCGAGATGAAGAAGCGCCCGCCGCTGCCCTTGCGCCTGCACGTACCCGAGCCCTCGGGCCGGCCCGGACACCCCACCGATTTCTCCTACCTGCACCTCTCGCCCGCCGGCGCCGCGCGCAGGCCGCCGGTGAACACGCCGCCGGTGAAGACCGAAGACCTGGCCTACAGCCTGGTGCGTGTGCTCGACGACGAGGGCCGCGCCGTCGGCCCCTGGGCACCGAAGGTGGAGCCGGCCGATCTGATCCGTGGCCTGCGCGCGATGATGAAGACGCGCCTGTTCGACGCGCGCATGCTGATCGCGCAGCGGCAGAAGAAGATCTCGTTCTACATGCAATGCCTGGGCGAGGAGGCGATCGCCTGCGCACACACACAGGCGCTGCAGCCGGGCGACATGTGCTTTCCCACCTATCGGCAACAGGGCCTGCTGCTGGCGCGCGACGACGTGTCGATGGTCGACATGATGTGCCAGCTGATGAGCAATCCGCGCGACCCGCTCAAGGGCCGGCAGCTCCCAGTGATGTATTCGATCAAGCGCGCCGGCTTCTTCTCGATCGCCGGCAACCTGGCCAACCAGTTCATCCAGGCGGTGGGCTGGGCCATGGCCTCGGCGATCAAGGGTGACACCAAGATCGCATCGGCCTGGATCGGCGACGGCGCCACGGCCGAGGCCGACTTTCATACCGCACTGACGTTCGCGCACGTGTACCGTGCGCCGGTGATCCTCAACGTGGTGAACAACCAGTACGCGATCAGCACCTTCCAGGCCATCGCCGGCGGCGAGGCGACCACCTTCGCCGCACGCGGCGTGGGCTGCGGCATCGCGAGCCTGCGTGTCGACGGCAACGACTTCCTCGCGGTGCTCGCCGCCTCGCGCTGGGCCGCCGAGCGCGCGCGCAGCAACCTCGGGCCGGCATTGATCGAGTGGGTCACCTACCGCGCCGGTGCGCACAGCACGTCGGACGACCCGTCGCGCTACCGGCCGGCCGACGACTGGACGCGTTTTCCGCTCGGCGACCCGATCGCGCGACTGAAGCAGCACCTGATCGCGCTGAAGGCGTGGAGCGACGCGCAGCACGAGGCCGCGCAGAAGGAACTCGAGGCCGAGGTGCTCGCGGCGCAAAAGGAGGCGGAGTCGCACGGCACGCTGCTCGACGGGCACATTCCGCCGCTCGAGTCGATGTTCCAGGACGTCTACCAGGAGATGCCGGCGCACCTGAAGCGCCAGCTCGCGCAGCTGGAGGCGGAGCACGGGGTCCGGTCATGACGCGGATGACGATGATCCAGGCGCTGCGCTCGGCGATGGACGTGATGCTCGAGCGTGACGACAACGTCGTGATCTTCGGCGAGGACGTGGGCTACTTCGGCGGCGTGTTTCGTTGCACCGAGGGCCTGCAGGCCAAGTACGGCTCGCAGCGTGTGTTCGACGCGCCGATCAGCGAGGGCGGCCTCGTCGGCGCCGCGGTCGGCATGGGTGCCTACGGGCTGCGGCCGGTGGTCGAGATCCAGTTCGCCGACTACTTCTACCCGGCCTCCGACCAGATCGTCTCGGCCGCGGCGCGGCTGCGCTTTCGCTCGGCCGGCGACTTCACCGCGCCGCTGACGATCCGCATGCCCTGCGGCGGCGGCATCTACGGCGGCCAGACGCACAGCCAGAGCCCCGAGGCGATGTTCACGCAGGTGTGCGGGCTGCGCACCGTGATGCCGAGCAACCCGTATGACGCCAAGGGCCTGTTGATCGCGTCGATCGAGTGCGACGACCCGGTGATCTTTCTGGAGCCCAAGCGCCTGTACAACGGGCCGTTCGACGGCCACCACGAGCGGCCGGTGGTGCCCTGGTCGGCGCATGCGCTGGCCGAAGTGCCCGAGGGCCACTACACCGTGCCGCTGGAATCGGCACGCGTCATGCGGCCGGGCCAGGATGTGACCGTGCTCGCGTACGGCACGATGGTCTACGTGAGCCTCGCCGCCGCCGAAGAGACCGGCATCGACGCCGAGGTGATCGACCTGCGTTGCCTGTGGCCGCTGGATCTCGACGCGATCGTCACCTCGGTGAAGAAGACACGCCGCTGCGTCGTCGTGCACGAGGCCACGCGCACCTGCGGCTTCGGCGCCGAGCTGCTCTCGCTGGTGCAGGAGCACTGCTTCTATCACCTCGAAGCGCCGATCGAGCGCGTGACCGGCTGGGACACGCCGTATCCGCATGCGCAGGAGTGGTCCTACTTTCCCGGGCCGGCGAGGGTGGGCGCCGCGCTGCGGCGCGTGATGGAACCGTGACCATGACCGAACACACGATCAAGATGCCCGACATCGGCGAAGGCATCGCCGAGGTGGAGCTGTCGGCCTGGCACGTGAAGCCGGGCGATGCGGTGGTCGAAGACCAGTCGCTCGCCGACGCGATGACCGACAAGGCCACGGTGGAGATCCCGTCGCCGGTGGCCGGCCGCGTGACCTGGCTCGGCGGCGAGGCCGGTACGGTGTTCGCCGTCGGCGCGCCGATCATCCGCATCGAGGTGGCGGGCGGCGCAGCAGCTGCGGCATCGCCGCCGCCAGCAGCGTCGCGCGCACCGACGCCGTCGGCCGCGCGTTCACCGGCACCTTCACCGGCGCCTGCAACGGCGCCTGCACCTGCCATGTTGGCACCGGCGGCCGCGGCGGCGCTGTCGCTCGCAGCCGCACCTGCCGATCGGCCGATCGCCTCGCCTTCGGTGCGCCGCCGCGCGTGGGAACTCGGCATCGATCTCGCGCAGGTGCGCGCCACCGGCACCGCCGGGCGCATCGTGCAGGCTGATCTCGATGCCTACGCAAAGACGCACCCGGCCGCGCCGAGAGCTGCGCCCGGTGCCTCGCCCGCCACGACCAGGCCCGCGGCGGCACCGCCAGCGGGCACACCCCGCGACGGCGTCGAGTCGATTCCGGTGATCGGCCTGCGGCGCAAGATCGCAATGAAGATGCAGGAGGCCAAGCGCCGCATTCCGCACTTTGCCTACGTCGAAGAGGTCGACGTCACCGAGCTCGAGGCGCTGCGCGCCGCGCTCAACGAACGGCATGCCGCGGCGCGCGGCAAGCTGACGCTGCTGCCGCTGCTGATGCGCGCGATCGCCGTCGCGGTGGTCGAGCATCCGCAGGTCAACGCCTGGTTCGACGACGAGAAAGGCGTGCTGACGCGCCACGCCGCGATGCACATCGGTATCGCGACGCAGACCGACGTCGGGCTGATGGTGCCGGTGGTGCGCCACGCCGAGGCGCTCGACCTGTGGCAATCGGCGGCCGAGGTCGCGCGCCTGGCGGCCGCGGCGCGCGGCGGCACCATCACCCGCGGCGAACTCTCGGGCTCGACGATCACGATCACCAGCCTCGGGCCGCTGGGCGGCATCGTCACCACGCCGATCATCAACGCACCCGAGGTGGCGATCGTCGGCGTCAATCGCATCGTCGAACGGCCGATGATCCGCGGCGGCCTTGTGGTGTCGCGCAAGCTGATGAATCTGTCGTCGTCGTTCGACCACCGCGTGGTCGACGGCCA
>JAEUPI010000069.1 GCA_016790175.1 Burkholderiaceae bacterium | reverse complement strand
CAGCGTCATCTGGATCGTGACCTTGAATTGCCCATCGCCCATCGGCGTCAGCTCGCACGCGTAAACGAGCCCCAGCTCGACGATGTCGACCGGGATCTCGGGGTCGTAGCAGGTTCTCAAGGTCTGCCACACCAGCGCGCGCAGTTCGTCGGGCGACACGTCGCTTGGCGCGGCCGGCGCGGCGGGCATCGGCTTGCCGATCGCGTCGGCATCGGCGCCCTTCAGGCGCAAGAGCTGCCCCTGCGCCACCAGCGTGAATGACGAGCCGAGCGCCTGCGTGATCTGCACCGCCGTACCCGCGGGCAGCTCGATCGGGGTCCCGTCGGGCACGCGCTCGACCTGCGCCGCGCGTGTGGTGGTCACCGCTTCGCGATGTGGCCTCATGGCGTGTGCGCCGCGGTAGCGGCTTCGGTTTCCGATATGTCGTCAGCGCTCGTGTCGAGGGCATGCATCAACGCATGCCAGCCGAGCAACGCGCACTTGATGCGGCTTGGGTACCGTCGCACGCCGCTCAGGCTGACCAGCTTGCCGAGCTGTGCCGCCTCGGGCTCGAGCTGGCCGGTGATCACCGCGCGGAAACGCTGCTGCAACCGGCGTGCGAACTCGACCTCGTGCCCATGTACCGCCTCGCTCATCATCGAGGCCGACGCGATGCAGATGGCGCAGCCCTGGCCGGTGAAGCGGATGTCGCGCACCCGATCGTCCTCGATCTGCAGCTCGACACGGATGTCGTCGCCGCACTGCGGGTTGGTGCCGCGGGCGCGATGGGTGGCCCGCGCCAAGGTGCCGAAGTGACGCGGCGCGCGCTTGTGGTCGAGCACCACGTCCTGGTACAGGTCGTTCTCGGCGATCTTCATCGCAGCACCTCCAGCACCTCGGCCACGCCGGCCACCAGCCGCTCGACCTCGTCGTGCGTGTTGTAGACGGCAAACGACGCGCGCGTGGTGGGTCCCAGTCCCAAGTGATCGATCAAAGGCTGTGCGCAGTGGTGGCCGGTGCGCACCGCGATCCCACGCTCGTCGAGCAGCGTGCCGATGTCGTGCGGATGCACGTCGCGGGCGACGAACGACACGATCGCCGACGCGGTGGCCTGCGGCGACAAAACCGTCACACCGTCGATCGCCGACAGCCCTTGCACCGCATGGGCGCGCAGGCTGCGCACGTGGCTGTCGATCACCTCGCGACCGGTGCGGTCGATGAACGCCGCCGCGGCGGCCATCCCCACCGCGCCCGCGACATTCGGCGTGCCCCCTTCGAGGCGCGCCGGCAAGTCGGCGAAGCAGGCCTCGGTGGCGCTGACCCAGGCGACCATGTCACCGCCGTAGCGCAGCGGCTCGAGTCGCTCGAGCGCGGCGCGCCGGCCCACCAGCGCGCCGGTGCCCATCGGCCCGTACATCTTGTGGCCCGAGAAGGCCATGAAGTCGCAGGCCAGCGATTGCAGGGCCGGCACCTCGTGCGACACCGCTTGCGCGGCATCGAGCACGGTCAGCGCACCGGCGTCGGCCGCCAGCGCGAGCAGCCGCTCGTACGGCGGGCGTTCGCCGGTCGCGTTGGCGCATGCGGTCAGCGCGAACACGCGGGTGCGCGCCGACAGCAGGCGCGCCAGGTCTTCGGCATGCAGGCGGCCCTCGCCATCCGGGCGCAGGATGCGCAGCGTGGCGCCGCAGCGCCGTGCTGCCTGCTGCCACGGCACCAGGTTGGCGTGGTGCTCGAGGCCGCTCGCGATGATCTCGTCGGCTGGCGCGAGGGCCGCGCGCCGCGCGCCGGCCGTCGACAAACCGTGGGCCACGAGGTTGAGCGCATCGGTGGTGCCCGAGGTGAACACCAGTTCGTGCTCCGGGCCTGCGCCGACAAAACGCTTCAGATCATCGCGCGCGCGTTCGAACGCATCGGTGGCGCGTTGGCTGAGCGTGTGCACGCCGCGGTGGATGTTGGCCCGCTCGTGCAGCTCGAAATGACGCATCGCTTCGAGCACCGGCAGGGCCATCTGCGTGGTGGCGGCGTTGTCGAGGAAGGTCAGTGGCACGCCGTGAATGCGCTTGTCCAGCAGCGGGAACAGCGCGCGCACGTCGTGCAGGCTGGCTTGCGACAGCAGGTGGCGCTCACCCATAGCATGTCTGCGCAGCTGGAGCCAGATGGCCGGACGCCGCGGCGCAGAGCAGCGCGTCGACGCCCAGCGTCTCCAGCAGTTCGGGTCCACCCAGGCCGCGCGCCAGCACCGCGGCGGCCATGCCTTCGATGATGAGAGCGCGGGCGCGCGCTTCGTCCAGGCCGCGCTGGCGGACGTAGAACAGCGCCTCGTCGGGCAGCGCGCCCCAGGTGGCGCCGTGCGCGGCCTGCACGCGGTCGTGCAGGATCTCCAGGTGCGGGCGCAACACCAGCTTCGGCTGCCCGCCGGTGGGGATGCCCGCGAGGCGCTGGCGCACGTCGGCTTCGTCGCAGCCCTCGGCAATACCGGTGTGCGCGTCGAGCACCGCGCGTGCAGCGCCGCCGGCGAGGGCCAGGCCTTCGATGCTGCTGGCCGTGTGCGGCGCGCGATGGCTCACGCGCAGTTGCTGCTCGATCGTCGAGCCGGCCGCGAACAGCACGCCGGCGAGCCGCGCGGCCGATCGCTCGGCCGTGAGATCGACGACGTTGCGCTGCAGGTGATAGGCGCTGCCCGCGGCGATCAGCGCCTGGTGGTATTGCGCGCCGCGCGCGAGGCGGACGGACAGGTGGTGGGCGAGGCGGTCGCTGCAGCCGGGACGCGCGATGCGCAGGTGCTGCAGCGTGGCACCTTCGCCCAGGTGCACGTGGGCCTGCAGGTTCTGCACGACGCTGCGCGCGCATTGCAGCGGCGCGCGCTCGTGGGTTTCGACGAGCACGCAGTGCACGCCCGCTTGCACGTCGATCACGAGCAGCGGCGCCTCGACCGCCGAGCGCGGCTGGTGGCGCAACTGCAGCCACACGGTCTCGCCCGCGCTGCGGCCGGCGCCTGGTTCGTCGCCGATGCGCAGCCGCAGGCCTTGCCGGCACAGCGCGCGGTGGGCCCAGGCGAACGGCGCCGCGTCGTCGTCATCGGGTTGCGGCAGGCCGGCGAACAGCTCGGCGCGCTGCGCGGCATCGGCGGCATCGAGCCAGCGCGCATCGACGCGGCCCTGCGGCGTCCGGCCCACCGGATGCAGCGTCCAGCCGGCGCCGGCCAACGGGTGCGCCTCGCAACCGGGCGCCTCCGGGCCGTCACCCAGCCACACGGCGGCGGGCGGCGGCGGCAGGTGCCGGAACGATTCGGCGTCGCGCGCGATCCAGCCCCCGCGGGCCAGGCGGTCGCGGGCGGCCAGCGCGTCGGCGCGTGCGGCGTCCATGTCAGCGCGCTCCCTCGGGGGGCAGCGAGCGAAGCGAGCGTGGGAGGCGGCTCATGTCACACCGCTTGCGCTTCGGCCGGGCGCGCGAACCCGGAGCGCGCCAGCTCGCGGGCGAGCGCCAGGTCGCCCTGCTCGGAGATGCAACCCTCGTGCAGGCGCAGCACCGCATCGGGGGCGAGCGATTCGATCAGGTGCAGGTAGTGCGACACGACGATGAACGCCGTGCCCTGTGTGCGCAGCTTGTGCACCAGCTGCACGACGGCGCGCGCGCCGTCGACGTCGAGCCCGGAGTCGATCTCGTCGAGCAGCGCCAGCTTGGGCTGCAGCAGCGCGAGCTGCAGCAGTTCGTTGCGCTTGCGTTCGCCGCCCGAGAAGCCGTCGTTCACCGGGCGTGCCAGCATCGCCTCGGGCAGGCCGAGGTCGGCCGACGCGTCGCGCGCGCGGCCGAGAAAGTCGAACGCATCGAGCGGCGCCTCGCCGCGCGCGTCGCGCACCGCATTGAGCGCGGTGCGGATGAACAGGTTGTTCTTCACGCCGGGGATCTCCGGCGGGGCCTGGAACGACACGAACAGGCCCGCCCGTGCGCGCGCCTCGGCGCTCATGGACAGCAGATCCTGCCCCGCGAAGCGCGCCCACCCGCCCACCACGCGGTAACGCGGGTGGCCGGCCAGCGCCAGGCCCAGCGTGCTCTTGCCGCTGCCGTTGGCACCCATCAGCACCACCAGGGCGCCGGCGTCGACGTCGAACGACACCGACTTCAACACGTTGCGTGCGCCAACGTCGACGCGCAGGTCGCGCACCTGCAGCAGGGATCGATCGAAGCTCATGGTGTCTCTCGTGAACGCATTTCAAGTGGATGGGTGGCCTTCAACCGATGGCACCTTCGAGCGACACCGCCAGCAGTGACTTGGCCTCGAGCGCGAACTCCATCGGCAGCTCCTCCAGCACCGCCTGGCAGAAGCCGCCGACGATCAGGGCCGTGGCTTCCTGCGGGTCGATGCCGCGCTGCTGGCAATAGAAGAGCCGTTCCTCGGAGATGCGCGTGGTGGTGGCCTCGTGCTCGATCACCGCGTCGTCGCGCGCCGCGTCGAGGGTGGGGAAGGTGTGCGCCCCGCACTGCGGGCCGATCAGCAGCGAGTCGCACTGCGTGTGGTTGCGCGCGCCGGCCGCGGTGGGCGCCACGCGCACCAGGCCGCGGTAGCTGTTGTGCGCCCGGTCCGCGCTGATGCCCTTGGAGACGATGCGGCTCGTCGTGTTGCGGCCGAGGTGGATCATCTTGGTGCCGGTGTCGGCCTGCTGGAAGTGGTTGGTGACGGCGATCGAGTGAAACTCGCCGCTGGACTCGTCGCCGCGCAGCACCACGCTCGGATACTTCCAGGTGATCGCCGAGCCGGTCTCGACCTGGGTCCACGAGATGCGCGAGCGCCGGCCTGCGCACAGCCCGCGCTTGGTGACGAAGTTGTAGATGCCGCCGCGCCCCTGCTCGTCGCCGGGGTACCAGTTCTGCACCGTGGAGTACTTGATGTGCGCGTCGTCGTGCGCCACCAGTTCCACCACCGCGGCGTGCAGCTGGTGCTCGTCGCGCTGCGGCGCGGTGCAGCCCTCGAGGTAGCTGACCTGGCTGCCCGGCTCGGCGATGATCAGCGTGCGCTCGAATTGCCCGGTGTTGCGCGCGTTGATGCGGAAGTACGACGACAGCTCCATCGGGCAGCGCACGCCCGCTGGGATGTAGACGAACGAGCCATCGGAAAACACCGCGGAGTTGAGCGCCGCGTAGAAGTTGTCGCCGACCGGCACCACGGTGCCGAGGTAGCGCTCGATCAGCTCGGGATGGTGCTCCACCGCGTGCGAGAACGAACAGAAGATCACGCCCACCTGCGCCAGCTGCTCGCGGAACGTGGTGCCGACCGACACCGAATCGAACACCGCATCCACCGCCACGCCGGCCAACCGCGCCCGCTCGTGCAGCGGCACGCCGAGCTTCTCGTAGGTCTCGAGCAGCTTGGGGTCGACCTCGGCCAGGCTCTTGGGGCCGCTTTGCTGCGACTTCGGCGCCGAGTAGTAGCTCAGCGCCTGGAAGTCGATCGGCGCGATGCGCAAGCGGCTCCAGCGCGGCGGCGACATGCCCCGCCAGCGCTCGTACGCGGCCAGCCGCCACTTCAGCAGGAACTCGGGCTCGCGCTTGCGCCGCGAGATCGCCCGGATCGTGCCTTCGTCCAGGCCCGGTGGCAGCGCGTCGGATTCGACGTGGGTGACGAAGCCGTGGCGATAGGGTCGTTGCAGCGCCTGCGCAAGCGGCGCATGCTGTTCGACGGCAGACGAGGTGTAGCCGCGCCTCGACGTCTCACGCGGTTTGCCTACGAGATGGGCGGGGTTCATTCGAGTCATATGTGCTAATGATGCATACTCTATGCATCTTTTGGAGTGAAAGCAACGGCAACGTCCAGCCCGCACACGCTCCATGGGTACTGTCAGACGCCGCGGCGGACCATCATGGCCTTGATCTGACCCATCGCCCGTGCCGGATTCAGGCCCTTGGGACAGACATCGGTGCAGTTGAGGATCGACCGGCAGCGGAACAGCCGATACGGATCGTGCAGGTCGTCGAGCCGCGCGGCGGTGGCCCGATCACGGCTGTCGACCAGGAAGCGATAGGCCTGGAGCAGGCCCGCCGGGCCAACGTACTTGTCCGGGTTCCACCAGAAGCTCGGGCAGGCGCTCGAGCAGCACGCGCACAGGATGCATTCGTGCAGGCCATCGAGTTGATCGCGCGTCTCGGGCGACTGCAGACGTTCGCGCTCACCCGGCGGTTCGTCGTTGACGAGCCAGGGCCGGATCGAGTGGTATTGCTTGAAGAAGCCGGTCATGTCGACGATCAGGTCGCGGATCACCGGCAGGCCCGGCAGCGGCTTGAGCACCACCTCGGACGGCAGCGCACGCAGGTTGGTCACGCAGGCCAGTCCGTTCTTGCCGTTGATGTTCATCGCGTCGGAGCCGCACACGCCTTCGCGGCACGAACGTCGAAAACTCAGGCTCGGATCGATCGCCTTGAGCCTGATCAACGCATCGAACAGCATGCGTTCGTCGTCGCGCGCCTCGAAGTCGTAGGCTTGCATGCGCGGCGGCGCGTCGCGTTCGGGGTCGTAGCGGTAGATGTGAATGCGTCGCATGGGCGGCCCCCAGCGGCGTTGCAGCCGACCGGTGCGGGGCTTGGGGTCAATGTAGCGCCCACCCGTGCTCGGCGAGGGCCCAGTTCTTGATGTTTCCTAAGGAAGCGAAGCGTCGGCTGAACGCCTGGCCTTTCATCCCCATCTGAGCCAGCAGGAAGGCGATCACCGCCTGCCACCAACCCGATGAAGATGGAGATGCCCATGAAGACCCCGAACTGGACATTGCTGTCCGCCGCCGTCGCGGCCGCCGCAATGGCTGCAGCGCTCAGCGCCCCGGCATTCGCACAGACGGCCGCACACGACCACAGCGCTGCCATGCCGCACAAGCTCACCTTGAACCAGGGCCGCAAGTGGGCCACCGACGAGCCGCTGCGCGCCGGCATGGGCCGCATCCGCGGCCTGGTCGAACCGCAACTCGGCGCGGCCCACGCCGGCAAGCTCACGCCGGCGCAGTACCGCGAGCTGGCGACAAAGGTCGAAGCCGAGGTCGGCGGCATCGTCGCCAACTGCAAGCTCGAGCCCAAGGCCGACGCGATGCTGCACCTGGTGATCGCCGACATCGGCGCGGGCACCGACGCGATGGCCGGCAAGGACGCCAAGGCGCGCCCGGCGCTCGGCCTGGTCAAGGTGGCGCAAGCCGTCAACCAGTACGGCAGCCACTTCGACCACCCCGGCTTCAAGCCGATCCGCAACGTTCATTGACCAGCGAAGGAGATCACCATGAAGTTCACGATTCCCCAACCCCTGCAACACGAACACGAAGCACTGCACGAGCGGCTGCGCCAGGCCACCCAGGCCGGCGGCGAGGTCGGCGAGGCGGCCAAGACGCTGGCGCGGCTGATGCACCCGCACTTCGTGAAGGAAGACCAGATTGCGCTGCCGCCGCTGGGCCTGCTGGCGGCGCTGGCACGCGGCGAATGGACCGCCGAGATGGCTGAGGTGCTGACGCTGACCGAGCAGCTCGAGGCCGAGCTGCCGCAGATGCTGGCCGAACACCAGACGATCGTCGCGGCCTTGAACAAGCTGCGCGAGGCCGCCGCGCGCGCCGGCCGCGGCGAGATCGTCGCCTTCGCCGAAGCGCTGGTCGAGCATGCGCGCACCGAGGAAGACGTGATGTACCCGGCCGCGGTGCTGGTCGGCCAGGTGGTGCGGCAGCGGCTGGGCCAGCGCGCCGCCGCGGCGGCTTGAGAATGACGGGCATGCAGACACCCGCCTTCTTCGATGCGGTGCCGGCGATCACGGTGGCCGACCCGCTGGCCGAGGCGCTTGGCGCGGCAGACGGCGGGCTGATCGAGTACCGCTACCTCGATGCGGTCAAGCTCGCCGGCCACTCCTGCCCCACGGTGGCCGGCGCCTGGCTGATGACGCGTGCGGCGCTGGCCCGCCTGTACCCCGGCCAGACGCCGCGGCGCGGCGAGATCCGCGTCGAGCTGCGCCAGGGCGTCGACGAAGGCGTGGCCGGCGTCATCGCCGGCGTGGCGGGGCTGGTCACCGGCGCGGCCAACGAGGGCGGCTTCAAGGGCCTGGCCGGTCGCTTCGCGCGCCATGGGCTGTTGCGCTTCGGCGTGCCGATGCACGGCGAGATCCGCTTCACGCGGCTGGACGACGGGGTCTCGGTCGAGCTGTCGCACCGGCCGCAGGCGGTACCGCGGCCGGCCGGCTTGAGCGAATTGCTGCGCGACGCCTCGGCACCGCAGGCGTCGGCCGCGGCGCGGCGTGCCTTCGCCGAAGCGTGGCAGGGCTGGGTGCGGGCGATCGTGATCGAGCATGCCGACGACCCGGCGCTGATCGAGATGGCGGCCTGAGCAACATGGCGCGCCGCGAGATCGCGCCCGAGGTCTTCCTCGCCGGCCTGCCGGTGTTCAAGGCACTCGATGCCGCGACGCTGGCGCGCCTGGCAGCGGCCACCACGCGGCTCACGCTCAAGCGCGGCGAGACCCTGTTCCGCAAGGGTGATCCGGCCAGCGGCATGTACGTTGTCGTCTACGGCGAGATCAAGCTGATCGCCAGCACGCCGGCACGCGGGCGGCGGCTGGCGGGCATCGTCGGGCCCGGGCAGAGCTTGGGCGAGCCGGTGATGTTCCTCGAGCGGCCCGCGTTGGTCGACGCGCAGGCGGCCGGCGACGCGCTGCTGTTGCACCTGCCGAAGCAAGCGGTGTTCGACGAGATCGAACGCAACCCGAAGTTCGCGCGGCGCATGATCGCCGGTCTGAGCCAGCGCATCGAGAGCCTGGTGCGCGAGCTGGACCGCCAGGCGCTGGGCAGCGGCCGCGAGCGCTTCATCGCCTACCTGCTGCGCCATGGCCGCGGCAACCCTGGGCCGTTCGTCGTCCGGCTGCCGGTGGCGAAGGCCGAGCTGGCGTCGCAGCTGAACCTGACGGCCGAACACTTCTCGCGCTTGCTGCACGAGTTGGCGCAGGCTGGGCTGCTGAGCATCGAAGCGCGCCAGATCACGGTGCCCGATCGCGCGCGGCTGGAAGGCGCCGCGCATCGTCGCTGACCGAGCAGGCGACCGAGTCGTCCCCGCGGCGCCGGTACCCCGTTGTCCGGCGCGGTCGAATCGTCATCGTGGTCGCTCGCGGTGAACGAACGGGCGTCGACCGGGTTGCTTGACGTGCGACAGGGCTCTCCCGCGTCGACCGATGAGATCATGGCACCGATGCAAACCGTGCCGGCGCGACGTGGAACTCAAGCAGCCGGGTGGTCGAAGCGGCGAACGCTCGCCTCCGTCGTCATTGCAGTCATTGCGCTCGCCGCGGGTTGTGCCGCGATGCGCTTCGATGCGCCGCGCCCGCCTTCGCACGCCATTGACGATCCGCTGCAAACGGCATTGGGGCGCAGTTTCGCGGCCCCGCTGTCTGCCAGTCCGGGGATGTCCGGCTTTCGCCTGTTGCATTCCGGGCAGGAAGCATTCGTCGCGCGGGCGGCGTTGGCGGAAGCCGCGCAGCGCACACTGGACCTGCAGTACTACGCGGTGGCGGAAGACGCGACCTCCACGCTGCTGCTGTACCGCGTGTTGGTCGCGGCGCAGCGGGGCGTGCGTGTGCGCCTGCTGATCGACGACCTCGACGTCGGCGACCGGGATTCGCATCTGGCGACGTTGGCCGCACATCCCAACGTTCAACTGCGTGTCTTCAATCCCTTCAGATGGCGCGGCGCCGCCAGCCTGGCCAGAATGCTGGACTACCTCACGGACGCGATGCGCTTAAACCGGCGCATGCACAACAAACTGTGGATCGCCGACAACGCGGCCGCGCTGATCGGCGGTCGCAACCTGAGCGACGCATATTTCAACGCGGACCCTCAGCGCAACTTCGCCGATCTCGACGTGTTGGTCGCCGGGCCGGTCGTGGTCGAGGCCTCGCGCAGCTTCGACGAGTATTGGAACAGCGAGTGGGCGGTGCCGATCCAGGCGTTCACCGGCCCCACATTCGAACCGGTGCACAGTGAACGCCTGATGGCAGACCTCGCGGAACGGGCCGCCGCGTTTCACGAAACCGACTATGTGCGTGAATTGCTGGCGTCGGGTTTTGGACCGCTGGTACGCAGCGGCACGGTCGAGTTGACCGTTGCGAATGCGATCGTCTTGCACGACCCGCCGGCCAAGAGGCCTGCAGCGTCCCACGAACAGGAAGGGCCTGTGGTGGTCCGTTTACGCAGAGCTGTCGAGGCCGCGCAATCGGAGCTGATGTTGATCTCGCCATACTTCGTTCCGCCGGAGCGCGGCGTTCAAACGCTGTGCGAACTCGCCAGCCGCGGCGTGCGAGTGCGACTGCTGACCAATTCCCTGGCCTCGACCGATGTAGCGGTCGTGCACGCTGGCTATGCGCGCTATCGGCCACGCCTGCTGGCCTGCGGCGTCGTGTTGCACGAGCTGAAGCCCGCTGCGCCGGGGCCCGTCCGGGCGCGGCGGTCGCTCGCTTCCGGCGTCAGCCTGCACGCCAAGGCGATCGTGGTGGACCGCACGTCGGTCCTCATCGGTTCGATGAATCTCGACCCGCGCTCGAGGTTGACGAACACCGAGGTCGCGGTCCTGATCGACAGCGCGCCGCTGGCCGGAGAGCTCGCCCAGTGGTTCGACGACGCGACATCGCTGGATCGCTCGTTCAAACCCGAACTGGGATCGCCCGGGAATCGGGATGCGGCGCTGACGTGGATCAGCCATGAGAACGGCGAAGCGCGACGCCATGTCAACGAGCCCGGCACCAGCTGGTGGCGGCGCGTCAGCACGCGTGTGCTGGGTGCGCTGGTGCCGGAGGAGCTGCTCTGAGCCAGCATCGATCTGGCGATGCGGGTCCCACGGCATCAGCACACGGCTTGCCGCGTCGGCGGGCGGCTCGGCGTGGCGGGCAACATGGGGCGTCATTGAACCGCCGATAGGCAGGCCGGGGCAAATCCGAAGCGGTTGCGCTCAGCCCGTGCTCCACGCGCGGGGGCGGCGCATGCCGGCGATCTTGCAGGCTTGTCCGGGGTAGCCGTACGGGAACAACTCGAACAGCCGCTTGCGCGCCGGCGGCCCCAGGCGCTCGGCCAAGTGCCGGATCACGAAACGCGCATCGGCGGCGACCTGGTTCTCCTCATAGAAGCGGCGCATGAATCGGATCGCGTCCCAGTGATCCTCGCCGAGCGTGATGCCTTCGCGGCGCGCCAATTCGATCGCAACCGCCTCGGACCAGTCGTTCGGGTCGATCAGGTAGCCCTCGGCGTCGAGCGGGGGCAGCGGTGGTTGGTTGGTCATTCGCTCCTCATGCAAGTCCTCTGCCTCGACAACTCGTCGAGCACGGAGTGCGCAATTACCAGCTCCTCGTTCGTCGCGATGACCCACGCTGACACCGGCGAATCGGCGGTGCTGATTCGTGGCCCGTTGGCTTCGTTGGCCGCAGGATCGAGTCTCAGCCCGAGCCAGCCGATTTCGTTGCAGACGCGCCGGCGAATGATGGCGCTGTTCTCGCCGATCCCGGCGGTCAGAACCAGTGCGTCGAGTCCGCCGAGGGCCGCGACAAGCGAGCCCAGTTCGCGCACGATGCGATAGACGAACAAGTCGATCGCCCGCGCCGCGGCGGGCTTGTCGCTCGCCAGCAGCACGCGCAGGTCGGACGAAACGCCCGAGACGCCGAGCAGCCCCGAGCGTTCGTAGAGCAACTCGGCCACCTGCGCGGTCGTCATGCGCTTGGCGTCGATCAGGTACAGCACGACGCCAGGGTCGAGGCTGCCGCAGCGCGTGCCCATCAGCAGGCCGTCGAGCGCCGTGAAGCCCATGGTCGAGGCGACGCTGCGGCGTCCGCGCAGCGCGCACAGGCTGGCGCCGTTGCCCAGATGCGCAACGATCACGCGCCCGTCGCTGTGCGCCCCCAGGTACATCGGCAGCTGGCTCGCGATGTGCTGGTACGACAACCCGTGGAAGCCGTAGCGCCGGATGCCCTCCCCACTCAGCTCGCGCGGCAAGCCGAAGAGCTGCGCCACGGCAGGTTGCGTTCGATGGAATGCCGTGTCGAAGCAGGCGATCTGCGGAACGTCGGGCAGGCGCTCGGCGAGCGCACGGATGCCGGCGATCCCGTGCGGCTGGTGCAGCGGCGCGAGTGGTACGAGCGCCTCGAGCTGTGACAGCACGCTCGCAGTCACACGAACGGGTTCGGCGAACAGGCTACCGCCGTGGACGATGCGGTGGCCGACCGCGGCGAGCCGGTGGCCGGACAGATGCGGCACCAGCCACTCGAGGGCATGGCTCAGCGCGGCCTGGTGATCGACGTGCGCTACCGCGTTGGCGAGTTCATGCTGTGCCAGCCGCTCGCCGCCAGCTGCGACCGCGAAGAATCGCGGCGCCACGCCGATCCCTTCGATCCGCCCGTGCACGAGCCGTGCGAGTTCGACGTCCCGCGACGCCGGCACGGTGAACACGCCGAACTTCACGCTCGACGAGCCCGCGTCGAGCACCAGGACCACGTCGCTCATGAGCTCTTGCGAAGGTGATGATGCAATAGCAGTGCCACCGCGCAAGAGGCGATGCGCGAGTGCGCCGAATCAGCGCGGCTGGTCAGCACGATCGGTACGCGCGCGCCGAGGACGACGCCGGCCGCTTGCGCGTCGGCCAGGTACTCGAGCTGCTTGGCGAGCATGTTGCCGGCCTCGATGTCGGGCACGACAAGCACATCGGCCTGGCCGGCCACTTCGGATTCGATGCCCTTGATCTTGGCCGCGAACTCGGAAACGGCGTTGTCGAAGGCGAGTGGACCGTCGAGCACGCCGCCGGTGATCTGGCCGCGCTCGGCCATCTTGCACAGCGCCGCAGCGTCGATCGAGGAGCGCAGCTTCGGCGTCACGGTCTCGACCGCCGACAGCAGCGCGACCTTCGGGCGCGGGATGCCCAGCGCGTGCGCCAGATCGATCGCGTTGCGTACGATGTCGGCCTTCGCCTCCAGGTCCGGTTCGATGTTGACCGCCGCGTCGGTGATCAGCAGCGGCTTCGGGTAGCGCGGCACGTCGAGCACGAACACGTGGCTCACGCGCCGGCCGGTGCGCAGCCCCCCTTGCGGCGCGACGACCGCACTCATCAGCTCGTCGGTGTGCAGGCTGCCTTTCATCAGGGCGTCGACCTCGCCCGACTGCGCCAGCTCGACCGCCTTGGCAGCCGCGGCGTGGCTATGGGGGACGTCGAGCACCGGGGTCGCGCCAACGTCCAGACCGTGCTGCCGGGCCACGGCGTCGATCTTCGCGGCCGGGCCGAGCAGCAGCGGCTTGATGAGTCCGAGGCGTGCCGCATCGAGTGCACTTTCGAGGGCCTCGCGCGAGCAGGGATGGACGACCGCCATGCGAATCGGCGCCAGCCCACGCGCGGCGGCCAGCAGTTGCTCGTAGCGCAGAGTCTTGTCGGCGACCAGAACCTCCGGCAGATCGGCGCGGCGAATGCGCAGCTTCTCCGTTGGCGCGAGGACTTCTGCCTGCCCTTCGATCACCACGCCACCCTCCTGATCGACGCAACGCGTGTCCAGGAACACGCGCCGCCGCGCTGCGTCGATGGAGGTCACCGTCACCGACGCCGTCAGCGTGTCGCCGACGTGCACGGGTTTGCGAAACTTCAGCGACTGGCCGACGTAGATCGTGCCGGGCCCAGGGAAGCGGGTGCCCAGCACGGTGGAGATCAGCGCACCGCCCAGCATGCCGTGCGCGATGATCTCGCCGAACTGCGACGATTTCGCAAATGCCGCATCGACATGCGCCGGGTTGACGTCGCCAGACACCTTCGCGAAAAGCAGGATGTCGGACTTGGTGACCGTGCGCTTGAGACTGGCGCCTGCGCCGGCGCGGATCTCCGACAGCGGGTGGTTCTCGATCCAGAGCTCGGGATCGGCATCGGCGGGGGCAAGTTCATCCATGGCATCAACCTCTGGCAACACAAAGTGAGTTCTCGGGTGCGGCTCGAATGCTTCTAGCCGACGATGTGATACCCCGCGTCGACGAAGACGACGTTGCCGGTCAATGCCCGCGCGGCCTCGCTGACGAGAAGGGCCGTGACGACGCCGACGTCGTCGATGTCGACCAGTAGGCGTTCAGGCGCTTGCGCTGCTGCCCGTTCCAGCAGTTCGTCGAAGCCGCCGATACCGGAAGCTGCGCGGGTCCTGATCGGCCCGGGCGAGACGGCGTGCACGCGGATGCCCTTGGGTCCCAGTTCCAGTGCGAGGTAGCGGACGCTGGCTTCGAGTGCCGCCTTGACCGGGCCCATGATCCCGTATTGCTCGATCGCCTTCTGTGCGCCGTAGTAGCTCATCGTGACCAATGCGCCGCCGTCCTTCATCAGCGGCTCGGCCATTCGGGCCATCCGGATGAACGAGTGGCACGAGACGTCCATCGCGGTGGCAAAGCCGTCCGGGCTGCTGTCGATCACCCGGCCAAGCAGGTCCTGCTTGGGGGCATACGCGATCGCGTGCAGCACGAAGTCGAGCCTGCCCCACCTTTGCGCCATCTCGGCGAACGTCGCTTCCATCTGGCCAGGCTGCTGCACATCGAGGGGCAAGAGGATGTCGGCTTCGAGTTGCTCGGCGAGTGGCCGCACGTATGGGTGCGCCTTGTCATTCAGGTAGGTCAATGCCAGCGTTGCGCCGAACTGGCGCATCGCGCGCGCGCAGCCGTACGCAATGCTGTGTTCGTTGGCGATGCCGACCACGAGCCCCTTCTTTCCGGCGAGGTTCGCCAGCGCGGCGAGGTCCGGTGCCGATCGCATCGATGCGCGCATCCTCGCCTCCTCAAGGGACAAGAACATAGCGACCTGGCGCGTCGTCCAGCGCCGGCGAGCCGAGCTCCGCCGCACCGATCGGCGGGGGCGGCACGCGCTTGCCCGCGCGCCTGCGCAGCCAGCTTTCCCACGCCGGCCACCATGAGCTTTCGGTGCGCGGTGCGGTCTGCAGCCAGGTGTCCGGGTCGAGGTGGACGTCGTCCGCCTGTCGCGTCAGCAGCTGGAAGCTGCGGTTCGGGTGGCCGGGCTCGGAGACGATGCCGGCGTTGTGGCCGCCGCTGGTCAGCGCGAAGGTGATCTCGCTGTCGCTGAGCAGGTGAATCTTGTACACCGAGCGCCACGGCGCCACGTGGTCGGCCAGCGTGCCGACCGCGAAGATCGGCGCGCGAATGTCGGTCAGCGCGATCGGGCGATCGTCGACGCGGTAGCGCGCCTCGGCGAGCTGGTTGTCGAGGAACAGTTGGCGCAGGTACTCGGAGTGCATGCGGTACGGCATGCGCGTCGGGTCGGCGTTCCAGGCCATCAGGTCGTTCATCGGCGCGCGCTTGCCGAGCAGGTAGTTGTTCAGGCGGTACGACCAGATCAGGTCGTTCGAGCGCAGCATCTGGAACGCGCCGGCC
>JAEUPI010000021.1 GCA_016790175.1 Burkholderiaceae bacterium | reverse complement strand
CCGCATCGGATGCAGTTCGGGCACGGCCTCCTCGGCACCGCGCAGCGTGGCCAGCAGCGCCCGCAAGTCACGCAGGTCGGCCTCGGCGGCGGTGTCCACCTGCTGGATCACGCGGGCGACCTCTATGTCCTCTTCGATCTGGGTGTCGTCGACCAGCGTCAGGCCGTCGAGCGACGGCTCCGTGGTGGGTGCGGCCGGCGGCGCCGCATTCGCGCCGTCGCGCTCGAGTTCCTCGCGCAGCTGCTCGCGCAGCGCCGCCGAGAATGCGGCAGCCAGGCCCTTCACGCCGGGGCGGGTGAGCTGCAGCACGGCCAACGTGTGATGCCGGTCGCCAGCCGCCGCCTGCGACACCGAGGCGCCCTGGAGTTGTCCATGCGCGCGCTCGCACACCTTGGCCGCCAGCGACGGCACGCCGGCCAGCAGCTGGTCTGCGAAGCGCCGGAAGGCATCGGTTTCACGCATGGCCTGTGAATCATAGGCAGCCTCGCGGTCGACCGACAGGTCGAATTCGGCACTTGCCGATGCGTGGCTGCCGGTCAGGGGCTATCCTCCACGCCCGTGAACGACGACCAGCTGCTGCGCTACTCGCGCCATATCCTGCTCGACGACATCGGCATCGAAGGCCAGGCGCGACTGCTCGCCTCGCATGCGCTGGTCATCGGTGCCGGCGGCCTGGGATCGCCGGTGGCGCTTTACCTCGGCAGCGCCGGCGTCGGCCGCATCACGATGGTCGACCACGACACCGTCGACGTGACCAACCTGCAGCGGCAGATCGCGCACGACCTCGCGCGTGTGGGCACGCCCAAGGCCGAGTCGGCGCAGCGGTCGATCGCCGCGATCAACCCCGACGTGCAGGTGCGGCCGCTGGTGCAGCTCGCCGACGCGGCCGCGCTCGACACGCTGGTGGCCGACGCCGACGTCGTGCTCGACTGCAGCGACAACTTCGCGACGCGCCATGCCGTGAATGCCGCCTGCGTGGCGCACCGGGTGCCGCTGGTGGCCGGCGCGGCGATCCGCTTCGACGGGCAGATCTCGGTGTACGACCCGCGCGACGCGGCGTCGCCCTGTTATGCCTGCGTGTTCCCGCCCGAGGCCACGCTGGAGGAGACGCAGTGCGCCACGATGGGCGTGTTCGCGCCGCTGGTGGGCATCATCGGCACGATGCAGGCGGCCGAAGCCCTGAAGCTGCTGGCCGGCGTGGGCACGTCGCTGGCCGGGCGGCTGCTGCTGCTCGACGCACGCGCCATGCAGTGGAGCGAGATCCGCATCGCGCGACATGCGGGTTGCGCGGTCTGCGGCTCGCGCTGAACGCCCAAAGTCACCGACGCCAGAACGCCGGTGTGAACAGCACCAGCACCGACAGCAGCTCGAGCCGGCCCAGCAACATCGCAAACGTGCAGACCCAGGTCTGGAAATCGCTCAGCCCGCCGTAGTTGACCGCGGGCCCGACCTCACCGAGGCCCGGGCCGATGTTGTTGACGCACGCGACCACTGCGGTGAAGGCGGTCAGCACGTCCAGCCCGGAAAACAGCAGCAGCATCGTCAGCGAGACCAGCGACGCACCGTACACCATCATGAACGCGATCACGCTTTGCATCACGCGCGGCCCGACGGCGCCGCCGCCGAGCACCACCGGATTGACGACATGGGGATGCACGATGCGCACAAGCTCTCGGCGCGACTGCTTCAGCAGCAGCAACATGCGCACCATCTTGATGCCGCCGCCGGTCGAGCCGGCACAGGTGGCGAAGCAGCCGAGCAGGATCATCAGCAGCGGCGCGAACACCGGCCATTGCGCATAGTCGTAACTGGCGAAGCCGGTCGTGGTGGCGATGGAAATGACGTGGAACGCGGTGTGGCGCAGTGCGTCCTCGAAGGTCGGATAGCTGCGGTTGGCCATCAGGAACAGCACGATCAAGGCGATGCTGCCGGCCAGAGCGCCGACAAAGGCGCGCAACTCCACGTCGCGCCACAAGACCAACAAAGACCGCTGCCGCCAGGCCAAGAAATACAGCGCGAAGTTCACACCCGCGATCAGCATGAACACGATGGCCACGGCCTCGACGCGCGGCGAGTTCCAGAAACCGAAGCTCAGGTCGTGCGACGAGAAGCCCCCCAGGCTGACCGTTGTGCACATGTGCATGAACGCATCGCTCCAGCTCATGCCGGCCCAGCGGTAGGCCAGCATGCACAGAAGAGCCACGACGAAGTACACCGTCCACAGGCCGCGCGCCGTCTCGGCGATTCGCGGCGTGAGCTTCTGGTCCTTCAGCGGGCCGGCGGTCTCCGCGCGAAACAGCTGCGTGCCGCCGACCCCCAGCAGCGGCAGGATCGCGACAGCCAGCACGATGATGCCGAGCCCGCCCACCAGCATCATGAAGCAGCGCCACACGTTGACGCTCAGCGGCAGCGCATCGAGCCCGGCAAGTGCAGTGGCACCGGTGGCGGTGAAGCCCGACATGGCCTCGAAATAGGCATCCGTGACGCTCAGTCCGGGAATCGCCAGAAGCAGCGGCAGCGCGCCAAACGCCGGCAGCAGTAGCCAGGTCAGGCCGACCAGCACGAAACCATCGCGCGGCTGCAGTTCGCGTCGAAATCGGCGCATCGCCAGGCTCATCGCGATGCCCACGAGGGCTGTGATGGCGGTCGAGGTGATGAATGCCTGCTCGCCGCGGTCGTGATCCGCCCAGGCGAATGCGAGCGGCACCAGCATCAGCAGCGCGAACAGCACCACCAGGCGGCCGACCAACGCGACGACGGCCAGAGCACCCATTCAGAACCCGAAGGTGGCGCTGACCTGGAACAGCTTCTCGATCTCGCGCACCATTCGCTTGCGCGGCACGAACACGATCACGTGGTCTCCGGTCTCGATCACGGTGTCATGGTGCGGGACGATCACCTTGTGATAGTCCTCGGCATCGTGGATGGTGCGCACGATCGCGCCGATCTGCGCGCCGGAGGGCAGCGCGATCTCCTCGATGCGGCGGCCGGCCACCTTGCAGGTCTTGCGGTCGCCGCGCACCACCACCTCCAGCGCCTCGGCGGCCCCGCGGCGCAGGCTGTGCACGGCCACCACGTCGCCACGGCGCACATGGGCCAGCAGCTCGCCGATCACCGCCTGTGCCGGCGAGATCGCGATGTCGATCTGCGAGCCCTGCACCAGGTCGGCATAGGCGCGGCGGTTGATCAGCGCGAACACGCGCCGCGCGCCGAGCCGTTTGGCCAGCAGGCTGGCCATGATGTTGTCCTCGTCGTCGCTGGTCAGCGCCAAGAAGAGGTCCATGTCGTCGACGTTCTCGTCGGCCATCAGGTCCTCGTCGGTCGAGTCGCCGTGCAACACGAGCACCTCGCCCGGCAGCTGCGTGGCCAGGTAGTCGCAGCGCTGCGCATTGGCTTCGATGATCTTCAGCTGGCATTCGCCCTGCAGCTCGCGCGCCAGCCGCAGGCCCACCTTGCCGCCGCCGGCGATCATCAAGCGCTTGACCGGCCGGTCCATCTTGCGCAAGGTGCCCAGCACGGTGCGGATCTGCTCGGTGGCGGCGAGCAGAAACACCTCGTCGCCCGGCTCGACGCGGGTGTGGCCGTCGAGATCGGCCAGCGCCTTGTCCTGCCGGTAGATGGCCACGATGCGCATCTGCGCCTGCGGCATCAGCTGCGGAAGCTCGGCCAGGCTGTGCTGCACCAGCACGCCGCCGGCGACCGCGCGCACCGCGACCAGGCTGACCATGCCGTCGGCGAACTCCAGCACCTGCAGCGCCTCAGGGTACTGCACCAGCTTGCGCACATAGGCCGTCACCGACTGCTCGGGACAGATGATCTCGTTGACCGAAAAGCCGCCGTTGTCCATCAGCGGCGTGCCGGCCACGAACTCGGGCGAGCGGATGCGCGCAATGCGCGTCGGCACGTTGAACAGGTCGTGCGCGAGTTTGCAGACGACGAGGTTGGTCTCGTCCATCGGCGCACAGGCGAGCAGCATGTCGGCGTCCTCGATGCCGGCCTGCTGCAGCACCGACGGCTGGATGCCGTTGCCGACCACGCCGCGCAGGTCGAGCCGGTCCTGCAGGTCGGCCAGGCGCACGGGGTCGGTATCGATCACCGTGATGTCGTTGCGCTCGGACGCCAGGCTTTCGGCCACGCTCTCGCCGACGCGGCCCGCCCCCAGGATCACGATCTTCATGCCAGGATCTTCATGTGCTGCCGCAGCGCGCTCTCGACTGCCGCGCGCCGAGGCGCGCCGAGCACCCCCGGGCCCTGCAGGCATTTCAGCGACGCGGCCATCGCGGCGAAGGCCACTGCATCGTCGTCGGCAAGGCCTTCGGCCAGTGCCAGCGCGAGCGCGGCGTGAAACACGTCGCCGGCGCCGGTGGTGTCCACGGCGTCGATGCGCGGCACGGCCGCGCTGCGCAGCGGCCCGCCGCGCCGTTGCCACAGCACGTCGCGCTCGCCGCGCGTGACCATCGCCGCCTCGCAGCCCAGCGCCAGCGCCCGCGCCAGGGTCTGCGCTTCGTCGCAGCCCGGCGCAAAGGCCTGGGTGCCCGGCTCGGAGAACACGACCCACTGCGCCAGCGGCACCAGGGCCTGCAGATCGGCCTGCGGCGCCACGTCGGCGTCGAACACCGACACCACGCCGCGCGCACGCGCCCAGGCGAGCGCCTGGCGGGCCCCGGCCACCCAGCGCGGATCGGCGAGCACCACGTCGGCCCCCTGCAGCACGCGCTCGTCGAGCGCCGGGCCGCGGGCAATTGCGTCGCCGCGGTGGTTGAAGATCTGCCGCTCGCCGCGCGCATCGACCACGATCGCCGACACGCTGGTGCGTGCGCCGGGCACGCTCATCAGCGCGCGATCTTCGATACCCTCGCTGCGCAGGCGGTCGCGCAGGCGCTGCACCTCGGGCTCGCTGCCGACGCGGCCGATCAAACGCACTGCCGCGCCGAGCCGGGCCGCGGCCACGGCGGCGTTGAAGGCCATGCCGCCGGCACCGCTCTGGTAGCGGTGCGAGGGGGTCTTGGTGGGCCGCACGGGCAGCGCCTCGACCTCGAACACATGGTCGAGCGTGGCATGCCCGACGCAGGCGATCCGGAGCATCGTCATGTCGCCATTCTCGCCGTTCGACCCGGCTGGCCCGGTGCGGGTTTGAGGGAATCTCCCAAGCTTGAGGCTGCGCAACGGGCCCGTGGGGCGCCGCACACTCTCGTTCCATGCAGCAGGCTCGTCCCAACTTCATCTTCATCGTCGCCGACGACCTCGGTTACGCCGACCTCGGCTGCTACGGCGGCCGCGAGGCGCCGTTCGGCCGCGTCTCGCCGGCGCTCGACGAACTCGCCGCGCGAGGCCTGCGATTCACGCAGGGCTATGCCAACTCGCCGGTGTGCTCGCCGACGCGCTTCGCGCTGATGACGGCGCGCTACCAGTACCGGCTGCGCGGCGCCGCCGAGGAGCCGATCAGCAGCCGCAGCCGCGGCAGCACCACGCTGGGTCTGCCGCCCGAACACCCCACGCTGCCGTCGCTGCTGCGCGATGCCGGCTACCGCACCGCACTGATCGGCAAGTGGCACCTCGGCTATCCGCCGGCCTTCGGCCCGCTGCGTTCGGGCTACGAGGAGTTCTTCGGCCCGATGTCGGGCGGCGTCGACTACTTCAACCACAACGACACCCGCGGCGCGCACGACCTGTGGAGCGGCGAGGACGAACACCACGACATCGGCTACCTGACCGATCTGATCACCAACCGCGCGGTGCAGTGGCTGATGCGCGTCACAGGCGCCAGCCGGTCGCCGTTCTTCCTCAGCCTGCACTACACCGCGCCGCACTGGCCCTGGGAGACCCGCGACGACGTCGCCATGGCCGACGAGGTGAAAGACAACCTGTTTCACCTGCACGGCGGCAACGTGCACACCTACCAGCGCATGATCCAGCACATGGACGAAGGCATCGGCCAGCTGATGCACACGCTGCGCGAGACCGGCCGCGAACGCGACACGCTGGTGGTCTTCACCAGCGACAACGGCGGCGAACGCTTCTCCGACAACTGGCCGCTGGTGGGCGGCAAGATGGACCTCACCGAAGGCGGCATCCGCGTGCCCTGCATCGCCCACTGGCCGGCGGTGATCGCGCCGGGCCGCACCAGCGCGCAGCACGGCCTGACGATGGACTGGTCGGCCTCGATGCTCGACGCCGCAGGCGTTGCAGCGCACCCCGACTATCCGCTCGACGGCGTGTCGCTGCTGCCGGTGCTGCGCGATGCGGGCGTGACCTTCCGCCGCCCGATGCACTGGCGCATGAACCATCGCAGCCAGCGTGCGCTGCGCGACGGCGACTGGAAGTACCTGGTGGTCGACGGCCACGAATACCTGTTCCACATTCCGTCCGACGAACGCGAGCGGGCGAACCGCGCGCCGCGCGAGCCCGAGCGTCTGGCCGCGATGCGCGAGGCCTGGAACGCCTGGCACGCGACGATGCCGCCGATCCCGGC
>JAEUPI010000004.1 GCA_016790175.1 Burkholderiaceae bacterium | reverse complement strand
ACCCGCGGCCGCCCAGCGGCGATACAGCACCGTGTAGGCGCCGCCATCGCAGGAGCCCACCACGCGAGCGCCCGACGGCACCGGTGTGCGACGGGGCACGATCTCGAGCGCAAACCCGTGTACCCCCTTGGCTTCGAGGCTGGCGGCAAGCCGCTCCTTGAAGGTCTCGCAGTTCGCGCTCTGCGCACGAGCCGCCGGCGCAATGGCGACGAGCAAGACACCGACCCCGGTCAAGCGCCAATGCATCGCGCGGGCCGTGGTGTTCGTCATGGCCTGTCTGTCGGGGCCAAGGCGCCCAGCCCGCAAGCACTCACCACTTCGGCGCGATGCGCGCGCCAGGCAGCACCTCGTAAGGGTCGCCCCAGCCGGGCACGGCCCGCAGCCGGGCGACCCAGGCGGCCAGGTTCGGGTGCGTGGCCGCGAGGTCGATGCCGCTTTCGGCCGCCGGGTAGAACAGATAGCCGCTGAGCGAGAAGTCGGCGATCGTCGGAGCATCGCCGACCAGATAGCTGCGGCCGGCCAGATGCTTGTCGACGATGCCGAAGGCGTTGTCGATGCGGCCCTTGAGCCAGCCCATCACGGCCGGGTCGGGCGCGGCCGGGCCGAAGGCCTTGTTGAAGCGGTAGCTGGCGAAATAGCTGGTGAACTTGTGGTTGTCGAAGAACAGCCAACGCAGCACGTCGAGGCGTTCGTCGGCACTGCGGCCGCCGAACCGGCCATGCTTGTCGGCGAGATAGGTGAGGATCACGCCGCTTTGCGTCAGGCGCTTGGCGCCGTCGTCGAGCACCGGCACCTCGCCCATCGCGTTGGTGCCGGCGCGCCAGTCGGGCGTGCGCGTCACGCCGTGCATGAAGTCGACGAAAGCCGTCTCGAACGGCTGGCCCATCGCGCGCAGCGCGAAGGCGACCTTGAAGGTGTTGCCCGACTGGCTGAATCCGTGCAGCGTGTAGGCCATGGTTCGGCAGCTCCCTACCACTTGTTGCGCAGCTCGCGCAGCTTGATGAACACGGTCTTCGCGTCGGGCCGTTCCGGCAGATCGGGAAACGCCTCGCGCAGGCGGGCGATCACGCTGGCGCTGGTGAGGCGGAAGAAGGTGTTGAAGGTCCTTTCCTGCGCCAGCGTCGTGACGAGTGCCTGCGCCGGATCCTGATCGGCCACCACCGGCAGCAGCGCCTTCGCGGCCACGTTGTCAGGCTCGCGCGACAGCGTGAAGTTCAGGTTGTTCTCGATGTAGTCGTGCCCCGGGTACACCAAGGTGTCGTCCGGCAGCGTGGCGAGCTGTTCGACGAAGGTGGCGAACAACAGCGCAGGATCGCCACCGTTGTGGCAGTTGCCGGCACCGGCGTTGAACAGCGTGTCGCCCGAGAAGATCGCATTCACCGCTCCATGCGCGCGCAGGCAGATGTGGCACATCGTGTGGCCCGGCGTGTCCATGCACTCGAGCTCCACCGTCTTGCCGACCCGGATCACGTCGCCCGCCTTCACGCCGCGGTCCATGCCGGGGATCTTGCCGCCGGCCTGGTGATGCGCGATCACCTTGGCACCGGTGGCGGCCACCACCGCGGCGTTGCCGCCGGTGTGGTCGCCGTGTTCGTGCGTGTTGAGGATCTGCGTGATGCGCCAGCCGTTGCGCTTGGCCACCTGCAGGCACTGGCCGTGATCGAGCGGGTCGATCGCCAGCGCCTCGCCGGTTTCGGCACAGGCGACCAGGTAGTTGTAGTTGCGATAGGCGTTGTCGGTCCAGATGCGTTCGACGAGCACGGGGCATCTCCGAAGGTGAGGCCCATTCTATGAACCATGGGGAGCGAGAATGCAGCCTCGGCCGACCGGCCTTCGCCACACGATGCATTTCGAGCCCGCTGTCCAACTGCCCGCCCGGGTCACCGAACGCGCGTGGGTCTTTGCGTTCGTCGAGGGCCAGTTGCTGCTGCCGGAAGGCGACGCACCGGTGCTGCCGCCAGGCAGCCTTGCGCCGTTCGAGCCGCTGGCGCCGGCACGCCACTACCTCGGCCGCCTCGACGGCCTGGATTGCTGGGCCTTCACGCTGCCCGAGGTGCCCGCCGGCTGGCGGCGCCTGCCGCTTCGCGCGGCGATGATGGCCTTTGGCGAGCCGCTGATGGGCGTGGCGGGCCGCGCGGCGCAGGTCCTCGAATGGGACCGCGCGCACCGCTTCTGCGGCGTGTGCGGCACGCCCACCACCGCGCAGCCGGGCGAGCGTGCGCGCAAATGCCCGAGCTGCGGGCACACCGCGTATCCGCGCCTGAGCCCGGCGATGATGGTGTTGATCTATAGAGAAGGCGAAGTCCTGCTCGCACGCTCGCCGCACTATGTGCCCGGCGTCTACAGCGCGCTTGCCGGCTTCGTGGAGCCGGGCGAATCGCTGGAGCAGTGCATCCACCGCGAGGTGGCCGAAGAGGTGGGCGTGGAGGTCACCGACCTGCGCTACTACGGCAGCCAGAACTGGCCCTTCCCGCACAGCCTGATGATCGCCTACACCGCGCGCTGGGTGCGCGGCGAGATCGTGCCGCAGGCCGGCGAGATCGAAGACGCGCGCTGGTATGCGCTCGACGCGCTGCCGAAGATCCCGCCGCGTTTCTCGATCTCGGGCCACCTGATCCGCGACACGGTGGTCGCGCTCGGCGGCCCCGAGCCGGGCGAAGGGGCCTCACCGATCGCCCGGTGAGGCCCGCCCGTCGCTCAGTTCACCTGGACGCTGATCTTGCGCGGCTGCGCGTGATCGGCCTTCGGGATGCGCACGCGCAGCACGCCGTTGCTGAGCTCGGCGCTGACTTTCTCGGCATCGAGCTCCTTGCTCAGCGTGAACGCGCGGCGGTAGCGCGAGAGCGTCACGTCGGCATAGCTCGGCTCCATGCCCTGCGGCAGCGGCACCACCATCTCGCCTTCGAGCGTGAGCTGGTCGCCGTCGACGCGCAGGCTCAGCTTGTCGCGCGGCACGCCGGGCATGTCGGCATACAGCGTGATGCCGGTGGCGTCTTCCACCACGTCCACCGGCGGCAGCAGCGCCGGCTCGGGGCGTGCGGCAGCGGTCTTGTCGGTCGTCGTCACGGTATTCATCGTCGATCCTCCATCGATAGGGTCACTGCACGGTGATGCGGCGCGGCTGAGCGGCCTCGCGGCGCTTGACGCTCACGCGCAGCACGCCGTCGGTGTAGCTGGCGCTCACCGCGTTGGGGTCGATGTCGTCGGGCAGGCTCACCACGCGGCGGAAGCGCCCGGCGGCACGTTCGTTCACGTGGACGGTGGTCTTCTCGTCGCTGGCCGGCAGCGCGGCCTTGCGTTCGCCGGCGATGGTGAGCACGCCGCGGTCGAGGTTGATGTCGAGCGAGGCCGGGTCGAGGCCGGGCGCAAACGCGAACACCTCCACCGACTGCGGTGTGGCGCCGACGTTCAACGCCGGATAGCCGCTGCGGCCGATGCCGCCGAAGCCACGAATGGCGGGCGAGAGATCGAACGCGCTCTGCATCTCACGCTGCAGGCGGTCGAGTTCGCCGAACAGGTCGCGCGAAAACAAGCTACGGTACATGGTGAATTCCTTCCGAATGTCTGGATGGGGACGAGGCACCTGCAGCGCCCCGTACGCCCAAGCTAGGGACGGGCCCCGGCGGTTTCAAGGGGGCGGGTTTCGGCGCCGGTGTGACGGACTTGCGCCGGCTCAAACGCCGCCGCGCCGCTGCAAGGCCTTCAGCGCCTCGCGCCGGGTCAGCGGCGCGAGCTGCGCGTCGTACTCGCGCAGGAACGCGCGGACCTCGTCGGGGGCGGCATACGAGCGCTCGCGCAGCGCCCAGCCGACGGCCTTGCGGATGAAGAACTCGTCGGCAAAGCGGCCGCGGCCGATCGACGGCAGAATGCAGTCGTACAGCAGCACCGCATCGAACCCAGCCTTCATGCGCCGCTGACACAGCATGGCCGCCCGCCGCAGCCAGAGGTCGGGGCCCCGGGCCCAGCGCCGCAGCAACGGCTTCATCCGGGCCGGGTGGCGTTGCAGCAGCGCGGCGATCGCGGTGCCGGAGATGTCGTCGCAATAGTCCCACCAGGCGCCATCGACGATCATCTCTTCATAGATCGGCAGCAGGTCGGGACCCAGCAGTGCGCGATGCGGCCGCTCGCGGGCCAGCTCCATCGCCGCATAGCGCTCCTCGCGGCAACGCGCCTCGCGCCACAGCGTGTGCATGGCCCGCGCCAGCTCGTCCACGTTGGACGCCGGGTGCGCGGCCACGGCCTCGGCCTGAAGCGTGCGCCGCAGCGGCGCCGGGATGCCGAGAAACGGCAACGCCGACTTCATGTAGGCCTGCATCTGCGGCGCGCGCACCGGAT
>JAEUPI010000281.1 GCA_016790175.1 Burkholderiaceae bacterium | reverse complement strand
TCGGTGCTCTCGTGCTGCGTAAAGGGCCAGTCGCTGGCCCACAGCAGCCGGTCGGGTCCATAGGCCCTCAAGAGCTGCGATGCGGCCACGACTGCGACGCTCGGGTCGAAGCGGTAGTCGCCCGACAGCTTGACCCAGACGCGGCGGCTCGAGGCGAACCCGAGCAGTCGCGCGAATCCCGGGTCGGCGATGCCGAGCGTCCGGTCGGGCATGCCGAAGTGGTCGACGACGACTCGTGCGCCGGCGGCGAGCAGTTGCTCGACCGACTCGTGCAGCCGGCCGCAGCGGTCGTTGATCTCGATGTGCCAGTCGCGCCGGACGCACTCGGCGACTGCGTCGGCCCACGGGCCTTCGTTGAAGCGAGGCACCGGAAGACCCCCCGTGAGGTTGACGCGCACGCCCACGACCCCGGCGGCGGCGAAGTCGTCGAACTTCGGAAGGTCGGTGGCCGGGTCGATGCCGACGACACCCCGCAGGCGGCCCGCGGCCTCGCGAAGGCTTTCGAGCATGTACGAGTTGTCGTTGCCCAGGACGCTCAGGGCAACGATCACCCCGTACCCGACGCCGTTGCGGTCGAGCTCCGCAAGGTAGCGGGGCAGCGAGGCGTCGTAGTTCGGCGTGAAGCGGCGCGACTCGATGACGCGCAAGCCCGGATGGAACACATGGGCGTGCGTGTCGATCCGCGACCCGCTCGTCTCTGTCTCCGGCTTGCTCATCTTTGAGTTACTTTGTGCATGAATAAACGCAGCGAACTCTAGGTGACCATAATGCGTTTGTCAACACGAAAACGCATGTCTTCAAGGGCGCTCGGAAGCAAGGCCATTTCAGCGCGTCGCGCGCGAAGGCCCGAGCAGGTTGCACGGGAGAGCGTCCGGCGAGCATGGCGCCGGACTGGCGCAGAAGCGCGCCTACTTGGCCGCGGCGAGGGGCTCGGACCTAGCCCGGGGCGCGGCTGCGGTCGCGCGGTCGAAGGCCTCTCCGGTGACCTTCTTCAGCCTCGCGCCGCTCAGGTGCTGCTTCATGAGGCTGGCGGCCGCCAGCGTGTCGCCGATCTCGATGGCCGCGAGGATGTCCAGGTGCTCGCGCGCAAGCGCCAGCCTGGGGAGATCCTGCCTGGCCTGCCGGTACTCAGCCAAGCGGCGCATCTGGTCGAGACGGCGCAGCGTCTGCAGCGTGAAGCGGTTGCCCGACCACGCGGCGATCGCCTCGTGGAACCTGGCGTTGGACTCGAACCGCTCGGTCGCAGTCTGCTGGACCCCGTCCAGGATGGCCTGCTGCTCGGCGCGCAGTTCGAGCAGCTCGCGCATGTCCGGCTTGAACTTCGGGCTAAGGATGCCCGCCGGCTCGATCGCCAGGCGCAGCGCGTACATGTCGTCGTACGCCTCGAGCGAATCGATCATCGGCAGGAAGGTCCAGCCGTAGCCGGCCTCCTTCTCGGCCCACCCCTCCGCCTGGGCGCGCACAAGCACCCGCCGCACCTCGTTGCGCGAGGCACCGAGGAGGCGCGTCAGGTCAGCCTCGGTGACCGACTCGGGCAACTCGCCCCGGAAACGGGCCTCGGCGACCTGAAGATAGAGCGGGTCGTCGGCCGAGTTCATCTCGTCGACGACATCCTTGGGCAGGCGCTCCGCGTCGGCGATCACCGAGTACCCGCGGTTCTTGTCGTACCGGACCACCCCGGCCTCGACCAGGCGTTCGAGCGCGACCCGCACAGGCGACCTCGAGGTTCCCGTCAGGTTCGCAAGGGTCCATTCCGGCAGGCGAGTTCCCACGGGCAGCCGCTCGCGGCGGATGTAGCCAACGATCTCGCGCAATGCCTTCTGCTGACTGAGGGTGAGGTCCGAGGCCATAGGGAACAACAGTAGTTGAAGGCGCAGGCGCACGCCGACGCTCTATTGGACATCCAAGTCACGCCGGATTGTCCATCAGCAGACATCAGGGAAAACCATGACTCGGTTCTGTTGACGGCTTGATTGTGTTTCTGATTAAATAAACGCACTGTACTCGGAAGCTTCGATCTACACCCCTCAGGAGACACCGAATGAATCGACGACTGCTCATCGGCGCCGCAACGGCCGCCTCGGCACTGGCCTTTGCCACCGGCCCGAGCTTCGCTCAGGCGTACCCGACCAAGCCCGTGACCGTGATCGTTCCCTTCGCGGCCGGCGGCGGCAGCGACAACATCGCCCGCCTCATCATCACGAAGCTGGGCGAGCGCACCGGCAAGACCTTCATCATCGAGAACAAGGGCGGCGCGGGCACCAACATCGGCAACGAGGCGGTCGCACGTGCCACGGCTGACGGCTACACCCTGCTGCTCGGCCAGATCACGCTGTCGATCAACCCGCACCTCTATCCGAACCTCAAGTACGACGCCGACAAGAGCTTCGCGCCGGTCGCCCACATCGCGACCGCACCCACGGTGCTGATCGTGCCGGCCGCATCGCCGATCAAGGATGTCAAGGGCCTGGTGGACGCGGCGAAGGCGAAGCCGGGCAAGCTGAACTTCGGCTCGGGCGGCGCGGGCACCTCGGTTCACCTCGGCGGGGAGCTGTTCAAGCTGCTGACCAAGACCGACATGGTGCATGTCCCGTACAAAGGCAGCGCGCCGGCCGTCACCGACCTGATCGGTGGCCAGATCGAGATGATGTTCGACACCGCCTCGTCCGCACTCCCCCACGTCAAGGGCGGCAAGGTCCGCGCCATCGCCGTCACCGGCAACGCCCGGCTGCGCGAGCTGTCCGACGTGCCGACGTTTGCCGAGCAAGGCATGAAGGACTTCGACGTGCCGGTTTGGTACGGCATCGTCGCGCCGGCGGGCACGCCTGCTCCTGCCGTGCAGTGGCTGAACACCGAGATCAATGCGGTCCTCAAGGACCCGACGGTTGCGGAGCGCCTTGTGGTCATCGGCGCCGTGCCCGTGGGTGGCACCCCGGCGCAGATGGGCGAGTTCATGAAGGCCCAGTCCGCGCGCTGGGCGCGCGTGGTCAAGGAAGGCAACGTCAAGGTCGAGTGACCGACCCGAGCGCCCGAACCCTGGCAACAACTGTCCCGTTCTCGGATCGAGAACGAACCCTTGGCAAGACATCAATTTTCCCGGGCAGCGCGCCTGCCTAGGATTCCTGCCACACCACTCGCCCGGAACGACGGGCATTACACGGAGACATCCATGCCCCTGAATCGCCGCTCCACATTGGCCGCTGCGGCCGCTTGCCTTTCGCTGGCCGCCTTCGCATCGCCGGCATTCGCGCAGGCCCTCGAACTCAAGATCACGGCACCCGCCGGCGCGGGCGGCGGCTGGGACAGCACGTCCCGTGCCCTGCAGCAGGTGATGACGACGACGGGCGCGGCCAAGTCGGTCCAGGTCGTCAACGTGCCGGGCGCTGGCGGCACCACGGGCCTGGCCCAGGTGGTCAACACTGGCAATGGCGACGGTCGCCAACTGCTGATGATGGGCTTCAACCTCGTCGGTGCGGTACTGACCAACAAGTCGCCGGTGACCCTCGAGACCGTGACCCCGATCGCCCGCCTGACGGGCGACTCGCTGACCGTGGTGGTGCCCGCCAACTCGCCGCACAAGTCGATCCAGGATCTTGCCGCCGCGCTGAAGGCGGACAGCGGCAAGGTGGTGTGGAACGGTGGCTCGGCCGGTGGCGCGGACCACATCCTCGCGGCGCTCGTCACCAAGGCCGCTGGCGGCGACGTGTCGAAGCTGAACTACGTTCCGTTCTCCGGCGGCGGCGAGGCACTCGCGGAGCTGCTCGGGGGCCGTGTGACCGCCGGCATTTCGACCTACAACGAGTTCGAAAGCATGATCAAGTCCGGCAAGCTGCGCGCGGTGGCTGTCTCGTCGGCGGCGCGTCTGCCCGGCATCGATGTTCCGACGCTCAAGGAACAGGACCTGAACATCGAGCTGACCAACTGGCGCGGCGTCGTCGCCCCGCCCGGGCTCTCGGCCGCGCAGAAGGCGGCCTTGGTCGCCGCCGTCGACAAGGCGGTGAAATCGCCGGAGTGGGCCGCCGTGCGCAAGCAGCGCAGCTGGGATGACGCCTACATGGACGCCGACACGTTCGCGGCCTTCCTGAAGTCGGAGAACGTCCGCATCAAGGAGATCCTCACGTCGGTTGGGCTCGTCAAGTGAACGAGCAGGTCACCGAGGGTTCCGCGCCGAGCACCCACGACGCCGGCCCGCGGCCGGCGGCAGCGGCGGCGATCGGCGCCGGCCTGCTCGCCATCGCGATCGCGGTCTGGATCGACTCCACCGGGCTGCCGGCGCCGACAGCAGGCGTCGGCCCCGGCGTCGCCCCGAAGCTGGTGTCGGTGTTCCTGGCGGGCCTCGGCATCGCCCACGGAGTCACCGCGTGGCGCTCGCGCGGCGCGCGGCTGCAGGCGGACCGCGGTAACCACCGCAGCCTGGCATGGGTCATGTCGGCGCTGATCGGACTGATCGCAGTGATGCAGGTCGGCGGCGGCTTCGTGCTCGGGGCCGCGTGGTTGTTCATCGCGACGGCCCGCGGCTTCGGCGAGGCGATCCGTGTGCGCTCGGTCGTGCTGGGGATCGCGCTCTCGCTGGTGATCTACCTGTTCTTCACGCAAGCGCTGTCGCTGACGCTGCCGTCGGGACCGCTGGAACGACTGCTGGTCGGCTGAGGAGAGACACCGTGGGTGAGACCTTCACGGCCCTGCTGCAGGGCCTGTCAGTCGCTGCGCAGCCGGGCAACCTGCTGTTCGCGGGCATCGGCGTCATGCTCGGCACGCTGGTAGGCATCCTGCCGGGCATCAGCCCGTCGCTCACGGTGGCGCTGCTGCTGCCCGTGACCTTCAAGCTCGACCCGACGGGCTCTCTGATCATGTTTGCCGGCATCTACTTCGGCGGCATGTACGGCAGCTCGACGACTGCCATCCTGCTCAACACACCGGGCGAGGCGGCCTCGATCGCCACGGCGATCGAAGGCCACAAGATGGCCCGCAACGGCCGCGGCGGCCCGGCACTCGCCACAGCGGCCATCGGTTCATTCGTGGCCGGAACCATCGCCACGCTCGGCCTCGCGCTGCTGGCACCGGTGATCGTCGACCTGGCCGTGGCCGCCGGCCCCTGGGACTACTTCGCGCTGATGATGGTGGCGCTGGTCACGGTGTCGGCCACCTTCGGCGACTCCGTGCTGCGCGGCCTGACGAGTCTCGCGCTGGGACTCACGCTCGGGCTCGTCGGGCTGGATAAGCTCACGGGACAGTCGCGCCTGGCCTACGGCATCCCCACGCTGCTGGACGGCATCTCTATCACGACGCTGGCCGTCGGCCTGTTCGCGATGGGCGAGACGCTGTACGTCGCGTCACGCTTCCGCGGCGTGCACGAGACGATCGAGGCGGTGCGCGGCTCGCTGTGGATGACGCTCGACGACTGGCGACGCAGCTGGAAGGCCTGGCTGCGCGGCTTCGGCTTGGGCTTCCCGATCGGCGCGTTGCCGGCGGGCGGCGCTGAGGTGCCGACGCTGCTCTCGTACACGCTCGAACGCAAGCTGACCTCGCGCCCCGACGAATTCGGCAACGGCGCGATCGAAGGCGTGGCCGGGCCCGAGGCGGCCAACAACGCCGCCGCCACCGGAACGATGGTGCCGCTGCTCACGCTCGGGCTTCCGACCTCCGCCACGGCAGCGATGCTGCTGGCCGGCTTCATGCAGTACGGCATCGTGCCCGGGCCGTTGCTCTTCGTGAGCAATGCGGACCTGGTGTGGGGTCTGATCGCGAGCTTCCTGATCGGCAACCTGATGCTGCTCGTGCTGAACCTGCCGCTCGTGGGCCTGTGGGTGCAGCTGCTGAAGATTCCGCAGCCGTACCTGTACGCCGGCATCCTGGTGTTCGCCGCGATGGGCACCGTGGCCGCGAACCCATCGGCTGCCGAGCTGGTGCTGCTCGTCGTGTTCGGCATCGTCGGCTACCTGATGCGGTGCTGGGACTACCCCGTCGCACCGATGATTGTCGGCCTCATCCTGGGACCGATGGCCGAGAGCCAATTCCGGCGCGCCCTCCAGATCAGCCTTGGCGACTACTTCGTGTTCTTCAAGCATCCGAGTTCGGCGATCCTGGTCGCGATCGCGGTGACTGCTTTGCTGGCCCCGCTTCTGTTCAAGGGGCTGCGGCAGTTCAAGGGTGAAGACGCTTGACGCAGTAGGTCTGCCTGTTCACTCGATGCGGCAGGCCTCCACGCTGCCATGAGCGATTCCAAGTCGCCTCGCGTCGCGGTCTTGTACCAGGCGCTGCCTCCGCCGACCCTCGGAGGCGTGCGCAAGGCCGCGAAGCCGGGCGGCTACTCGGACAGCGGGGCAGACATTGCATTCGCCCTTCGGGCCGCCGGGTGCGTCGTCGCAACGCCGAAGGCGGAGCCCGACCCCTCGGTGGCGCTCGATTGGGTCTATCCGGACACGGAAGAAGGGCTGCACCAGGCGCTGCGGGATGGTGCCGACACGCTGTGGGCGAACACCGTCCTGTTCGAGCGACACCCGATCGAAGCGCTCCTGGAGGACGTTTGGGTCGTGGGACAGACACCGAGCGCGCAGCAGCGCTTCGACGACAAATTCGCCACGAACACCTTGCTGCGCAACAGCGGGCTGCCGGTGGTCCGATCCGTCTTGGTCGGCGCGACCGCAGGAGACGCCGTGCACGGCCTCGATGACCTCGGGCAGCGAAAACTGAAGGAGCTGGGCTTTGCATACCCGCTCGTCGTCAAGCCGGTCCGCGGCCGAGGCAGCCAGGGCGTCACGAGGGTCGAGGACGCTTCAACGTTGGCCCGCTGCGACCCGACTACTCGCTTCGGCAGAGTTCGGCGACCAACTGATCCTCGAGGAGTTCCTGGCCGGAGAGGAAGTGACGGTGACGGTCATGCCGCCTTCGTCCGGCAGGTGCCCGCGGTCTCGTGCAGACGCGCCGTGGGTGCTTCCCCCGGTGAGACGCTTTAACCACCAACAAGGCGTCGCCCCGTACAACGGCGCCGTTGCCGTGACGCGCAACAGCGCCGCGATCGATCCGGCAATGGAGGCGACGCCCCCGTTCCAGGCACTCGAAGCTGCGTGCATCCAGGCGGCCCGGCTGGTCGAGGCGATGGCGCCCATTCGCATCGACTGCCGCGCGGATGCCGGCGGCGTGTACCGGCTCTTCGATCTCAACATGAAGCCCAACATGACGGGCGCCGGCCGCCCCGGTCGCGACGATCAGGACAGCCTCACCGCGATCGGCGCCCGCAGGCTCGGGATGAACTACACCGACTTGCTGCTCGAGATGCTGCGCGGGGCGTGGCGACTGGACCGAGGCGCCCGGCCAGCGCGCCGCACTGGATCATGAAGCCACGGACGGGACGAATGTGGCAGTGGACGGCGGATCGCCGGCTACGCCGCTGGCGCCACTGACGCACCCTCGATCCCATGCCGTCGGAGCGCGGCAGCGACGAAGCCGCTTGCCTTCATCTCTTCGACGAACGCGCTGAGGCATGCAGCCGCACCGGCGCCCCGGCTCTTCGGCACGCCCATCGCCTGCTGGATGACCATGAAGCGGCCCGGCAGCAGCCGCAGGCCTCCGATGCGCTGGGCGTCGCCTTCGAGCTGCTGCTTCACGCCCGCGGCCACGTCGGCGCGCTGTTCGACGAAGGTGTCGACGACCGTCGGGGACGTGAGCGAACGAACGATCGTCGCCTGCTTCAGCTCGCGCGTCAGGAACAGGTCGTACGCACTGCCCTTGCCGACGACGACGGTGCGACCGGCCCGATCGACCTCGTCGTTGGATTGCAGCGGCGAGTCGTTTCGCACCAGGTAGCAGCCTTCGATCAGCACGTAGGCCGCGGTGAATGCGATGCCGGCACCGCGCAGCGGATCGATCGCGAAGAAGCCGATGTCGGCCTGCTCGTCGGTGACGGCCTGCACCGACTTGGCGGCGGCGTCGAACACCACGAGTTCAACCGGCACGCCCAGGCGCTTGGCGAACTCACGGGCGAGATCGACGGAGACGCCGCGTGCCGCGCCTGTCGCGGGGTCGGTGCCGGCGAGGATCGGGTTGCCGAGATTGATCGACGCGCGCAGCGCGCCCGTCGGGGCGAACGCCTGGATGACCTCTGTCGAAATGCTCATGCGGATGCCTCCTGGGCGATCGTCTTCTTCAGGATCGACGGAATCACGCCGCCGGCTCGCAACAGTTCCACCTCGAGTTGGGTCTCGACCGCTGCTGTTGCGATCATCGGCTCGACCCGTCCACTGGCACGCAGGATGCGCACCGGAATGTCGCACCGCGGCGACAGTGTTTCGGGCACCGCATCGATCTCGATGCGGTCGCCGGGCACAAGCCCCAGCGTCTGGGGGCCCACGCCCTTCGGCAGCCGCAGCGGCAGGATGCCCATGCCGACCAAGTTCGAGCGGTGGATGCGCTCGAAGCTCGAAGCCAGCACAGCGCGGATGCCGAGCAGACGCTGCCCCTTGGCCGCCCAGTCGCGCGACGAGCCGGTGCCGTAGCGCTCGCCGGCGACCAGCACGACCGCGTCGCCTGCATCGCGATACCGCGCGGCGACGTCCCAGATCGGCATCACGTCGCCGCTGGGCACATGCAGGGTGTGCGCCACCGGCAGGTCGGGCTTCAGCAGGTTGACGAGCGACTTGCTGTGGAAGGCGGCGCGCACCATTACCTCCCAGTTGCCGCGACGTGAGGCGAAGACGTTCAGGTCGTTGCGGTCGTCACCGCGCTCGACGAGGAAGTCGGCCACCAGGCTGTCGGGCGGGATCGCACTCGCTGGGGAGATGTGGTCGGTGGTGATGTCGTCGCCGACGATCAGCAGCGGATACGCCGCGAAGCGTCCGAGCTGGCTGCCCGCGTCGGCCGACGCGAACGGCGGGCGGCGCAGCGCGTTGGACTTCGGGTTCCACGCGAAGCGCGGCGACTTGGGCGCTTCGAGCCCATTTCCCAACGCTTCCCAGGCCGGGTTGCGGCTGGCGATGTCGAACTCCCGCCGATAGTCGCTTGGGTCTGCTCCTGCCGCGAGCGCCTGCGCCACCTCCGCGCGGGTCGGCCAGAGGTCACTCAAGCGAACTGCTCGGCCGTGGCCATCGACCTGCACAGCTTCCTGGCTCAGGTCGATCTCGGCGTCGCCAGCGAGCGCGAACGCGATCACCAGCGGCGGCGACATCAGGAAGCCAAGGTCCATGTCGGGATGTACGCGGCCGGGGAAGTTGCGGTTGCCCGACAGCACCGCGACCGGGTGGATCGAGCCCTCGGCGCGCGCGACGCGGATCGTCTCCGGCAGCGGACCGGAGTTGCCGATGCAGGTGGTGCAGCCGTAGCCGACGATGTCGAAACCGACTGCGGCGAGGTCGTCGACCAGGCCCGCGCGCTTCAGATACGCCGCCGCGGCGGGCGAGCCCGGCCCGAGCGAGGTCTTGACCCACGACGGCACCTTCAATCCGAGTTGCCGCGCCTTGCGGGCAACCAGGCCGGCGGCGATCAGCAGCGCCGGGTCGGAGGTGTTCGTGCAACTCGTGATCGCGGCGATGGCGACCGGGTGCCGCGGCATGAACGCATGCGGAGCGCGGCGTTGGAAACCGAGCGCCGCGAGCGTGCCGCGCGCCTGGCCGAAGTGCAACAGGTCCTGCGGCCGCTTCGGTCCGGCGATGTGCATGCCGACCGTCGCGAGGTCGATCGCTATCGTGCGCGTGTAGCGCGGCGTTGCTTCCGCGTCGAACCACAGGCCGGTTCGGCGCATGTAGGCCTCCACCAGATCGACATGCGCGGCATCGCGGCCCGTCGAGCGCAGGTACTCGAGGGTGGCCTGATCGACCGCGAAGAAGCCGGTCGTCGCCCCGTACTCGGGCGCCATGTTGGCGACGACGCTGCGCTCGCCAGCACTCAAGGTCGAGACGCCCGGCCCGAAGAACTCGACGAACTCGCCGGCCACGCCGATGGTGCGCAGCCGCTGCGTCACCACCAGCGCGAGGTCGGTCGCGAGCGTGCCTGGCGGCAGCGCGCCGCGCAACTCGACACCGATCACGTCCGGGATGCGCAGCATCGTCGGCATTCCGAACATCACCGTCTGCGCCTCCAGCCCGCCCACGCCCCAGCCGAGCACGCCGATGCCGTTGACCATCGGCGTGTGGCTGTCGGTCCCGATCATCATGTCGGGCACGAACCACGTCGCCCCTTCGCGCTCCTCGGTGGTGACCACGGTGGCGAGTTGCTCAAGATTGATCGTGTGCATGATCCCCGTGCCCGGCGGGTTGACATGCACGTTGCGCAGAGCGCCCGAGGCCCAGCGCAGGAAGGCATAGCGCTCACGGTTGCGCCGCATCTCGTGGCCGAGGTTCAGCGCCGGCGCATCACCCTGCGCATAGGCCTCGACCGCGAGCGAGTGATCGACCGACACCTCCACCGGCAGTACCGGGTTCAACCGCGCCGGATCGACGCCGGCCTCCGCCAGCGCATCGCGCATCGCCGCGATGTCCACCAGCGCCGGCGTGCTCGTCGTGTCGTGCATCAGCACGCGGCCGGGTTGGAATTCGATCTCCGCCTCGCTGGTACCGGTGTCGAGCCAGGCCAGCAGCGCAGCCACGGCGGCGCCGCGTTCGACGCCCTGCATGCATCGCACGGCGTTCTCGAGCAGCAGGCGCAGGACGACGGGCAGACGCGTGAGCTTCGGCCCGAGCAACGCGGGAAGATCGACGAGCCGCGCAGTGCGGCCCGCGAGGGTGACCTGGACCGGATTCAGTTGCATGTCACTTCTCCGGCGCGAATACCATGCACACCGGGCTGCCGCACGAGGCGACCACGCGCGGGGTCTTCAGCGCGCCGGAGCTGTCGACGTTGAAGGCGACGATCGAGTCGCTGTCCTCGTTCAAGGCAAACAGCAGCCGGCCGTCGGGCGAGAGCGTGAAGAAGCGCGGCGTTCGGCCCAGCGTCGCATGCGCGCCGACGAATTCGGGCAAGCCGGTCTCGGGATCAAGCCGGAAGATCGCGATGCTGTCGTGGCCACGGTTCGACGTGTAGAGGCAGCGCCCCTCGGCATCGATGACGATGCCGGCCGCGCGGCTGTTGCCGGTAAACGTGGCAGGCAAGGTCGGAATCAGGTGCAGCGGGTCGAGTGCTCCGGACGCTGCATCGAAACGGTAGGTGGTGAGCGTCGAGTCCAGCTCGTTGACGACGTAGACGAGCAGCTTATGCGGATGGAACGCGGCGCCACGAGGGCCCGCCCCTTCGCGTGCCTGCACAAAGGGCGAAGGTGCTGGCGCCAGCGCGCCGCCCTCGAACCGATAGCTGAACACACGGTCGAGCCCCTTGTCGGGCACGATCACCCAGCGCCCCGACGGATTGAAAAGGTTGAAGTGCGGCTTGGCCTGCTGCTGCTCGATGCGGTGCGGACCGATCGGGCCGGAGATCGAGACCAGCTGCGACAGCGGGTCGAGCGATCCGTCGCTCGCGACCGGCAGCACCGCGATACTCGAACCGATGTGGTTGGTGACGACGAGGTGCCGGCCGCTCGCGTCGAGCGCCAGATGCACCGGATTGCGGCCCTCGGTGCTTCGCTGGTTGATGAAACTCAAGCGCCCGCTCTCTCGATCGACGGCAAAGGCGCTCACCTCGCTGAGGTCACCATGCACGCAGTACAGGTGCTCGCCACTGGCCGACAGCGCCAGGTACGACGGGTTGACCACATCGCCGACGAGCTGCACGCGATCGAGCGCGCCGCTGGCGGTATCGACCCGGTACACGCTGAGTCCTTCGCCGCGCGCGTTGCGCTCACGCGTGGTTCGGCTGCCGACGTAGGCGTACATGGGCAAGGCAATGTCAGTTGTCGGGCGTGATCTTGGCGAACTCGACGATGCGCCCGTACTGTGCCGACTCCGTCTTGATGAAGTCACGGAACTGAGCCGGCGACATCGGTGCCGTGATGCCGCCTTGTTCGGCCATGCGCTTGGCAAGCTCCGGATCCTGCAGCGCCTGCACCACCGCAGCGTTGATCTTCTCCACCACCGGCGCTGGCGTAGCGGCAGGAGCGAACAGACCGAACCAGTTCTCCAGCGCGTACTTAGGCGCGGCCTTGCTCTCGGCGATCGCCGGCACGTCGGGTGCGAACGGCGCACGCTTGGCGCCGGTCACCGCGATGGCCTTGACCTTCCCATCCTTGATGAAGGCACCCGCTGCGGCCATGCTGACAAAGGTCATGTCCACGTTGCCTCCAGCCACATCGACGAGTTGGCCCGAGGCGCCGCGGTAGGGCACGTGAACCATGTGCACGCCCGCGAGTTCCTCGAGCAGCTCGCCGTTGAGGTGCTGGGGGTTGCCGACGCCGCTGGTCGCGTAGCTGAGCTTGCCTGGGTTCTTCTTTGCGAATGCCACCAACTCATCCACCGTCTTGAAGGGGGCGTTTGGCTTGGTGACCAGCACGTTGGGCACGCGCACGATCGGCGTGATCGGCGCCAGGTCCTTCTCCGGCGCGTACTGCATCTTCGCCTTGTAGATGAACGGGTTGATCGCCGTCTCGCCGGCCGAGCCGAGCAGCAGCGTGTGGCCATCGGCGGGCGCGCGCACCACGGCCAGCGCGCCAAGCATGCCGCTGGCGCCCGGCTTGTTGTCCACGATCACCTGCTGTCCCAGCGAGCCGCGCAGCTTCTCGGCCAGCAGGCGCGCCATCACGTCCACGCCGCCGCCGGCGGTGAACGGCACGACGATCGTGATGGTCTTGGTGGGATAGGCCGGCTGCGCCATCGTCGCCGCGGGGGCAAGGACGGCGCAGAGCACGGCGGTGGCGCAGAGGGTGCGTCGAGTCTGGCGGATCACGGGGATGTCTCCTACGGGTTCCCGATCAAATCGGTGTGGAGGCATCGTAGGCAGCGGCGTCGGCACTGAAAATTGATCTCTTGCCAACGCCCCGTTCTCGATAGGAGAACGCGCCGGTCAGGTCCCCTCGGGAGGTGTCAGCGGCGCCTGCTGCAGGTGCTCGATCAGGGTGCGCGTGATGGGGCTAAGCTGATCCGGGTCGCGCACCACGACGAGCATCCTGCGCTGCGCCCAGCTCTCCGCCAGCTTCACCATCGCAATCCGTCCGGCTTCGACGTGCGGAGCAAGCACGCCCTCGGGCAGCAGCGTGATGCCGAGCCGGGTCTGCACGAGCCGGCACATGGCGTCGAAGCTGCTCGCAAGGACGCGCTGTTCGAGTGCCTTGCCGCATGCCTTTGCGCCGTCGGCCATCAAGCGCGCGATCGAGCTGTCGGCATGCGGTCCGACGAAGGCGTAGTCGAGCGCATCGGCGAAGCGAATCGACTCGCGGCGTGACAGCGGGTGACCGACAGGCACGCCGATCATCAGACGGTCTTCGTGATAAGGCAGTGCCGACAGGCCGGGCGTCGGCGTCTGGTCGGAGACCACACCAAGATCGGCCGAGCCGTCGGCCACGGCCGCGACCACCGCCTTGCCGGTGTGCTCCTGGAGCGACACGCGCACACCGGGGTAGCGCGACAGGAACGACTCAACCTCCTCGGGCAGGAACTGGGTCAGCGCCGACGCCACGGAGTACAGGCGGATGTGACCCTTCACGCCACCGGCGAACTCGCCCAGTTCGGCGTCCATCCGATCGACCAGGGCGAGCATCTGACGCGCGTGATGGAGGAGTGACTGTCCCGCCGGCGTCAGGCTGACACCGCGAGGGTTGCGCTGCAGCAGCGGCACACCCACCAGGTCTTCCAGCTCGGCGACGCGCTTGCTGATGGCCGAGACGGCCAGGTGCTCGCGCTCGGCCGCTCGCGTGAGATTCCCGCACTCGGCCACGGCGACGAAGAGCTTGAGGCTGACGAGGTCGTGGCGCATACGCGATCCTCGCTTCTTCTTCGCGGTCGAAGCAACCGCTCTTTCGTGCAGCCGCGGCGTCCAGGTCGAGCCACTTCGCTATGGCGACCTGTATGGCGACCAGTTCGAGCCAAGCGGCGATGAAGTCAGTGTCGACTCATGCGCTTGACCGCGGGGAGATTGGTGGGCCCTGTAGGATTCGAACCTACGACCAACGGATTAAGAGTCCGCTGCTCTACCAACTGAGCTAAGAGCCCTGTGCCTCGCGGCGTGTGTTCCGGCTTCCAATCCGGTGGTGGGTCGTGCAGGATTCGAACCTGCGACCAACGGATTAAAAGTCCGCTGCTCTACCGACTGAGCTAACGACCCCGGGGGTAGAGCCCGCTAGTTTATCACCGCGCCGCGGCGCTCCACACGCCGGCGCACAGTCGCTGCATCAACTCGCCCGCGGCCACCATGCCGAACGTGGCGGTCACCGCGACGGTGGATCCGTAGCCCGCGCAGTTGAGGCTGCCGTCGACGGCGCACGATGCGTCTTCGCCCTGCGGTGCCGGCATCGCCACCGCCTCGCGCGAGAACACGCAGTGCAGGCCGATGGCGCCGCTTCGCGGCGCGCCGGCCTTGCGCAGGCGCTGGCGCAGCGCGGCGAGCAGCGGATCGTGCGTGGCGTGTGCCAGGTCGGCCACCTCGACATGCTGCGCGGCGCGCTTGCCGCCGGCCGCACCGGCGATGACGAGCGGCGTCTGAGCAGCAAGCGCCCATGAGGCGATCACCAGCTTGGCACGCACCTGATCACAGGCGTCGATCACGCCGTCGATGGCCTCGCCGTCGATCAGCGCAGGCCAGTTGCCCGGCTCGACGAAGGCCTCCACCGGCCGCACCCGGCAGGCTGGATGGATCGCTGCGATACGCGCGCGCAAGGCGAGCACCTTGGCCGCGCCGAGTGTGTGCGAATCGGCCTGAACCTGGCGATTGACGTTCGATTCGGCCACATGGTCGAGGTCGATCAGCGTGAGTGCGCGCACGCCGCTGCGCGCCAAGGCCTCGGCCGCCCACGAGCCGACGCCGCCGACGCCCACCACCGCCACGTGCGCGGCGCGCAGCCGCGCGTAGCCGGCATCGCCGTACAGCCGCCGCAGGCCGCCGAATCGGCGCTCGGCGTCGACCGCTTCGGACAACTCGGGGTCGGACTCAGGACGCACGATTCAGACGGTAGACCTGCCAGCGGATTGCGAGCCACGCCCCGGCCACGATGGCGGCCGATGCAATGAAGCTGCCGATCGACAAGGTCGACAGGCCCGACAGGCCCTGCCCGATCGTGCAGCCCAACGCGGTGACGCCGCCCACGCCCATCAGCACGGCGCCGACGAGATGGTTTGCCGTGTCCTCGGCACCCCCGAAGCCCTCCCAGCGGAACACGCCGGTGGCCACTGCGGTGATTGCGCTGCCGATCACCACGCCGGCCGTGCTCACGATGCCGAGCGTGAGCACCTTGCTTTTGTCGGAAAACAGGATCAGCCAATCGATCGTGTAGGCGACCGGTGCCACGAAGCTCAGCGATTCCATGCGCTGCGAGTTCGTTGCCAGGAACACTTCCTCGAGCGTCTGCGGATGCTCCATCACATGCCCGAGTCGCCCCGAGACCCACCAGATACCGACGATCGCTGCGCCGACGCCCACGCCGCCGAGCAGCACTTCAGCGCTGCGGCCCTCGGGCCTCGCCAGCGCAAAAGCCACCAGCGCCCCGCCGATCACGCCGCCGGCCGCCCAGGCCATCGTCGTGCGCGACACGCCGGTGCCCAGCGCAAGCAGCGAGGGCAGGTCCTGCCCGGTGGGCAGCATCAAGGCCACCCGGTCGATCGTGGCCACGCGCGCCACGCCGGCCAGGCCGCGCAACGTGGCATAGGCCGAGACGCCGAGCACGACCAGCACCACCAGCGACTTCAGGTTGCCGCCGCCCACACGCACCAGCGTCTTGCTGCCGCAGCCCGAGGCCAGCACCATGCCGAAACCGAACATCAGGCCGCCCAGCGCATGGCTGAGCCAGATGAGGCGGGGCGCGGCATAGATCGACTTGCCCGCTTCGACCCAGCCCAGCCCCACCATCGCATGGAAACCCAGCACCGCGATGCCGGCCGCGAGGGCCCATTGGCGCACACGCGACCAGTCGCCCATGTTCACCGCGTCGCTCACCGCGCCCATGGTGCAGAAGTGGCTGCGCTGCGCCACTGCGCCGAACAGCAGCGCAAATGCGAAGGCGCCCCACAGCACCTGGGCGGTCAGCGAATGGAGCTGCGCGTCGGTCATCGGGCGGACCACGCGTGCCGCGTGCGCTCAGCGCTGGCCCGGCACACCGAAGGCCACCGGCCGCACGGCCGCGCCGGCGGCGCCCTGGTCGAGCGTGGGCAGCACCATTGCGCAGGCGGTCCAGACCTTGTCGCGCACGAGCTCGGCGAGCTTCAAGTTCTCGAGATGGTGGATGCCGAACTCGGTGAGCATGTGATGGTGCACCGCAAAGGGCAGACCTTCAGGGGTCCCCGGCGCCGGCGGCGCCTTGCCTTGCAGCATGCCGCCGGGCACCGGGTCGATGAACGGCGTGTCGAGGCCGATCGCCACGACGCGCCTGGCGCCCAGCAGCCGGGCCGCATCGACCGACAGACCCGGGGCCATCGCGTAGTAGCCGTTGTCGTCGTACGGGTCCTTCCAGCGCTCGCTCCAGCCGGTATGGATCCACACCATGTCGCCCGGCAGGATGCCGCGCCGGCCCAGGCCCTGGGCCTTGAGCATGCCCTCGATGTGCGCGGCGGTGACCAACTGGCCGTCGCGCAGGGCCTGGCCCTTGCCGACGAAGCTGCGTGCGTCGAGCACGACGGCCGTGGTCACCAGCGGCGGGATCTTCTCGATGCCGAGCTTGAGCAGCGGCGAGCCGGCGCTGGGTTTCACATCCTTCTGCGTGAGGCCGCCGTAGTACACGGCGTCGTCGGCCGGGAACGGATCCTTCGGGTCCCACGGGCCCTTGATGCGCGCGAAGTGGCCAAGCGCGTCGATCTGGGTGCCTTGCTGGCCCGGCTCGGCATTGGCTTCCATGACTTCGCTGTTGAAGGCATGCGCCGAGAACGGCACGCCCGCCGTCGGCTTGTGCTGCACACCGGCCGGGCTGGCGAACGGTGATTTGGGCATCGTGGCCGTGCGCGGGTGCGACGCCTCGTAGGCGCGTGCCTTCGGCTGCGCCAGGTGCCAGGCGCAGCGCTGCTGGGTCACGGCGCCCAGCGCATTGGCCATGCCTCGCTCGTCGCCCGCGGCCCAGGGCGGCGCCGGAGCCCGCTTGGCCGCCAGCAGCAGCCCGGGCGGCTCGGCGGCGCGGGTCGCGCCGGTGGCGGCGAAGACGGCCAACGCCGTCGCAGCGAGTCGAATGGCGGTTCGTGCAGGATGCATGGTGAGGCCTCCTCGAGCTGACGATCGATGGGCTCGATCGGGTACACGCCAAAAGGCGACGGGCGCCCAGGCGGGCGCTGATCGATACAGGGCGCCCTTTCGAGCGCCCGTCGGCTCACCAGCGTGCGTCGATCGGCCGGGGCGCTACTTTAGCGCCGCCAGCCTTTCGCGGCCGGCCGCCGCGGCTTCGGACTTCGGATAGGTCTTCACCAGCTCGCCGATCGTGGCTCGCGCGCCCTTGGTGTCCTTGGTCTCGAACTGGCAGTTGGCGATGCCCAGCAGCGCCTCGGGTGCACGCGGATGGTCGGGCGAGGCGCTGACCAGCGCCCGGAAGCTCGTGATCGCCTCCTTGTATTCGCGCCGGCCATACAGCGCATTGCCGTACCAGAAGCGCGCGCTGTCGGCATAGCCGCTGCCCGGATAGCGGCGCAGGAAGTTGCCGAGCAGGATCGACGACTTGTCGAAGTCGCCGCCGCGCAGCACACCGAGTGCGTCCTCGTACAGACGCTTCTCCTCGGGGTCGACCATGAAATCGCGGCCGTCGACCGAGACCTTCACCGGCTCGAGCTTGCGGATGCGGTCGTCCACGCCCTGGGTGATGTCCTTCTGCTTGCGCTGCAGCTCGGCCACGTCGCGTGCGATCTGCTCGTCGTTGCCGCGCATCTTGGCCATCTCGCCGCGCAGCGACTCGAGCTGCGCGTTCAGATCGAGCAGACTTCGCTTGAGCACGGCTACCTGCTCCAGCAACGCGGCGTTGGCCTTGTTGAGCTCGGCATCGCGCGCCTTGGCCTGCTCGTCGGCGGTGGCGATGCGCGAGCGCAGGTCGAGAATGGCCTTGCGTGCCTCTTCGTCGTCGAACAGGCCGGCATGTGCGCTGCCGGTGGCCACCAGCAGCACCCATGCCAGCCAGCCGGCCCTCCGAAGGCCGCTCCGGAGGGGAGCCATCACTTGTCTTTCAGCTCGGCACGCCGGTTCTTGGCCCAGGCCGATTCATCATGGCCGTCGGCCGCGGGCCGCTCCTCGCCGAAGCTCACGGCCTCGACCTGCCCCGACGTGACGCCCAGCAGCGCCAGCGAGCGCGCCACCGCCTCGGCACGGCGCTGGCCGAGGGCGAGGTTGTACTCGCGGCCGCCGCGCTCGTCGGTGTGGCCCTCGACGACCATCTTCTTGGCCTTGACCGCCGCCAGCGTCTTGGCATGGCCTTCGATCAGCTGGCGGAACTCTTCGCGCACCACGTAGCTGTCGAAGTCGAAATACACCACGCGGCCGAGGTTGCTCGCGCTCGCCGAGGCGTTCTTGCTCAGGTCGACCGTGGCCACGCTCGACTGCGCCGCGCCCGCGCCCTGCGCGCCGCCGGCAGCGCCGCCGGAGCCGACCGGATTGGGCTTGGCGTCGGCCACCGGCGCGCCTTCGTTGAGCTTGACCGGCGAGCTGCAGCCGGCCAACAGCGCCGCCGTGACCGCGGCAACCAGGGTGATACGACGTCCGTTCATAAGCTCACTCCTTCTTCGTCGACCAGGTCGTCACCGACCGAAAGGGCCCCAGACCGGTTCGCGCACGTCGATGCCCGACGACAGCAGCCGGGTGCGGATCCGTCCATCCAATGTGGTGGTCATCAGCACGTCGCGCCCTTGCGCGCGTGTGGCGTAGATGATCAGCTTGCCGTTCGGCGCGAAGCTCGGGCTTTCGTCGTCGACGGTGTCGCTCACCGCCTGCGCCGCGCCGCTGGCCAGGTCCATCGTCATGACCTTGAACTCGCCGCCGTTGCGGTTCACGTAGGCCAGCGTGCGGCCGTCGGGGCTGATCGCCGGGCTGATGTTGTAGTTGCCGTTGAAGCTCACGCGGTCGGCCGGGCCGCCGGCCGCGCCGACACGATAGATCTGCGGGCTGCCGCCGCGGTCGCTCACGAAGTAGATCGACTTGCCGTCGGGCGTGAAGACCGGCTCGGTGTCGATCGCGGTGCTGTTGGTGATGCGGCGCACGTTGTTGCCGTCGCGGTCCATCAGGTAGAGCTGGGAGCCGCCGTCGCGCGACAGCGTGACCGCCAGCGTGCGCCCGTCGGGCGAGAACGCCGGCGCGCTGTTGCTGCCCTGGAAGTTGGCGATCGCGCGGCGGTTGCCGGTGGCCACGTCCTGCATGAAGACCACGGCCTTGCCGCTTTCGAACGACACGTAGGCCAGCGCCTTGCCGTCGGGCGACCAGGCCGGCGAGATGATCGGCTGCGTGCTGTTGAGCGCCACCTGCCCGCCCTCGCCGTCGGCATCGGTGATGCGCAGCGTGTAGCGGTTGGCGACCTTGGTGACGTAGGAGATGCGGGTGGAGAACACGCCCTTGTCGCCCGTGAGCTTCTCGTACACCGCATCGGCGATGCGGTGTGCCGCCAGGCGCAGATCGGCCGACACCACGGCCAAGGCCTGGCCACCCAGGTCGCTGCCCTTGACCACGTCCCACAGCTTGTAGCGCACGTCGAAGCGGCCGTCGGCCAGCCGTGCCGCCGAACCGGCGACCAGGGCGTCGGCGCCGCGACGCCGCCAGTCGGGGTAGTCGGGGCGCGAGGTCTCATCGTAATCACCGGCCGAATCGACGATGCGAAAGGTGCCCGAGCGCTCGAGGTCGGCGCGCACGATGCCGGCGATCGACTGGCCCGACTTGTCTTCCTCGCGAAACCGCGGGATCCCGATCGGGAGTTGCGTGGCACCCACGCCCGAGATTTCCACCCGGAACTGAGCCTGGCCCGACAGGGGCCAGGCACCCATGGCCAACGATGCGGCCAGCAGACGACGACGATGAGGGTTCAACGCGTGCGGGTGGGGGTTCGCCATGAAGACTGTGGTGGATTCGCTTCGCGCCGCCGGGTTCCGTGGCCGGCACGCGGCCCAGCGCCGGCATTGTAGGCACCTCGCACCCCGATAATCGTGAGCTGTCGTGACACACGGGTCCGCGCGCCGGCCTCGAAACCCAGCCCTCCATGGCCACGCTGCTGCAGCGCCTGCGTCGACTCGGACCTTACATCCGCCATGGACGCGCCGGCATCGCGGTGGCCGCCGGGGCCTCGCTGGTGGCCGCCCTCACCGAGCCCGCCCTGCCCGCGTTGATGAAGCCGCTGCTCGATCGCGGTTTCGTGGCCGGCGCGGTGCAGTTGTGGATGGTGCCGGTGGCCATCATCGGCCTGTTCTCGCTGCGCGGCCTGGCCGGCTTCGTGGCCCAGTACGCGCTCAACTGGGCCGCCGGTCAGGGCGTGCAGGCGCTGCGCGTGCGGCTGTTCGGCCATCTGATGCGGGCCGAGCCGGGCCTGTTCACGCGCCACACCGCGAGCAGCCTGATCAACATGGCGGTCTACGAGGTGCAGGGCGCCACCACGCAACTGGTGTCCTCGGTGCTGACGCTGGTGCGTGATTCGTTGACGCTGACCGCCCTGCTCGCCTACCTGCTGTACCTGAACTGGGCGTTGACGCTGTTCATCGCGCTGCTGTTTCCGGCGGTGGCCTGGGTGATGCGCACCGCCGGACAGCGCGTGCAGAGGCTGACCCGCGAGGGCCAGCGCGCCAACGACAGCCTGGCCTACGTGGTGGAGGAAAACGTGCTCGCCTGGCGCATCGTGCGCCTGCACGGTGCCGAGGCCACCCAGACGACACGTTTCGAGCGTCAGAGCGACCTGCTGCGTCGACTCACGCTGAAGAGCGTGGCCGCGTCGAGCACGATGACACCGCTGACGCAGATCCTCGCCGCCTGCGCCATGTCGGCCGTGATCGTGGTCGCGCTGTGGCAGAGCGCCCAGGGCGGGCAGACCGTGGGTGGTTTCGTTGCCTTCGTGACCGCGATGCTGATGACGTTGCCGCCGCTGCGCCACCTGGCCGACGTGACGGCGCCGATCGTGCGCGCGCTGACGGCCATCGAGCGCAGCATGGAGCTGATCGAGGAAGGCCCGGCCGAACGCGGCGGCAGCCACGCGCCGGCGCGCGCGGCCGGCCGCATCGAGCTGCGCCACGTGACGCTCAGCTACGGCGCCGAGCGCGCCAACGCGCTCGAGGATCTCAGCCTCGAGATCCGGGCCGGCGAGACGGTGGCGCTGGTCGGCCCCTCGGGTGCGGGCAAGTCGTCGCTGGTGAACCTGCTGCCGCGGTTTCTCGAGCCGGCGAGCGGCAGCGTGCTGCTCGACGGCGTGGCACTGCCCTCGTGGGACGTGCAGGCGCTGCGCCGCCAGTTCGCGCTGGTGAGCCAGGACGTGGTGCTGTTCGACGACACCATCGCCGCCAACGTGGCGCTCGGCGCCGACGTCGACCGCGAACGCGTGCGCCATGCGCTGCGCAGCGCGCATCTGCTCGACCACGTGGACAGCCTGCCCCAGGGCATCGACATGCTCATCGGCCACAACGGACGCGAACTCTCCGGCGGCCAGCGCCAGCGCCTGGCCATCGCCCGGGCGATCTACAAGGACGCGCCGATCCTGATACTCGACGAGGCCACCTCGGCGCTCGACAGCGAATCGGAACGCGCCGTGCAGGCGGCGCTCGACGAGCTGATGCGCGGCCGCACGACGCTGGTGATCGCGCATCGCCTCTCGACGATCGAGCATGCCGATCGCGTGGTGGCGATCGACGCCGGGCGGCTGGTGGAACAGGGCACCCACGCCGAGCTGCTGGCCCGCGGCGGCCTGTATGCTCGGCTGCACGCGATCCAGTTCCGCAATGCATGATCGCCCCGCAGGAGACCCGATGACCACGCCGATCAGCCGCTACCCCGTGCCCGCACTGACAGACCTGCCCGCAGACATCCGCGAGCGCATCGAGCAGGTGCAGGCCAAGGCCGGCTTCGTGCCCAACGTGTTCCTCGCGCTGGCCCACCGGCCGGCCGAGTTCCGCGCCTTTCTGGCCTACCACGATGCGCTGCTGCTGAAGGAGGATTCGGGTCTCAGCAAGGGCGAGCGCGAGATGATCGTCGTGGCCACCTCGGGCGCCAACCACTGCCTGTACTGTGTGGTGGCGCACGGCGCGATCCTGCGCGTCTACGAGAAGAAACCGCTCGTCGCCGACCAGGTCGCGATCAACCACCACAAGGCCGACATCACACCGCGGCAGAAGGCGATGCTCGATTTCGCGCTGAAGGTCACGCAGGCCTCGCACGAGATCGGCGAGGCCGACTTCGACGCACTGCGCGCGCACGGATTCAACGACGAGGACATCTGGGACATCGCCGGCATCTCGGCGTTCTTCGGCCTGTCGAACCGCATGGCCAACGTGATGAGCCTGCGCCCCAACGACGAGTTCTACCTGATGGGCCGCGTGCCCCGCGAGAAAGGAAAGTCCGCATGAACCGCATCGACCTGCATGAGCGCGTGGCCGTGATCACCGGCGGCGCGCAGGGCTTCGGCTACGCGACCGCGCAGCGCATGCTCGACTCCGGCGCTGCCGTGTCGCTGTGGGACATCGACAGCACGCTGCTCGAGCAGGCGCGCGCCGAGCTCTCCGGCAAGGGCAGCGTCAGCGCGCAGGTGGTGGATCTCACCGACGAGAAGGCGGTGGCTGCAGCCACGCAGGCCACGCTGGAGAAGCATGGGCAGATCGACATCCTCGTCAACAACGCCGGCATCGCCGGCGGCAACGGCACCACCTGGGAGCTGGAGCCGGCGATCTGGCGCCGCGTGATCGAGGTCAACCTGGTGGCGCCCTACCTGGTGAGCCGCGCGATCGCGCCGCACATGATCGCGCGCCGCTACGGCCGCATCGTCAATGTGGCCTCGATCGCCGGCAAGGAAGGCAACCCCAATGCCTCGCACTACAGCGCCAGCAAGGCCGGCGTGATCTCGCTCACCAAGTCGCTCGGCAAGGAGCTGGCCAAGAGCGGCGTGCTGGTCAACTGCGTGACGCCGGCCGCCGCGAAGACCGCGATCTTCGCCGACATCACGCAGCAGCACATCGACTTCATGCTGTCGAAGATCCCGATGGGCCGCTTCCTGCTGGTCGAGGAACTCGCCGCGATGGTCACCTGGCTCGCGAGCGAAGACTGCGCGTTCTCCACCGGCGCGGTGTTCGACATTTCGGGCGGGCGGGCGACGTACTGACCCGCGGCTACATCAGCACGATGTCGTACTGCTCCGGGTTCATCGCGCTCTCGGCCGACAGCGAGATCGGCTTGCCGATGAACTCCGACAGCCCTGCGAGGTGCGCGTTCTCCTCGTCGAGCAGCATCTCGACGACCGCCGGGCTGGCGATGACGCGAAATTCCTTCGGGTTGAACTGCCGCGCCTCGCGCAGGATCTCGCGCAGCACGTCGTAGCACACGCTGCGCGCGGTCTTGATCTGGCCGCGGCCCTCGCAGGTGGGGCAAGGCTCGCACAGCATGTGCGCGAGCGATTCGCGGGTGCGCTTGCGCGTCATCTCCACCAGCCCCAGCTGCGTGAAGCCCGAGACGGTGGTCTTGGTGCGGTCGCGGGCCAGCTGCTTGCGGAATTCGGCCAGCACCGCGGCGCGGTGCTCCTCGCGCGTCATGTCGATGAAGTCGACGATGATGATGCCGCCCAGGTTGCGCAGGCGCAGCTGCCGCCCGATGGCCAGCGCCGCCTCGAGGTTGGTCTTGAAGATGGTGTCGTCGAAGTTGCGCGCCCCGACGAAGCCACCGGTGTTCACGTCGATCGTCGTCAGCGCCTCGGTCTGGTCGATGATCAGGTAGCCGCCGCTCTTGAGCTCCACCCGCCGGGCCAGCGCACGGGCAATGTCCTCCTCGATGTTGAAGAGGTCGAAGATCGGGCGCTCGCCCTTGTAGTGCTCGAGCTTGGCCGCGGCGCCCGGCGAGTACACGGCGCCGAAGTCGCGCAGTGCGTCGTGCTGCAGCTTCGAGTCGATGCGGATGCTTTGCGTCGCCTCGTTGGCCAGGTCGCGCAGCACGCGTTCGGCAAGGTTCAGGTCCTGGTGCAGCAGCGTGCCGGGCGGACTGCCGATGGCGCGCTCGCGCACCGTGTTCCAGGCCTTGCGCAGATAGGCCACGTCGTCGGCCAGCTCGTCGTCGGTGGCCTCCTCGGCATTGGTGCGCAGGATGAAGCCGCCGCCGGACTCACCCACCAGCGCATGCATGCGCGCGCGCAGCTGCTCGCGCACCTCGGGCGAACCGATCTTCTGCGAGATGCCGATGTGGTTGTCCTGCGGCAGGAACACCAGCATGCGCCCGGCGATCGACACCTGCGTCGACAAGCGCGCCCCCTTGGTGCCGATCGGGTCCTTGATCACCTGCACCATCAGCGTCTGGCCCTCGAACACCTGGCGTTCGATCGGCACTGGGGTCGTGCCGTCGGCGCGGCCGCCATTGGTGGGATGCAGATCGGCCACGTGCAGGAACGCGGCCCGCTCGAGTCCGACGTCGATGAAGGCGCTCTGCATGCCTGGCAGCACCCGCGCCACCTTGCCGAGGTAGATGTTGCCGACCAAGCCGCGTTCGAGGGTGCGCTCGATATGCAGCTCCTGCACCGCGCCGTTCTCGACGATGGCGACGCGGGTTTCCTGCGGCGCCCAGTTGATCAGGATGTCGTGGTTTGCCATGGGTCGAGTCTAGGCGGAGCCGATGCGCCTCAGCGCAGCGCGAGCCGCACACCCGCACGGCGCAGCAACGTCGCCGTTTCGTGCAGCGGCAAGCCCATCACGCCCGAGTAGCTGCCTTCCAGGTGCGACACCCAGCCCGCCAAGGCGCTCTGGATCGCGTAGGCACCGGCCTTGCCGAAGGGTTCGCCACTGGCCACGTAATCGTCGATGGTCGATGGGCTCAGCCGTGCGAAGCGCACGTGCGAGACGCTCAGCGCACTGAGGCGGCGAACGCCCGCGGCCACCGCGACACCGCTGATGACGCGGTGCGTGCGGCCCGACAGCGCCGCGAGCATGCGCCGGGCGTCGTCGGCATCCGTCGGTTTGCCGAGAATGCGCCGGCCCAGCGCCACCGTGGTGTCGGCCGCCAGCACCGGCGCCTCGGGCCAGCCGCGGCGCGCGAGCCGCGCGCAGGCGGCCGCGAGTTTCGCGCGTGTGACGCGTCGCACGTAGGCCTCGGGTTCGTCGCCCCGGCGCACGGCTTCCAGCGACTCGGCATCTTCGTCGTCGTCGGCCACGAGCAGCACCGGCTGCACGCCGATCTGCTGCAGCAGCTGCAGCCGGCGCGGGCTCTGGGAGGCGAGATACAGCGGTGGAGTCTCCATGGCGGCCCCGCGATTCTGGTCGATCGTGACCGGCTGCCTGCCCGCCCTGGCGAGGATGAGGGGCCCGTGAGCCCGATCGTGACGAGTTGCCGCGCGCCGGACCGCTGCCTGGGTCACAGTGGCAGCGCGCTCAGGGTTCGCCCGCTGGGTCTGCTTGCAGGACCCCACAGGCCTCTGGCGTTCGAACGCAGGTTCGATCTCTTGGGTTTGCGACTCCGGACTTGACGACCGCGCCTCGTGCGCGGTCTTTTTTTGCGCTATTCGCGGTGGTACGGATGCCCGGCCAGCACGGTGTGCGCGCGATACAGCGCTTCGGCGAGCAGCACGCGGGCCAGCGCATGAGGCAGCGTCAGGTCCGACAGGCGCAGCGTGTCGTCGGCCGTGGCCTTCAACGACGGTGCCAGGCCATCGGGTCCACCGATGAAGATCGCCACGTCGCGGCCAGCCGTTCGCCACGCCTGCAGGCGCTGCGACAACTGCGCCGTCGTGCAGCGGCTGCCCTGTTCATCGAGCACCACCCGCCACGCGCCCTTGGGACACGCGGCCAGCAGCCGTTCGGCCTCGGTGGCCATGCATTGATCGGCCGTTCGCCCGCCTTGACGCGAGCCCGCTTTGACGGCCGTGACGATCAAGCGACTGTCCGCGGGGAATCGTTTGGCGTAGTCGGCTACGGCCTCGTCGGCCCAGCCGGGAAGACGTTGGCCCACGGCCAGAACCAGCAGCTTCATGCTGCCGTGGACAGCGCGTGCCTCAGCGCGATTTCGGACGCCCGCTGCGTTTCGCGGCGGGCGCGCCGCGCTGCGCCGTCGTCCGCGGCTTGCCGGTCGTTGCGGCCTTCTTGGCCCGCGTCGCGGCGTCCGGTGGCCGCTTGGTGGTGGCAGGCTTCTTTTTCGTTGCCGATGTTCGCTTCGCCGCGGCCGGCGGCTCCGCGGCATGGCGTTGCGCGGGCCTTGCCGACGCGTGGGCCGCGCCCGCCGTGTCGCCCGCCTTCGGCAGCCGCCGCTGCCCGCTCTCGAGCTTGAGGCGCACCGGCTTGTCGCCCCAGATCTCTTCGAGGCGGTAGTAGTCGCGGATCGCCGGCTGCATGATGTGCGCCACCGCGGCGCCGCAGTCGACGATGATCCATTCGCCGTTGTCGGCACCCTCGGTGCTCAACACCGGCAGTCCGCGGGCCTTGACCGTCTCGCGCACGCTGCTGGCCAGCGCCTTCGTCTGTCGGTTGCTGGTGCCCGAGGCCACGATCACCCGCTCGAACAGCGGCGACAGATGCTCGGTGTTGAAGACCACGATGTTCTGGGCCTTCACGTCTTCCAGGCCATCGACGATGGCACGCTGCAGTTTGCGGATGTCCATTCAGTGCGCGGCGTCCTTGCGGTAGAGATGATGGTGGGCAATATAGCCTGCGACCGCTGGGGCCACCAGGGCATGCAGCCCGGTTCCCGCGGCGGCGGCGTGACGAATCGCCGTGGCGGAGACGTCGATCCGCGGCATCGGCAGCACCTCGAGGCGATGCGGCGTTCCAGCGATCTCGGCGTCGGGCACGGGCGCCTGACCTTCGCGTGCGGCGACGGCCAGGGTCACGTCGGCGAGCAGCGCGCGCCAGGCCCGCCAGGTGTGCAGGCGGGCATACTGATCCTGGCCGATCACCAGGAACAGCGCGGCGCCGGGCTGCTCGGCTTGCAGCTCGCGCACGGTATCGATCGTGTAGCTCGGCCCGCTGCGTCGCAGCTCGCGATCGTCGAGCACGAACCGCGCTTCGCCGTCGATGGCCAGCGCCACCATCGCGCGGCGGTGCGTCGCGTCGGTCAGCACCCGATCGCTCTTCTGCCACGGCCGGCCCGCCGGCAGCCAGCGCAGCTCGTCGAGCGCCAGCGTTCGCAGCGCGGTATCGGCCAATGCACGATGTCCGAGGTGCGGCGGGTCGAAGCTGCCGCCGAAGACGCCGATGCGCAGCGGCTGCGATGCCGTCATGGGCTTGCGGAAACCCAGTCGCGCGGGCGCAGAAAGTCGCTGGTCAGCCGTGCTTCGGGTGAGCCCGGCGCCGGCTTCCAGTCATAGCGCCAGGCCACGCGCGGCGGCATCGACATCAGGATGCTCTCGGTGCGGCCGCCCGACTGCAGACCGAACAGCGTGCCGCGGTCGTAGACCAGGTTGAACTCGACATAACGTCCGCGCCGATAGGCCTGGAACTCGCGCTCGCGCTCGCCGTACGGCATCGACCGGCGACGTTCGACGATCGGCACGTAGGCCGGCAGGAATGCGTCGCCCACCGCACGCAGCATGTCGAAGCTGCGCTCGGGCCCGAGCTCGGCGAAATCGTCGAAGAACACGCCGCCGATGCCGCGCGGCTCGTTGCGGTGCTTGAGGAAGAAATATTCGTCGCACCAGCGCTTGAAGCGCGGGTACAGCTCGGGGCCGAATGGCGCCAGCGCATCGCGGCAGGTGCGGTGGAAGTGCACCGCATCGTCTTCGAATGCGTAGTACGGCGTGAGGTCCATGCCGCCGCCGAACCAGGTGACCGGTTCGCGCCCGGCCGGCAGCGCGCTGAACATGCGCACGTTCATGTGCACCGTCGGCACATACGGATTGAGCGGGTGGAACACCAGCGACACGCCCATCGCCTCGAATGGTGCGCCCGCGAGCTCGGGCCGATGCTGCGTGGCCGACGGCGGCAGCTGCGGGCCGCGCACATGGCTGAAGTTGCAGCCGCCGCGCTCCAGCAGCGCGCCGCCTTCGATGCACTGCGTAAGCCCGTCGCCCTGCAGCCGCTCGCCGGGCGCGCGCGTCCAGCCGTCGCGCATGAACGTGCCACCGTCCAGGCGTTCGAGCGTGGTGACGATCTGCTGCTGCAGCCCGAGCAGATAGGTGCGGATTGCAGAGGATTCCATGTCAGTGGCGCCCGGCCGTCCGAAGCCACTGACGCGCCCCCCCGGGGGGCAGCGAGCGAAGCGAGCTTGGGGGTCGTTTCATGTCAATCTTTCAGGCGTATCGGTGCCGCCCACTCGGGGCGCAGGCCGCGATGATGCCCGAGCCGCGCGGCGACGGCAGCCAGGTCGGCGCCCGGCTCACCGCCGAGCTGCAGAAAGTGAACCAACCCCACCTCGCGCTGCGCGAAATCCAGGTAGGCCAGGCCGAGCGGCACGCCGGCGCGCAGCGCCACCTGGTAGAAGCCGCTGCGCCAGCCGTCGCTGTAGCGGCGCGTGCCCTCGGGCGCCAGCGCGAGCCACAGGAAGGCATCGTGCGAACGCGCCTCGTCGAATCGCGCGAGCATGGTCTGCACCGCGCCTTGCGAGCGCCGGCGGTCCACCGGCACCCCGCCCAGCCAGCGCAGCCAGCGGCCGAAGAGCGGCACGCGAAACAGGCTGGCCTTGCCCCAGAACGCCACCGGAATGCCGATGCTCCACTTGGCGAGGATGCCGACCACGAAATCCCAGTTCGAGGTGTGCGGGTAGACGATCAACACGCCCTGCCGCGACGGCAGGCCATGGAACACCACCCGCCAGCCCGCGAGGTGCAGCAAAGCCCGGGCGAGCGGGCT
>JAEUPI010000280.1 GCA_016790175.1 Burkholderiaceae bacterium | reverse complement strand
TGAACGGCCTGCTCTACGGCATGCTGCTGTTCCTGCTGGCCAGCGGGCTGACGCTGATTTTCAGCATGATGGGCGTGCTGAACTTCGCGCATGCCAGCTTCTACATGCTGGGCGCGTACTTCGGCTACCAGGTCAGCGTCTGGGCTGGTTACTGGCCGGGCCTCGTGGTGGCGCCCGTGCTGGCAGGATTGATCGGCGCCCTGGTGGAGCGCTACGGCCTGCGCACCGTGCACAAGCACGGCCACGTGGCGGAATTGCTGTTCACGTTCGGTCTCGCCTACATCATCGAGGAACTGGTGCAGATGGTGTGGGGCAAGGTGCCGGTGGACTATCGGGTGCCCGAGGCGCTCAACTTCCCGGCCTTCACGCTGTGGGCGACCAACTTCCCGGCCTTCCGCCTGTTCATGCTGCTGATGTCGGTGGCGGTGTTCATCGCCTTGCTGCTGCTGCTGACGCGCACGCGCGTGGGCCTGATCATCCGCGCGGCATTGACGCATCCGAACATGGTCGCGATGCTGGGCCACAACGTGCCGCTGGTGTTCATGGCGGTGTTCGGTGTCGGCTGCGCGCTGGCCGCGCTGGCCGGTGTGATCGCCGGGCCGGCGCTGGTGACCCAGCCGTCGATGGCGGCCTTGCTGGGCCCGATCCTCTTTGTCGTGGTGGTGGTCGGTGGCCTCGGTTCGCTGCCGGGTGCATTCGTCGCATCGCTGCTGATCGGCCTGATCCAGACCTTCGCGGTGGCGCTCAACGTGTCGCTGGCCGACGTGCTCAAGCCGCTGGGCATCGTGCTCACCCGGGATTCGATCGGCGGCGATCTGTGGACGGCCACGGTGGCGCAGGTGGCGCCGATCATTCCGTACATGTTGCTGGTGCTGGTGTTGATCTTCCGGCCCAAGGGCCTGATGGGAGACCGGGACACATGAGCACGAGTGCACGCACGCAGGCGTGGGCCTGGGGCGGAACCGCCGTCGTGTTCGCGGCGCTGCCGCTGGTGTTCTCGAGCGGCGCCTCGCTGACGATGATGAGCCTGATGGGTTTCGCCATCGTGTTCGCGCTGTCGTACAACATGCTGCTCGGCCAGACCGGCATGCTGTCGTTCGGCCATGCGGTGTACTACGGGCTGGGCGGCTTCATGACGGCCCACGCGCTGAACATCGTGGCCGCAGGCAAATGGTCGATTCCGTTGCCGGTGATGCCACTGGTGGGGGGTCTGGCGGGGCTGTTCTTCGCGCTGATCTTCGGCTGGGTCTCCACCAAGCGTGCCGGCACCGCGTTCGCGATGATCTCGCTGGGTATCGGCGAACTGGTCGCCGCGTGCTCGCTGATCCTGAAGGACTTCTTCGGCGGCGAGGGCGGCATTTCCACCAGCCGCACGGCCACGCTGAAGTTCTTCGGCCTGAACTTCGGGCCTCAGGTGCAGGTGTACTACCTGATCGCCGCGTGGTGCCTTCTGTGCATGGCGGCGATGTACGCCTTCACGCGCACGCCGCTCGGCCGCATGTGCAACGCCGTGCGCGACAACCCGGAGCGGGCCGAGTTCGTGGGCTACAGCACGCAGATGGTGCGCTTCATCGCGTTCTGCGTATCGGGCTTCTTCGCCGGTGTGGCCGGAGGCCTGGCGGCCATTCACTACGAGATCGTCACGGCGAGCATCGTCGGCGCTGCGCCCTCGGGCTTCGTGCTGCTGATGGCCTACATCGGCGGCGTGGCGTTCTTCATCGGACCGGTGATCGGTGCCGTGCTGATGACGGCGCTGCAGATCTCGCTGTCCGACTACACGGGCGCGTGGCTGCTCTACGTGGGGCTCATGTTCGTGCTGGTCGTGATGTTCGCGCCCTGGGGCCTGGGTGGCCTGCTGTTGATGCAGCGCCCGTTGTTCATCGGCGGGGCATGGCGGCGCGTGCTGCCCGTCTATGGTCTCGTGCTGCTGCCGTTGGCGACGTTGCTGATCGGCACCGTGGCTCTGGTGGAGACGGCACACCACCTGCTCGTCAAGGCCGCCGAGGGGCCGAAGATGAGTCTGCTGTGGGTGCCGTACGACGCGCGGTCTCCCGCAGCCTGGATCGTGATAGCGCTGCTGCTGGTGGCGGGCCTCTACGGCCTGCGGCGTGTGGCACCCAGGGTCTCGGCGGCGTACCACGCTGCGGTACAGGCGGCACAGGGACGAGGCGCCGCATGAGCGAGTTCGCGCTGAAGCTCGACAATGTGCACAAGCAGTTCGGCGCGACGCCGATCATTCGCGGTTTGAATCTCGACGTTCGCCGCGGCGAGCGCCACGCGATCATCGGCCCCAACGGCGCGGGCAAGAGCACGCTGTTCCATCTGGTCAGCGGGCGGTTTCCCGTGACCAGCGGCCAGGTGCTGCTGAAAGGTGAAGACGTTACCGGGCTGGCGCCGTTCCAGATCAATCGCCGCGGGCTCTCGCGCAGTTTTCAGGTCACCAACATCTTTCCCCGCCTGTCGGTGTTCGAGAACATCCGCTGCGGTGTGCTCTGGTCGCTGGGGTACCGCTACTCGTTCTGGCAGATGGTCGAGAAGGGCCGTGACGCACGCGAGCGCACCGAGGCGGTGCTGGAGCAGATCAACCTCGGCAGCCGGCGCGACACGCCGGCCGGCGTGCTCTCGTACGCCGAGCAGCGCGCGCTGGAGATCGGCATCACGATCGCCGGCGGTGCCGACGTGATCATGCTCGACGAGCCGACGGCCGGCATGAGTCGATCGGAAACCGAGCATGCGGTGGCGCTCATCCGCAAGGTCAGCGAAGGGCGCACGCTGATCATCGTGGAGCACGACATGAGTGTGGTGTTCGATCTGGCCGACCGCATCTCGGTGCTGGTTTACGGCCAGGTGATCGCCACCGACTCACCCGAACGCATCCGCGCCAATGCCGAGGTACAGAAGGCCTATCTGGGCAGCGCCATGCACGAGGACGGCCATGCTTGAAGTGAGCCGCCTGGAGGCCTGGTACGGCAAGAGCCATATCCTGCACGGCGTGGACTTCCGAGTCGGCGAGGGCGAAATCGTCTCGCTGCTGGGCCGCAACGGCGTGGGCCGCTCCACCACCATCAAGGCCATCATGGGCGACGTGGTGCGAAGCGGATCGGTCCGGTTCAAGGATCGCGAACTGATCGGGCTGAAGCCGCACCAGATCGCGCACGCCGGGCTGGGCTACGTGCCGGAGAACCGCGACATCTTCCCGACGCTCACCGTGCGCGAGAACCTGTTGCTGGGCCAGAAGAGCGCGCGCAGCGGTGGCCGGTTCGGGCTGCAGGACATGTTCGACCTGTTCCCGCGCCTCAAGGAGCGCGAACACACGCCAGGTGGCGTGCTGTCCGGCGGCGAACAGCAGATGCTCACGATGTGCCGCACCTTGATGGGCGATCCGGCGCTGATGATGGTCGACGAGCCCACCGAGGGACTGGCGCCGAAGATGGTGGAACTGGTCGCGGAGCTGCTCCAGCGCATTGCCGCGCGCGGCGTGGCCATTCTGCTGGTGGAACAGAAGCTCACGATCGCGCTGCGCATCTCGGCGCGCCTGTACGTGATGGGCCACGGCCGCATCGTGTTCGAGGGCACTCCAGCCGCGTTGCAGGCCGATGCGCAGGTGCGCAAGGAGTGGCTCGAAGTGTGAGCCGGCCCTGGCACAGGCCGGGTTGTCCCTCGGGGGACAAGGCCGTCCCGGAGCGTCGCCGTATAGTTGTTCGATTGCTGCCAGAGCACCCGATCCCCGCGCTGAAAGGACCGTCATGAGCGCCACCTACGAGACCCGCGACGGCGTCGCCGTCGTCACGCTGAACAATCCACCGGTCAACGGTCTGAGCTACGACACGCGCCGCGCCATCGCCGACGGCATCGAGCGGGCCAACGCCGATCCCGCCGTGAAGGCGATCGTGCTCACCGGTGCCGGCAAGGCCTTCTCCGGCGGCGCCGACATCAAGGAATTCGGCTCGCCGAAGGCGATTGCCGAGCCGAACCTGCTGTCGCTGATCAAGCTGTGCGAGGACAGTGCCAAACCCACGGTAGCGGCCGTGCACAGCGTGACCATGGGTGGTGGCCTGGAGCTGGCGCTTGGGTGCCATTACCGTGTGGCCGCACCCGGCGCCAACGTGGCGTTGCCCGAGGTCAAGATCGGCCTGATCCCGGGTGCCGGCGGCACGCAGCGGCTGCCGCGCGTGCTCGGCGTCGAGACGGCACTCAACATGATCGTCAGCGGCGAGCCGGTGAAGAGCGAGCTGCTCGCCGGCCTGCCGGGGCAGAAGCTGTTCGACAAGCTGGTCGAAGGTGATCTCGTGGGCGGCGCGGTGGCGTTTGCAAAAGAGATCGCCGACAAGCGGCCGTTGCCGCTGGTGCGCAACCTCAAGGTCTCGCACCCGAACCCCGATGCCTACTTCCAGTTTGCGCGCAACACCGTGAAGGCGATGGCGAAGAACTTCCCGGCGCCGCCCAAGTGCGTCGACGCGGTGCAGACCGCGCTGACGATGAAGTTCGACGACGGTATGCGCGCCGAGCGCGAAATCTTCATGGCGCTGATGCTCACGCCGGAGTGCAAGGCGCTGCGGCATGCGTTCTTCGGCGAACGCGCGGCCAGCAAGATCCCCGACGTGCCCGAGGACACGCCGGTGCGCAAGATCACCAAGGTGGCGGTCATCGGCGCCGGCACCATGGGCGGCGGCATCTCGATGAACTTCCTCAACGCCGGCATCCCGGTGACGATCCTCGAAACCAAGCAGGAGGCGCTGGATCGCGGCCTGGCCACGATCCGCAAGAACTACGAGGGCCAGGTCAAGAAAGGCAAGCTCAAGGCCGACAAGTACGAGCAGCGCATGGCGTTGCTGAAGCCGACGCTGAACGTCGACGACATCGCCGACGCCGACCTCGTGATCGAAGCCGTGTTCGAGGAGATGGGCGTCAAGGAGCAGGTGTTCAAGAAGCTCGACGCGGTGGTCAAGAAAGGCGCGATCCTCGCGAGCAACACCTCGACACTCGACGTCGACAAGATTGCGGCTTTCACGAAGCGCCCGCAGGACGTGGTCGGCATGCATTTCTTCAGCCCGGCCAACGTGATGAAGCTGCTCGAGGTGGTGCGCGGCGCCAAGACGGCGAAAGACGTGCTCGCCACCGTGATGGACGTGGCCAAGAAGATCCGCAAGACGGCGGTCGTCTCCGGCGTCTGCGATGGCTTCATCGGCAACCGCATGATCGAGCAATACAGCCGCCAGGCCGGCTACCTGCTCGACGAAGGCTGCACGCCGCAACAGGTGGACAAGGCGATCGAGAAGTTCGGCTTCGCGATGGGCCCGTTCCGCATGGGCGACTTGGCGGGCAACGACATCGGCTGGGCGATCCGCAAGCGCCGCGCGGTCGAGCGGCCCGACTTCCGCTACAGCAAGACCGCCGACCTGTTGTGCGAGATGGGCCGCTTCGGCCAGAAGACCGGCGCCGGCTGGTACGACTACAAGCCGGGCAAGCGCGACGCGATCCGCTCCGAGCTGGTCGAGAAGATGATCGAGGACTACCGCAAGGAAGCCGGCATCGCACCGCGCAAGGTGAGCGACGACGAGATCGTGCAGCGCCTGGTCTATTCGCTCGTCAACGAGGCCGCGCGCATCCTCGAAGAAGGCATTGCCAGCAAGGCGAGCGACATCGACATGGTCTATCTCACCGGCTACGGCTTCCCGCTGTGGCGCGGCGGCCCGATGTGTTATGCCGACAGCCAGGGCCTGTTCAACGTGGCGCAGGCGATGAAGCGGTTCGCGAAGAACCCGCGCGACGACGCCAAGTTCTGGCAGCCGGCGCCGCTGCTGGCGAAGCTGGTCGCCGACGGCAAGACCTTCACCTGAGCGCTCGCCGCCGCCACTGCGCCCCTGCATTCGAAAGGACACCACCATGACCCAGGCCGTCATCGTCTCCACCGCACGCACGCCGCTGGCCAAGAGCTGGAAGGGCGCCTTCAACATGACCCATGGCGCCACGCTCGGCGGCTTTGCCGTCAAGGCGGCGGTCGAGCGCGCCGGCGTCGACCCGGCGGCCGTGGACGACGTGCTGATGGGCTGCGCTACGCCTGAGGGTGCCACCGGCAGCAACATCGCGCGCCAGATCGCGCTGGCGGCCGGGCTGCCCATCACCACCAGCGGCGTGACCGTCAACCGCTTCTGCTCCAGCGGGTTGCAGACCATCGCCATGGCGGCACAGCGCGTCATCGCCGGTGAGGGCGACATCTACGTGGCCGGCGGCGTCGAGAGCATCTCGTGCGTGCAGAACGAGGCCAACCGGCACATGAGCCAGGACCCTGCGCTGCTGGCGAAGAAGCCCGAGATCTACTGGAACATGCTGCAGACCGCGGAGAACGTGGCCAAGCGCTACAGCATTCCGAAGCAGCGCATGGACGAATACGGCGCCGCCAGCCAGCAGAAGGCCTGCGCCGCGCAGGCGGCCGGCAAGTTCAAGGACGAGATCGTGCCGGTCACCGTCACCGCCGGCGTGGCCGATGCGGTGCTGGGCCTGCGCAGCAAGGAGGTCACCGTCAGCGCCGACGAGGGCCTGCGCGAAGGCACCACCTACGAGGGCATCAAGGACATCCGCTCCGCGATCCCCGGCGGCGTGGTCACCGCCGGCAACGCGAGCCAGTTCTCCGACGGTGCCGGCGCCTGCGTGGTGGTGAGCGACACCTATGCGCAGCAGAAGGGCCTGAAGCCGCTGGGTCGCTTCCTCGGCTTTGCGGTGGCCGGCTGCGAGCCCGACGAGATGGGCATCGGCCCGCTGTTCGCGGTGCCCAAGGTGCTGAAGCGCCTGGGCCTGACGATGAACGACATCGACCTCTGGGAGTTGAACGAAGCCTTTGCCGTGCAGGTGCTGTACTGCGCCGACAAGCTGGGCATCCCGATGGATCGGCTCAACGTCA
>JAEUPI010000248.1 GCA_016790175.1 Burkholderiaceae bacterium | reverse complement strand
GGCGCGTATGCACTGGCCTGTGCGCACCGCATGCCGAAGCGGCTCGACTACGTCGGCCTGCTCGCCGGCATGGGTCCGATGGATCTGCCCGCGATCCGCCGCGACCAGCTGCCGGTGCTGACGGCCATGTTCGCACTGGCGCGTACGGCGCCGATGCTTGCGGCGCCACTGCTGATCGCCGACCTGCTGCTGTTTCGCGGCTCGGCCGAACGCGCCGTGCGCGTGCTGGCGTCGATGCTGAGCCCGCCCGACCGCCGGGCGCTGGCGGCAGACGCCGGTATCGCCGCAGCATTCGGTGCCAGTCTTGCCGAGGCCTACGCCGGTGGCCTGCGCGGCGCACTGCGCGAGGCGCATCTGATCGGCCGCGAGCGCGGCTTCGCACTGCGCGACATCACGGTGCCGGTGCATGTCTACCAGGGCGGACATGACCGCCATGTACCGCCGGCGATGGGTCGCCACATCGCTGACACGGTGCCGAACGGCCGCTTGCGCTGGTACCCCGACGAGGGCCACCTGTCCATCGTCATCCGCGCCATCGACGACGTCTTGACCGACCTTGCTGCCGCGCGCAGCCCGCGACACGCTGAACCGACTCCAGCCTAGGAAGGACCTGTTCCATCCTGTTCCATCCACCATCGCAACCCAACCATGGACATCAACGTCTTCCTGCCCCACGAACTCGACACCGTGATGCGCGTGCTGCGCACGGCGCTCAACCCGCAGGGCGCTCTCGACCCGGACGAGCGCACCTTCCTCGACACCTATGCGCGCGTTGCCGGTCGCGATCCGCTGCGGGCCGATCCGCCGCCGATCGCACCGGAGGAGGTGGTGGTCACCGGTCCGCATCGCCGCAAGCGTCTGGTGCAGCTGAGCGCGTTGGCGGTGTTGCTCGCGCGTCCGGTGCGCCCGCAGTCGATGGCGTTCCTCAAGCAACTCGCAGTCCGGCTCGGCACGCACGATGCCGTGATCGACGTCATCGACGCACTCTCCAAGGGCCGCCATCTGCAGGTGCGCCTGCTGGCGATGCGCCGCGTGATGCGGGTGCTGCTGAAGGAGGCCTACCTCGCCGAAGGCCTGATGGGCGTGCTGCGCGTGTTCGCCGCCATGTGGCTCAAGGCCCCGGTCAACAAGAACCGGCTCTGGAACTACAAGCGCCTCGGGCTGCTGCCCGAAGGCACGCTGGGCCGCGAATACTGGTCGTTCATGACGCGCGAGGGCTTCGGCTTCCCGGGCGACGTGGCGGGCATTCCCGCGTCGATCTCGTACCACGACGTCGCGCACGTGCTGGCCGGTCACGGGGCGACGCCGCTGGGCGAGGTCCAGCAGGCCTGCTTCCAGACCGGCAGTCGCCGCGAAGACGGGTTCTTCTTCGTCCAGATGGCGATCCTGCACTTCCACCAGGGTGTGAAGGTGACGCCGGCAACGGATGCGGTGACCGGCCAGTTCCGACCTGACCTGGCGCTGTGGGCGATCCACCGCGGCGCGCAGTGCAACGTCGACGTCACGCACCAGTGGAACTACTGGCCGCTGATGACCTTGCCACTCGAAGAAGCTCGTGCGCGCGTGAGTCTGCTGCCCAAGCTGGGTGATCCGCCTCCATGGTCGGCCTTGCGGACCGCCGCATGAGCTGCACGCCTGCGCGGTCCGGTGGCTCGTTGTGGCTGCGACTCGGCCGGCGGGTCTGGCTGGCGGGTCTGATGCTGGTGGGTCTGCTGCTGGTGGCCGGGCTGGCCGGCTGCGCCGCGCCGCCGCCCGCCGCACATCGTGAGGACAGCCATGCGATCGCCGCCGACGCCGCCACACCGCTCGGCGCCGTGGCGGCGCAGGCGGCGGCACATCCCGGCCTGTCGGGCGTGCGCGCGTTGCCGCAGGCCGCGTTCGCGCTCGATGCGCGGTTCGAGCTGATCCGCCGTGCGCAGGTGTCGCTCGACGTGCAGTACTACCTGATCGGCCGCGACGACGTCGGGCGCGCATTGCTGCGCGAGCTGCAGGCGGCGGCGGTGCGCGGCGTGCGCGTGCGGCTGCTGATCGACGACGCCTACACCGTGGACATGGACGCACTATTGCTCGGTCTGGCCGCGCAGCCGGGCGTGGAGGTGCGGCTGTTCAACCCGTTCACCGATGGACGCGAATCCGTGGCCGGCCGCGCGCTCAACGCGATCGGCGACTTCCGGCGACTGAACCACCGCATGCACAACAAGCTGCTGCTGGCCGATGGCGCGTTGGCCGTCGTCGGCGGCCGCAACATGGCCGACGAGTATTTCCAGCGCCACGAAGATGCCAACTTCCTCGACTTCGACCTGCTGGTCCTGGGCCCGGTGCTGCCCGAGCTGGCGCGGCTGTTCGACAGCTACTGGAACCATCCGCATGTCATGCCGGTGCAGGCCGTCGCGCGCAGCGAGCTCGATGACCGGCAACTGCGCGACGACTTCTTGCGCGAAGTCCACTCGGCGCCCGTGCGGCCCTGGCCGGCGACACCGGACCAGGACCTGTACGGCGACCCGCCGCTCGGCGCCGACCTCGACCGCGGCCTGCCGCGCCTGATCTGGGCCGCGGCGCGCGCCTACGCCGACAC
>JAEUPI010000245.1 GCA_016790175.1 Burkholderiaceae bacterium | reverse complement strand
ATCTCGCCCGGGTTCGCACCTTTCAAGATCTGCGCCGCGATCGCGCCGGCGCGCCGCATGATCAGCGGGAAGTCCGACTGGTACGACGCCAGCCCCGCGTCGCCGAGATAGTCCCTGCCGCCCCACACCGACGGCAGCTTGTGCGCGAGCATCAGCGCCTGCAGCCGTGCACGGTGCTCCCAGGTGGTCGAATCGGCCAGCACGATCACGCCGTCGATCCGTTGGCGCTTGATGTCGGCAAATGCAGCGTCGTACTGCTCGGGCCCACCAGCCAGCATCAAGCTCAGCGCTTTGCCCATCTGCGACTCGAGGCGGTCGAGAAGGTTGCGCAGCTGGTCCGGCTTCAGGTAGTTCGGATTGCCCAGCACGGCAAATCGCTGGCCCTGCGGCACCAGGTCCTTCAGCAGCTGCAGGCGCCGCGCCACCAGTTCGCCGCTGAAGGCGCTGATGCCGGTGAGGTTGCCGCCGGGCCGGGCCATGGCGGGCACCAGCCCCATCTGCACCGGGTCGTCGACCGGTGCGGCGACGATCGGCACCGTCGTCGTCGCCGCCTTCGCCGCCATGGCCGGCGCCGGGCCGATGGCCTGGATCAAGTCCGGCCGCAGGGCGAGTTGTTCGGCAAGCAGGCCAGGCAGTCGCTCGGGCTTGCCCTCGGCCCAGCGGATGTCGATCACCAGATTGCGGCCTTCAACGAAGCCGGCCTCGCGCAGACCCTGGACGAACGGCTCGACGAGGTTGCGAGTGTTGATCGGACTCGGCCCCCCGCCGAAGAGTATGGCGACCCGCATGCTGAGTGGCGGCGCCTGCGCCGCCACGGTGGGCGTCCAGGCAGCCAGCGCCACCAACGCGGCACAGCAGATGCGCCGCGCCGGGGCGTCAACGCCGGCATCGAACTCGGCCGCGGGCAGCTGGCAAAACATGGCGGGCTCCGGTCGCGCGACGCGCGAAGGCTACTCCGTCGCCTGCGCGACGGCAAACGCAGCGCGGCGCTCATCCCCAACTCGACGAAGCCGGCCCGCGACGATGTCGCGGCCGTCAGCGCACGACTGCGGTGACCGTCGCACAACGGCGTCGGCACGGCGTACCATCGCCCACACGTCATCACAGGGCAGCCCTCGATGAACAGCATCGCCCACCACGCCGCGCCGCTGGCACGGACGGGCCAACGCTGGTTCTGGCTCGCCGGCGCGCTGTTCGCCGCATTGGTGGTGTTCGTCGGCTTCTCGCCAACGTTCTATCTGAAGGGCCTGTTCGGCTCGCCGCCGCTGTCGACGCTGAAGCTGGTGCACGGCACGGTGTTCAGCGTCTGGGTCGTGCTGTTCGTGACGCAGACCTGGCTCGTCGCCACGAACCGCCGTGACCTCCACCGCACGCTCGGCGCATTCGGCGCGTTGCTGCTGGCGGTGATGTGCGTGGTCGGCTACCAGGTGGCCATCGAATCCGGCCGCAGCGGCTTCACGCCCGACCCAGCCAAGATCTCGGCGCTGGGCTTCATGGCCGTGCCGCTGTTCGACCTCGGGGTGTTCGCGCTGCTGGTGCTGGCGGCCCTGCTGCTGCGTGCGCGCAGCGACTGGCACAAGCGGCTGATGCTGGTGGCCACGTTGAGCCTGTTGCCGCCGGCGATCGCACGCGTGGCGCTGCAGTTTCCGCCGCTGCCGGTGCTGCCCATCGCCTTCGGCGGCACGGCGCTGTTGATCGTCGGGGCGATCGCGCTGGACCGCGTGACGCTGGGCCGCCTGCACCCGGCCATGTGGGTGGGCGGCTTGATCGTCATCGTGTCGCTGCCGGGGCGCATCGTGATCGCCATGACGCAGGCGTGGCAGGCGTTCGCGGCCTGGCTGATCGCCTGAACTCCACGGAGTGTCGCGCCCGGCCCCGCCCGCCCTCAATGTGCCTCGGCGGCCTTCGCTGCCTCGATGGCGCCTGCGGTGTCGCCCTTGGCGCCGTTGAAGAACAGGTTCAACACCACGGCCGCCACCGACGTCAGCAGAATGCCCGACTCCAGCAGCGGGTGCAGTCCATGTGCCATCTGCTGCGTCCAGCGGGGCGCCACCAGCGGGATCAGGCCGAAGCCGATGGCCAGCGCGACGATGTAGAGGTTGTTGCGGTTGCCCTTGTAGTCCACCGTGCTGAGGATGCGGATGCCGGTGGCCGCCACCATGCCGAACATCACGAGCCCCGCGCCGCCGAGCACGAACTGCGGAATCGCCTCGACGAAGGCTGCCATCTTCGGCAGCAGCCCGAGCACGATCATGATGAGGCCGCCGGCCACGCAGACATAACGGCTGCGCACGCCGGTCACGCCGACCAGGCCCACGTTCTGGCTGAAGCTGGTGTACGGAAAGGTGTTGAAGATGCCGCCGATGAGCGTGCCGACGCCGTCGGTGCGCAGGCCGGCAGCGAGTTCTGGCTGGCCGATCCTTTTGCCGGTGATGTCCGACAGCGCCAGGAACATGCCGGTCGACTCGATCATCACCACGATCATCACCAGCACCATCGTCGCGATCATCACCCAGTCGAAGGTCGGCATGCCGAACGCGAACGGCGTGACCACGTCGAACCAGTTGGCCTTGGCGACTTTCTCGAACGTCATCTTGCCGAGCGCGGCGGCGACGACGCAGCCGCCGATGATGCCCAGCAGCACCGAGATGTTGGCGACGAAGCCCTTGGAGTATTTCACCAGCAGCAGGATGAACGCCAGCACGGCTGCGGCAATGGCCATGTTGTCGAGCGCGCCGTAGCTGGCGTTGTTGACCATCGGGATCGGCCCCAGCTGGATCGGCGCCGATGCCGCCGCCGCGGTCGCCTTGGCCTTGTCGACCATCTCCACCAGCTTGGGCACGTCGGTGCGCTGCGCCAGGAACGCCGGCCCGCCCATCGCCCAGCCCACGCCCACGCGCATCAGGCTGACGCCGATGATGGTGATGATGGTGCCGGTGACCACCGGCGGAAAGAAGCGCAGCAGCTTGCTGACCATCGGCGCGATGACGATCGAGACGATGCCCGCGCCGATGATGGCGCCGAAGATCGCGCGCGCACCGTCCACGCCCGGCATCGCGTTGGCGAACGCGACCATCGGGCCGACGGCGGCGAAGGTCACGCCCATCATCACCGGCAGCTTGATGCCGAACCAGCGCGTGACGCCGAAGCTCTGGATCAGCGTCACCAGCCCGCAGCAGAACAGGTCGGCGCTGATCAGCAGCGCCACCTGTTCGGGCGTGAGCTTGAGCGCGCGGCCGACGATCAGCGGCACGGCCACCGCGCCGGCATACATCACCAGCACATGCTGAATGCCCAGCGCCGCCAGCCGCGGCGCGGGCAGTTTCTCGTCCACCGGGTGGACCATGGATCCCGTCATGTCTGTCTCCTCGTTGGGGTTGTCATCGGTGGCCGCGTGCCGGTCTTGCCGCCGGCTGCAGCCTCTGGGGGTGCGTTCAGGGTGAACGCGCACCGGCCTCGAACCAGCGCTTGATCAGCGCGCGTTCGTCATCGGTCATCTGCGTGGCATTCGACAGCGGCATCAGCTTCAGCACGGCCACCTGCTGGTAGACCATCTGCGCGTGCTGCGCGATCAGCGCCTCGGTGTGCAGCGCCACGTTCTTCTGCTGCACCTGGGCGTTGTGGCAGAGCACGCAACGCTGGTCGACCACCGCCTTCACCTGGGCCAGCGTTGGCGCCGGTGTGCCGGCGGCCACTTGCGCCTGCGGCGCCGGCGCCAGCGCGACGGCCAGCACGACGATGATGGCGCTGCCGCCTGCCGCGTAACCCCAGGGCGGCTGCACGCCCTTGACTTGTGCCTTGTGCCGCGCGACGAAGAAGTGGCGGATCAACGCGCCGGCCAGCATCAGCAGCACCAGCACCACCCAGTTCCAGCGGCCCTGGTAGAGCCAGCCGTAGTGGTTGGACAGCATCGCGATCAGCACCGGCAGCGTGAAGTAGGTGTTGTGCACGCTGCGCTGCTTGCCGCGCTGGCCGTGGATCGGGTCCACCGGCTCCCCGGCCATCATCGCGGCCACCACCTTGCGTTGGCCCGGGATGATCCAGAAGAACACGTTGGCGCTCATCGCCGTGGCGATCATGGCGCCCACGAGCAGGAAGGCCGCGCGACCGGAGAAATAGCGGCACGCGAGCCACGACGCGAGCACGATCGCCACCGTGACCGCGATGCCGACGATCACGTCGCCGTGCTCACGCTGGCCGAGCGTGCGGCAGATGCCGTCGTAGACCAGCCAGAACGCCACCAGGAAGCCGAGCGCCGCCGCCACCGCGCCGGCCGGTGTCCACGCATACACGCTCTTGTCGATCAGGAAGGTGCCGGCGTTGAACAGGTACAGCACCGTGAAGAGGGCAAAGCCCGACAGCCAGGTGGAGTAGCTCTCCCAGTAGAACCAGTGCAGCTCGGTGTGGATCTTCTTCGGCGCGAGCATGTACTTCTGCGGGTTGTAGAAGCCGCCGCCATGCACGGCCCACAACGCGCCGTCGACGCCTTTTTCAAGCAGATCGGGCGACTTGGGCCTGATCAGGTGGTTGTCGAGCCACACGAAATAGAAGCTCGAGCCGACCCAGGCGATCGCGGTGATCACGTGCAGCCAGCGCAGCAGCAGGTTGACCCAGTCGAGGAGATACGCGTCCACTGGCGTTCGTCACTCCGTACTGCTCACCACCGCGGGCGCTCTGAGCAGGCTGCTGCGCCGCGCACTGGGTGACGGCGCCTGTTCAGGCCCCGGTCCCGCGCCGCTGCGGCGTGTACGCACGAGTGTATACACTTTTCCTTGGCATGCAAGCCCCTGCGGGGTACGGGAAAGCCCGGACAAGCCTGTACGGCCAGCCGGCTCGGGGCTGCTCAGCGCGCCGCCGCGCGCCGTGCCGCCTCGCAGGCGAGCGCAATGCGCTCCGGCGTCGCCGGCGCATCGAGCTGCACCGGCACTGCATGCCCCGCGCTGGCGCTGACCGCGTCCTTCAGCGCAAAGAAGGCCGAGAGCGCCAGCATCAGCGGCGGCTCGCCGACGGCCTTGCTGCGATACGGCGTGGGCTTCACGTTGGCGCCGTCGAACAGGCGCACGGTGAAGTGCTCCGGCACGTCGCTCGCCACCGGAATCTTGTAGGTGCTGGGGCCATGCGTGAGCAGCTTGCCCTTGGCATCCCACACACACTCTTCCATCGTCAGCCAGCCCATGCCCTGGATATACCCGCCCTCGATCTGGCCACGGTCGATCGCCGGATTGATGCTGCGGCCCACGTCGTGCAGCACGTCCACCGC
>JAEUPI010000199.1 GCA_016790175.1 Burkholderiaceae bacterium | reverse complement strand
TCGCGGCACGAAGCCAAGCTGCGTGCGGTGATCGAGCACTACACCGACGTGCCGGTGCTCGGTGCGCTGCCGCACGACGAGCGCCTCGCGATGACCGAGCGCCACCTCGGGCTGATGCCGGTGGCCGAGACCGACGATGCCGGCGCGCGGATCGAGGCGATGGCCGAGGCTGTGTCCGCGCGGGTGGATCTGGATCGTGTGCTGGCGCTCGCGCGGTCGGCGTCGCCCTGGCCGCTGGTACCGATGCCGCAGGCTCCTGCGCCGGCGCCAGCGGCCCCCAGGCTGCGCATCGGCATCGCGCGCGATGCGGCCTTCGGTTTCTACTACCCCGACGATCTGTCGGCGCTGGAGTCCGCGGGCGCGACGCTGGTGAACGTCGACATGTTGCACGACACGCGGCTGCCGCCGCTGGATGGCCTGTTCATCGGCGGCGGCTTCCCGGAAACGGCGATGGCCGCGCTCGAGGCCAACGCTGCGCTGCGTGCCGAGTTGCGCCGCGCGATCGAGGCCGGGCTGCCCACCTATGCCGAATGCGGTGGCCTGATGGTCTTGGCCCGTTCGATCCGATGGGGCGATCGTTGCGCACAGATGGTCGGCGCGATCCAGGGCGACGTGGTGATGCACCCCCGGCCCGTCGGCCGCGGCTACGTGCAGGTGGAGGAAACCGCCGCGCATCCCTGGCCGACGCTCGACGGATCGCCTGCGGCGGGCCTGCTGCGCCAAGGGCATGAGTTCCATCATTCGAGCCTCGAGCAGCTGGACGCCTCTGTGGAATTCGCCTATCGCGTCCGGCGCGGTCACGGCATCGACGGGTGTCACGACGGCGTGAGGGTGCACCGGCTGCTGGCCTCTTATGTGCACCTGCGCGCCACCGGCGGCAATGCCTGGCCGCAGCGGTTCATGGCCTATGTGCGCCTATCGCAGCGCGGGGCTTCGGCCAGCGAGCGCGCGGCCTGAGCAAGGAACACCATCGTGCACACGGCCAGTCCCGCATCCACCGGGACCCACCTGATGGTCGAGGGTCGGCCGATCGCGGTCGACGCAGAGGGTTATCTGCTGGACCGGCAGGACTGGTCCGAGGCCTTCGTGCGCGCCCTCGCCCGGCAGGAGGGCCTGGCGCTCACCGACGAGCACTGGGAGCTGATCCGCTTCCTGCGCGAGCACTTCGCGGCGCACGGTGTGCAGGCCCAGGTGCGCGTGATGATCCGGGAGTTCAGTGCGCGCTGGGGCGCCGAGCGCGGCAGCAACCACGCGTTGCACGACCTCTTCCCGCGTGGCGGACCGCAGAAGCAGGGCAACCGCCTGGCGGGTCTGCTGCGCACCAAGGGTGAACATTGAATCGAGGACCCGACCGATGAACGACGTCGTCGACATCCACCTGTTGCTCCAGCGCTGCCTGGAGTCTTCCATCGACCACGGCGGCCCTGGACAGGGCCGCGTGTTCCTGGTCGGCGCCGGTCCGGGCGACCCCGATCTGCTGACGCTGCGCGCGGCGCGCCTGCTGATGCAGGCCGACGTGGTGGTTGTCGACCATCTGGTGAGCGAAGGCGTGCTCGGATTGATCGGCCCGCAGGCCGAGCGCATCTATGCCGGCAAGGAGCGCTCGAACCACACGCTGCCCCAGCGCGAGCTCAATGCGCTGCTCGTCACGCTGGCCCGCGAGGGGCGACAGGTCGTGCGCCTGAAGGGCGGCGATCCGTTCGTGTTCGGTCGCGGCGGCGAGGAGTTGCAGGCACTGGCGGCGGCCGGTGTCCTGTTCGAGGTGGTGCCGGGCATCACGGCCGCCTGCGGCGTGGCGAGTTACGCCGGCATCCCGCTGACGCACCGCGACCATGCCCAGTCGTGCCTGTTCGCCACCGGCCATCTGAAGGACGGCAGCTGCGATCTCGACTGGCCGGCGCTGGCGCGGCCTCGGCAGACGACGGTGATCTACATGGGCCTGGCCGGACTGGCCGAGATCTGCAGCAAGCTGGTGGCGCATGGCCTGCCGGCGCACACGCCGGCCGCGGTGATCGAGCAGGGCACGACGCTCGAGCAGCGTGTGGTCAGCGGCACCCTGGCCGATCTGGCCAACCGGGTGGCCGAGGCCGAGCTGCGCTCCCCCTGTCTCACGATCGTCGGCGAGGTCGTGCGATTGCGCGAGCAGTTGGCCTGGTTTGACGAGCGCGCGGTCGTGAGGAGCCTGTGATCGCCGCCTGAACCGCGGGCCGGCTTCAGCGGCCGGCGCCGCCGTCGTGTCCCTCGCGTGCGCGCGCCTCCACGGCAAACACGGCCGCCTCGACGCGCGAGCTGAGGTTGAGCTTGGACAGGATGTGCCGCACGTGCAGCTTCACGGTGTCGTGGCTGATGTCGAGCGTGCGCGCGATGGCCTTGTTGCTCGCGCCGCGCGCCAGGTGGTCCAGGATCTGGCGTTCGCGCTCGGTGAGCGAGCCCAGCAGATCGCGCCGGTCATTGCCTTTGCCGCCGCCTTGCAGCATCTGCGCCAGCTTCAGGGTCATCGCCGGCGCCACGATGAGTTCGCCGCGCGCAGCGCGTTCGATCGCAGAGACGATCTCTTCGGGCTCCATGTCCTTCAGCAGGTAGCCGCGCACGCCGGCGCGCAGCGCGGCACCGAGGTCGGCCTCGGCGTCGCTCATCGTCAGGATCAGCGCCGGCGTCTCGATGCCTTCGGCACGCAGCCGCCGCAGCAGGGTCAGGCCATCGGTCGACGGCATGCGCAGATCCAGCACCACCAGGTCGGGCTTCTGCTCGCGCAGCACGGCGCTCACCTGGTTGGGATCGCCGAGCGCGGCCACGACGCTGATCTGCGTGCGGTGATGCAGCAGATCCGACAGGCCGCTGCGACACAGCGCATGGTCGTCGACCAGCACCACACGCAGCGGCGACCCGGCACTCATCGCGCCACCTCCGCGGTCTGGCGCTGCAACGCTGCAGCGGGCGATCGCGGGAAGTTCAGTTCGACGCGCGTGCCGCCGCCGACACGCGTCGAGACCTCGATGGCACCGCCCAGATGGGCCGCCCGCTGCCGCATGATGCCGAGCCCGAGATGCGCGGTCGGCTCGCCGACATCGGCCTCGGTGATGCCGCTGCCGTTGTCGTCGATGCGCACGCACACCTGATCGTGCAGCTGCTCGAGCGTCAGCCAGGCCCGACTGGCGTTGGCATGCTTGGCGATGTTGGCCAGCGCCTCCTGCACGATGCGCACCACCTGGAACTCCTGTGCGGGCGAGAGCTCCAGCGCCGGCGCCTGGTCGTCGAAATCCAGTCCGATCTGGGTGAGCTGCCGAAACGATGCGACCGCGCTCTGCAGCGCATGTTTCAGGCCGCGCTGATCGATCGGCGCCTGCAGATGCGTCAGGACCTCGCGCAGGTTGGCGTGCGCCGAGCTGACGGCCTGGCGCACGTCGGCGCAGTAACGTTCGGCGCTGGCCTTTTCGCGATCGGCGATCGCCTGCTCCAACAGCGGCAGCCGCATCTTCACGTAGGCCAGGGTCTGTGCCACCGCGTCATGCACCTCGGCGGCCATCGACTGGCGTTCGGCGAGCACCCGCTCGCGCAACTTGTCCTGCTCGAGCAGTGCATGGTGCAGCGCCAGACCCAGCAACTCGCCCACGGCCTTCAGCAGGCCGGCGACCTCGTCACTCACGCGAACTTCGCCGTCAAAGAACAGGCTGTACAGGCCGAGCACCCGGCCCCGATGGCGCAGCGGCACCGCCAGCGCGTGGCGACAGGCGAACTCGAGCACGGCGTCGGCGTGGTTCTTCGCGCAAGGCGCCAGGTCGGTGGCCCAGACGAGATCCTCGTGCGCGAGCGCATCGCCGCACACGCCGCAGCCGGCGCTGACCTCCTGCCGCGCGCAGCCGACGACTTGCGGCGGGCCGAGCGTGCCGACCAGGAGCAGCCGGCCACCGTCGTCCGACAACGCACGCACCGAGCCGGCCTGCGCACCGGCCAGGCGCACCAGCGGCGCCAGGAAACGTTGCAGCAGTTCATGCAGATCGTCGCCGGCAGCCACACCGGCGGTGATCTCGGCCAGGATCCCGCCATGCGCGAAGCCCGGCGTGGACGTCGTGGCGGGCAGTTCGGCAGTGGAATCGCGGAGAGGCATCAACGAGCCGGAGCAACGGCAACCAGCGCCTATTTGACCCCGTTCAGGTTGCGCTCGCCATCCCGGCAAGCGCGCGTCGGCCCCGGGATTGCACGGGTGAGCCATTTCCAACCGTTGATCGCCCCGCAAACTCATGTGCCGGACGACAGGCAGTGACTGAGGAACTCTTCTGCGCCGCGACCCAGATGTTTGTCGCGGTGCAGCACGATCGCCAGGCGGCGCGTCGCGCGCGGCAGGCGGGTCGCAAGCTCGACCAGCGTGCCCTGATCGAGCTCACGGGCAACGACCTCGCGCGGCAGGCATCCCAGCGCATTGCCAGCGGCCACCAGACGCTTGATCGCCTCGGGACTGCCGAGCTCGAACTCCACCCGCAGCGAGCCCACATGGTCGAGCAGCCAGCGCTCGACCGCCTCGCGGGTGCCGGAGCCGCGCTCGCGCAGCGCCCAGGTGGCCTCTGCCAACTGGCGCGGACCGGCCGTGCCGCGTGCCAGCGGATGGACCGGCGCGGCGACGATCACCAGCTCGTCGCTGCGCCACGCGCGGACGATGAGCTGCGGATGCGTCTGCCGGCCCTCGATGAAGCCGATGTCGACATCGAACCCGGCCACGGCGGCAATCACCTCGCTGGTGTTGCCGATCATCAGCTGCACCGGGCTCGCCGGATGGCCGGCCTTCCAGTTCGCCAGCAGGTCCGGCAGCAGGCATTCGCCGATCGTCAGGCTGGCCGCCAGGCGCAGCGGTGCGTCGTGCTCGGCCGCGAACAGGTGCTGAAGCTCCGCGGCCCGATCGAGCAGCGACATCGCCTTGGGCAGCAGTGCACGGCCGTTCTCGTTGAGCAAGAGCCGCCGACCCACACGGTCGAACAGCTGCGCGCCCAGGGTGTCCTCGAGCTCCACCAACGTGGCGCTGGCGGCAGATTGCGACCGCGCCACCTGGTCGGCGGCCGCGCGCACGGTGCCTGCACGTGCGGTGGCCGCAAAGACCTCGAGCTGCCGCAGGTTCACGCGCAACCGCTGGCCGGCGAAGGCAGGCGAACTCTGATCGGTTTTTCCGGACATGCTGCCCGCTATTGTCCGCTTTTTCTTTGGTGCGCCGAAACCTACGATGCCCGCGATCGGGTCATGGTGATCTGACCCGGTGCACCCGCGCCCCCCTCTGACGTCGTCGCGAGCTGTCTGTGACTCAGAAAAAAACACAAGCGTGCGCCCCGCGCACGATCCATCGGCCAAGGGCCGCGGCATGAAGCCCCTGGTGCGTCCACATGGCGGCGGCGAACTGCGTCCGCTGCTGCAGGGCGGCGCCGAGCGGACAGCCGAGGCCGCGCGTGCGGCCACGCTGCCGAAGGTGCGCGTCAGCTCGCGCGAACGCGGCGACATCATCATGCTCGGCATCGGCGGCTTCACGCCGCTGGAGGGCTTCATGGGCAGCGCCGACTGGCGCGGCGCGTGCGACGAGATGCGCCTGGCCAGCGGCCTGTTCTGGCCGATTCCGATCACGCTGTCCACCGATGCCGCGACCGCTGCCGGCCTCGGGCTCGGCCAGGAGATCGCGCTGACCGACCCGGACGATGGGCATGTGCTCGCGACGATGCGTGTGGACGAGAAATACCGCATCGACAAGGCCCACGAGTGCGTGCGCGTCTTCAAGACCGTCGACAGCGCACACCCCGGCGTCAAGATGGTGATGGAGCAGGGCGAGGTCAACCTGGCCGGCCCCATCAAGGTGCTGTCGCAGGGCGGGTTCCCCGAGAAATACGGCGATCTGTTCATGACGCCCGAGCAGACGCGCAAGCTGTTCAGCTCGCTCGGCTGGTCGCGCATCGCCGCCTTCCAGACGCGCAACCCGATGCACCGCTCGCACGAATACCTCGCCAAGGTGGCCATCGAGGTCTGCGACGGCGTGCTCGTGCATTCGCTGCTCGGCGCATTGAAGCCCGGTGACATTCCAGCCGAGGTGCGCACGCGCGCCATTGCGGCGCTGGCGAAGAACTACTTCGTGCCGTCGACGATCGTGCAGGCCGGTTATCCGCTGGACATGCGCTACGCGGGCCCGCGCGAGGCCTTGCTGCACGCGCTCTTTCGCCAGAACTACGGCTGCTCGCACCTGATCGTCGGCCGCGACCATGCCGGCGTCGGCAGCTACTACGGCCCGTTCGAGGCGCACCACATCTTCGACGAGATCGCCGAAGACGCGCTCGAGACCCGGCCGCTGAAGATCGACCTGTCGTTCTGGTGCTACAAGTGCGGCGGCATGGCCTCGGGCCGCACCTGTCCGCACGGTGATGCCGACCGCCTGCAGGTCAGCGGCACGCAGTTGCGCAAGTCGCTCGCCGAAGGCAAGCCGGTGCCGCCGGAGTTCAGCCGTCCCGAGGTGCTCGACATCCTTCGCGCCTATTACGCCGAGCTGGACGCACGGCCGGCCGGCGCGGGCAGCACGTCGAGATAGTCCCGTGAAGGTGTGTGTCGTCTCCGACAGCCACGACCGTGCCGACGCGCTGGCACAGGCGGTGCGCACGGCCAAGTCGCGCGGCGCCGAGGCGGTGATCCACTGCGGCGATCTGATCGGCACGCAAACCCTCGGGCCGGCTCTGGCCGTGGGACTGCCGGTGCACATCATCCACGGCAACAACATCGGCGACCCGCAGTCACTGCACCGGTGGGCGGCCAAGAGCAACGGTCAGCTGCGCTATCACGGTGTGGATGGGCGCATCGAACTGGCCGGGCGGCGGATCTTCCTGGTGCACTACGACGAATACGGCTATGCGATGGCCTGCACCGGCGACTGGGATCTGGTGTGCTGCGGCCATTCGCACCGTGCCGAGGTGCGCGCCGTGTCCAACGTGAAAGGCCAGACCAGTTGGCTCGTCAACCCTGGCACCGTGGCCGGCCTGGCTGCGCCGTCGACCTGGTTGATGGGCGACCTGGCAGCGATGCGCTTTGAAGTGCAGGAACTGGAAGGCGCCGCGTCGTCGCCCGGCCTGCAGTGAACGAGATTGATCGACAGCAGGCCCGGCGCCGCACGCGCTGAAAGAATGGCCGCGAGGCCGTGAAGAGTCGTTTCGAGGAGACCACCCCATGCTCGCCCAGAACCCGTTTGCCGTGTTGAACGGCGTCTTGCCTCCGAGTGCCATGCAGCTCTTCGTCGCGCTGATGGTGCTGGCGGTGATCGTCGGCACGCTGCTCGACATGGCCCACAAGGGCAGCGCGAAGTACTTCTTCGCCAACGCGCGCAAGTCGCGCGCCCAGGGCAAGCCGGTCGACAAGGCGTCGATCGCGGTGAAGACGCTGGCGGTGGACGTGCTCGCCTCGGGAGAGTTCTGCAACCCGCGGCGGCGACTGGCCCACCTGCTCACGATGTACGGATTCATCCTGTACCTCGTGACCACCGCGATCCTGGTGTACGTCTACCCGACGGCCGCGGCACCGGCGCCGGCCCTGGTGCCGCAGCTGTGGTGGCTCGGTGCCGCGATGGTGATGGTCGGCGGCTACTGGTTCTGGTTCTTCATCCGCGTCGACGTCGCAGCCGAAGGCAGCTCGCCGTTGCGGTTGATGCGCGCCGATCTGTTCATCGTCTCGCTGCTGGCCAGCGTGACCTTCGGCGTGCTCTGGGCGGTGCTTCAGGCGAATGGCAGCGCGGTCTCCTGGCTCTTCTTCGGCCTGTACCTGCTCGCCACGGCGGTGCTGTTCGGCGGCGTGTACTGGTCGAAGTTCGCGCACATGTTCTTCAAGCCTGCGGCAGCCTTCGACAAGCGCGTGGCCGAGGCCGACGGCACCAACATGAACCTGCCGCTGATCAGCCGCGACGACCCCGCACAGCGCGAACGGCACTCGATGGAGCTGCTGAAGAACGCACCGATGGATATGGGGCTGGGCATCAAGCGCGAAGCCCCGCGCCACTACTGAAACAAGGAGCCAACCCATGCCAACCTTCGTCTACATGACGAGGTGCGACGGATGCGGACATTGCGTCGACATCTGTCCCTCGGACATCATGCACATCGACAAGACCTATCGGCGCGCCTACAACATCGAGCCGAACATGTGCTGGGAGTGCTTCTCCTGCGTGAAGGCCTGC
>JAEUPI010000179.1 GCA_016790175.1 Burkholderiaceae bacterium | reverse complement strand
GCGCGTGAATTCCACCGTGTCGCTGAACTCGCCCTCGACGACGGTGCATTGCATGTCGAACTTCTGCTCCACCTCCTCGGCCCATGCCCAGGCCACCTTGCGTGCCTTGGCCAGGCCCAGGCGATGTTCGCGGTGGATGCGGATGTCGGCCATGCAGGAACTCCGATTGGCGTGATCGTGATCAGGGCGCGCGGAGTGTCGCGTGGCGTTCGGCTTTCGGCAATGCGGCCAAACGCCGGACCTCGGCGTAGAAGCGGGAGAAGTCGCGCCCCTCGCGCTCGAACAAGCGCTCGAAGCCCGGCACCAGATCGTCGTAGGCGGCCTGGATCGCGAAGGCCGCGTTGTTGGCCCGTTCGACCCAGCCGTCATAGCCGGCGAAGCCTGCCCAGCGCTCGGCCTTGAGGCGGGCATAGTCCTCGCGAAACTGTCGCAAGCGTTCGGCCTTGCGCGAGCGCCGTGCATCGGCGTCGGCATCGGCCTTGTAGATCGCCTCGAGGTCCATGCGCACGGCCAGCGTCAGCGCCTTGAAGTCGCGCCGCCGCGCGTCGAGCGCGCGGTAGGCCTCGCGCGCCGGCTCGCCGGCCTGCGTTTCGAGCCAGCGTGCGCCCCCGATACGCTCGACCGCGGTGGCAAACGACTCGTTGAACATCGTGTCGTCGGCGGCATAGACCACCTGGTGCGCGAGTTCGTGAAAGAGCAGCCGCGCCAGCTCGCCCTCGGTCCAGCCCACGAAGGTGTTGAGCAGTGGATCGCCACCCAGCCAGTTGGTCCAGCCGAGGGTCGAGTAGGCCGGAACGCCGTAGACCAGCACCTCCTGGGCCTGGTGGCGCAGTTCCGCGGCCATGAGGTCGGCCTCGGCGCGGTCGAAGTAGCCGCGGTAGCCGACGCATCCCATCACCGGGAAGCACCAGGTCTTCAGCTGCAGCGAGAGCTCCGGTGCGGCCACCACGTTCCACACCACGGCGCTGCGCTTCAGGTCGGCGTAGCGGCGATAGCTCGGGTTGTCGGGCAGCCCGAGCTCGCGCACCGCGAACTCACGCATGCGCTGCGCCAGTTCGAGTCGCTGGCGCAGATCGGTCGGCGTGGCCGGGTCGGCCAGCCAATCGGCCACCGGTCGGGCCGCACGCATCACGCCGAGGTGGCCGCCCACGCTCTGGGCGTAGTAGCCCAGCGAGCTGCAACCCCCGAGCAGGCAGGTGGCGGCGAGCGCGGCCACCGCTGCCGTGCTCAGTCCCGCCATGATCCACAACGCCTTGCCCAAGGGTTCACGCCGGCACAACCTCGACGAGGCAATCGTAGAAGCACGGCGCGCGGCCGATGTCGGTGAGGTGCTGGTGGGTCAGTTCGTTGACGTTGGTGCCGTCGGCTGCGAACTTGCGCCACCAGACGCCGAAGCCGTTGACCACGCCGGGCCGTGCGCGGTCGGTCACCACCGCGGTGCACCGGTTCTCGCCGCGATCGTTGACGATGCGCACGGTCGATCCGTCGGCGATGCCGCGCGCGGCCGCGTCAGCCGGGTGGATCTCCACGGTCGGCTCGCCTTCGACCGCGCGCAGGCTCTGCACGTTGACGAAGGTCGAGTTCAGGAAGTGCCGCGCCGGCGGTGAAATCATCGCCAGCGGGAAGCGGCTTGCGAGCTCGGGGGCGCTGCTCACGCTCTCGTAGGGCGGCACGAAATCCGGCACGCCGTGGCGCGCGGCATTCACTTGCACGCGGCCGTCGGGTGTCGGGAAGCCGCCTTCGGCGAAGGGTGCGTCGGGCACCGGCAGCTGCGCCCAGCCCTGGTGATGCAGCAGATCGAAGTCGACCTCACGCAGGGCCGTTCGGGCGAGTTGCTCGTCGCTGTCGGCAAAGCATGGGTCGTCGAATCCCATGCGTGCAGCCAGACGCCGGAAGATCTCGCTGTTGGGCAGCGCCTCGCCGAGCGGCGCGATCGCCGGTTCGTTGAACAGCACGCTGGTGTGGCCGTAGGCGGTGTGCACGTCCAGGTGTTCGAGCTGGGTGGTGGCCGGCAGCACGAAGTCGGCATGGTCGGCGGTGTCGGTGCGGAACTGCTCGAGCACCACGGTGAACAGGTCCTCGCGCGCAAACCCCTTTGCGACGCGGCGCGACTGTGGCGCCACGGCGACCGGATTGCTGTTGTAGACAACCACCGCATCGATGCGTGGGCCGAAGTCGGGGCCAGAGCCGCGCAGCAGTTCGTCGCCGATCGTGCTCATGTTGATCGTGCGGGGCCTGCGGCCGGCCAGCAGGTCGGGCCGCTCGAGCGCCATGGTGTCGCGCACGTGGCGGAACCAGCCCGAGCTCGACAACAACAGCCCTCCAGCGCGGTGCCGCCAGGCACCGATCAGACAGGGCAGCAACCCGATCAATCGCACGGCGTTGCCGCCGCCATGCGTGCGCTGCATGCCGTAGTTCAGTCGGATCGCGGCCGGCACCAGCGTGGTCAGGTCGCGGGCCAGGCCGCGCACCACGTCGGGCTCGATGCCGCAAACGGCGGCCGTGCGCTCGGGCGTCCAGGCGAGCGCCCTTTCGCGAAGCAGCGGCCAGTCGGCCACATGTCGATCGAGATAGGCATGGTCGATGCGGTCGTGCGCGAACAACTCGTGCATCAGCCCGAGCGCCAGTGCGCCGTCGGTCCCGGGCAGCAGGGCGATGTGCTGATGGCACTTGTCGGCCGTCTCGGTGCGGCGGGGGTCGATGCACACGAGCTTGGCGCCGCGGCGCTTGGCCTCCTGTGCCAGGCTCCAGAAATGCACGCTCGACGTGATCGGGTTGCTGCCCCACACCAGGATCAGCCGGCTCTCGGCAAAGAACTGCACCTGCATGCCGACCTTGGCACCATAAGTGGCCGCGAGCGCCTCGCCACCGGCCGACGCGCAGATCGTGCGATCGAGCCGCGACGCGCCGAGCTTGTGGAAGAAGCGGGCGGCCATGCCCTCGCCCTGCACCAGCCCCATCGTGCCGGCATAGCTGTAGGGCAGGATGGCCTGCGGATCGCGGGCGGCAATATCGCCCAGCCGCCGCGCGATGGCGTCGAGCGCTTCGTCCCAGCTCACGCGCTCGAACTCGCCGCTGCCCTTGGGTCCGCGGCGTCGAAGCGGGACCAGCACCCGATCCGGGTGATGCGTGCGTTCGGCGTATCGGCTGACCTTGGTGCACAACGCGCCCGCGGTGTAAGGATGGTCGGGGTTGCCTTGCATTCGCACCACGCGACCACCCTCGACGGTGGCCAACCAGGAGCAGGTGTCGGGACAGTCGTGAGGACAGACACCACGCACGACGCGTGGTGCCTGCGCTGGGTTGGCCGTTGGCGACATGGGTTCACTGTGCCACAGCGCGGTTCTGCAGCCGGCAGCCGGGTGACATTTTCACGTTCGCACAGTGCGATCGACGCATCGCGGACACGGACCACGATTGCACTTGCCGCGACAATCGCTGGAACTCGGGCTGCACCGATCGGCGTGCCCCGGTAGCGCGAGATCAGGTATGAGGAGATCAGGACATGCGTCGACGTTCAGTGCTCAGGGGATTGGGCGGCGCGGCCGCCACGCTGGCTGCGCCCAGCCTGTGGGCCGACCCACGAACGAAACTGGTGATCGGCCAGTCGGCAGCGATGACCGGGCCTGCCGCACAGCTCGGCATCCAGTTTGCGGCCGGCGCGCGGTTGATGTTCGACCGCATCAACGCCTCGGGCGGCATCAACGGCAAGACCATCGAGCTGAAGACACTGGACGATGGTTATGAACCCGATCGCTGCGCGGCCAACACCAAGAAGCTGATCGACGAGGACGTGTTCGCGTTGTTCGGCTACATCGGCACGCCGACCTCCGTGGTCGCGCTGCCGTTGGCGACGAGCGCGAAGATCCCGTTCCTGGCACCGTTCACCGGCGCACAGGGCCTGCGGGAGCCCTTCAACCGCTATGCGTTTCACGTGCGTGCGTCGTACTTCGACGAAACCGCCCGCATCGTGAACCAGCTCTATTCGGTGGGCATGAAGAACATCGCCGTCTTCTACCAGAACGACGCCTACGGACAGGCCGGTCTGGCCGGGGTGAATCGGGCACTCGCCGCGCTGGGCTCGAAGCCGGTGGCGCTGGGCACCGTGGAACGCAACACCGTCGACGTGGCCGCGGCGGTGAAGGCCATCGTGCCGAGCAGACCCGAAGGCATCGTGCAGATCAGCGCCTACAAGAGCTGCGCCGCCTTCATCCGCGCGGCGCGCAAGGCCGGTGCCGGAGGGCAGTTCTGCAATGTCAGCTTCGTCGGCACGGCGGCGCTGGCAGCCGAACTCGGTGCCGATGCCCGTGGCGTGGTGGTCAGCCAGGTGATGCCGTACCCGTTCGCGCCCAAGTCGTCACTGGCGGGCGAATTCCTCAAGGCCGCACCGGCGGCCAAGGTCGAAGCCAACTACAGCAGCATCGAAGGCTATGTGGCTGCCAAGGTGCTCGGCGAAGGACTGCGGCGCGCCGGCACCAACCCGACGCGCGAGACGCTGATCACCGGGCTGGAAAGCATGAAGGACGTGAACCTCGGCGGCTTCTTCGTCGACTTCGGGCCGACGAAGCACACCGGTTCAAGCTTCGTCGACCTGACCATCCTGACCGACGACGGCCGCGTCCGTCACTGACTTCGGATCCTCGCGCCGTCGCCGCGACGGCCTTGGCGACTCCGGGTAGACCCGGGGCGGTGCGGCCATGCCCCCGCCCCAGCGAGACCCCGACCTCCCGGGCTAAGATGGCTCGCTCATCCACGAGGTCAGGGCCATGAAGCTGATCGACTCGATCGTCGCCGACGCCGCCTCCATCGTCGCGATGCGGCGCGACATCCACGCCCATCCGGAGTTGTGCTTCCAGGAAGAGCGCACCGCCGACGTGATCGCCAAGGCGTTGCAGGGCTGGGGCATCCCGGTGCACCGGGGTCTGGGCAAGACCGGTGTGGTGGGCATCGTCAAGAACGGCACCTCGCATCGCGCCGTGGGCCTGCGTGCCGACATCGACGCCTTGCCGATGACCGAGCACAACCACTTCGCGCACGCAAGCCGCCACACCGGCAAGATGCACGCCTGCGGCCACGATGGCCACACCGCGATGCTGCTGGCCGCGGCGCGGCATCTGGCAAAGCACCGTCACTTCGACGGCACGGTGGTTCTCGTGTTCCAACCCGCCGAGGAAGGCGGTGGCGGCGCCCGCGAGATGATGAAGGACGGCTTGTTCGAGCGGTTCCCGATGGAAGCGATCTTCGGCGCACACAACTGGCCGGGCATGGCGGTGGGCCAGTTCGCGCTTCGCGAGGGCCCGGTGTTCGCGTCGAGCAACGAGTTCAAGATCACCATCCGCGGCAAGGGCGCGCACGGCGCGATGCCGCACAACGGCATCGACCCCGTGCCCGCTGCGTGCCAGATGGTGCAGGCGTTCCAGACCATCATCTCGCGCAACAAGCGGCCGCTGGACACCGGCGTGATCTCGGTGACGATGATCCACACCGGCGAAGTCACCAACGTGATCCCCGAGGCCTGCGTGATGGAAGGCACCGTGCGCACCTTCACGACGGCGGTGCTCGACCTGATCGAGCAACGCATGAAGACGATTGCCGAGGCCACCTGCGCCGCCTTCGAGTGCCGTTGTGAGTTCGAGTTCGTGCGCAACTACCCGCCGACCGTGAACCACAAGGCCGAGACCGAGTTCGCGCGCAAGCTGCTCGGCGACGTGGTGGGTCAGGACAACGTGCTCGAATTCGAACCCACGATGGGTGCCGAGGACTTCAGCTATTTCCTGCAGGGCAAGCCCGGCTGCTACTTCCTGATCGGCAACGGCGACGGCAGCCACCGCGAAGGCGGCCACGGCATGGGCCCATGCATGCTGCACAACCCCAGCTACGACTTCAACGACGACCTGATCCCGCTTGGTGCCACGGCATGGGTGCGCCTGGCGGAGGCCTGGCTCGCACAGCCGCGATCGGCCTGAGCCCGCGGCCCCGTGGGAGGACCGCCCCACGTTGTCGCAGCCGTGCCCCACGGCGCCGCGCGATCCATCTGCTCGACCCCTCGAACGATGGGTCGAGCGCCGTGGCGAGGTTGCGCATTGATTCACACAACGCCGTCGTCAAGCCGACGCGGCGCATAGTTCGGCTTCAGGCACCGACGGCACAATTTCTGTCGCTCGTGCCAGCCGGCACGCGGTGCAACCGACGCCCGCTGGCTCCATCGGACAGTGCCTGTCGAGTGAATCGATCGGTGTCACTCATGTCCGATTGGCAATGACCAACGACCGCTTGGGGGGATCCGTGAACAAGCTGGAACCTTGCATCAGGGCTTTGCGCCAAGGCCGACGACCGATGATCCTGGGCGTGGCCTGCCTGGCATTGTTGTGCGCCGCATCGGCCAGGAGTGCCGAACCCGGCATCAGCGACAGCGAGATCGTGATCGGCCAGTCCATCACGCTGCAGGGCGGCGCCAACAGCTACGGCGTGGCCGCGCACAAGGGCATGAAGCTGCATATCGACCAGGTGAATGCCGCGGGTGGCGTGCACGGCCGCCGCATCGTGGTGAAGACCTTGGACGACGACAACAAGGTCGCGCAGGCCGAGGCCAATGCACGCAAGCTGGTCGACGACGGCGTGTTCATGCTATTCGGTTCGATCGAGGGCGGCCCGTCGAGCGCGGTGATGAAGGTGGCAGTCGACAGGAACGTGCCCTTCTTCGGGCCGATGGCCGGCCCTCCGGCGCTCAGACGGCCGCATCAGGCGATGGTGTTTCCGGTGCGCGCCGAACACCGGGAGGAGTTCCGCGCGCTGATGTCCTGGGGCAAAACCACCGGCCTGAAGACGGTGGGCTTCTTCCATGTCGAAGGGGCCAATGGGCAGGAACACTTGAACAACGTGACCCTGATCGCCAAGGACCTGGGCATGCAGGTCGTGTTGGCCGTGCCGTTCAAGTCCGGCATCGGCGACGGTGAGCTCGACGAGGTCGTCGCCAGGATCGAACAGGCCAAGCCCGACATGTTCTTCAACCACGGCTCGGCGGGCGTCTACGCGAAGCTGGTTGCCAAGGCGAGGAAGAAGGAGGGAATCCGCACCAACTTCATGGCGGTGAATTCCGGCTCGACGCAGATCGCCAAGGATCTGGGCCCGCTCGCCCAGGGCATGGTGTTCTCACAGGTCGTACCCAACCCCTGGGAACGCAAGCACGAGATCTCGCGCGAATACCAGGACGCCGCCCGGCGCAGCGACCCGAATGCGGAGCTCAGCTACGGCGGCATGGAAGGCTTCCTCACCGCCAAGGCCATGGTGGCCGCACTGAAGCTCGCCGGGCGAGCCCCAAGCCGCGCCGGCCTCGTCAGGGCCCTCGAGGGCGCGGCCATCGACCTGGGTGGCGTGAAGGTTCAGTACGCTCCCGGCGATCACGCCGGCTCGCGCTTCGTCGATCTGTCGATGGTCAACCGCAACGGCCGCTTCATTCACTGAGCGGCCCGGCGGTCCGCGTGCTGCGTGCCCTTAAGATGGGCATCACCGCTGGTCGCCCCGGCGACGGACCCCCCGTCGACTGAACGCACAACGGTGGCCAGGAGGATCATGAGATCGGACGTGGTGTCGTGCTTCGCGCAGTCCTATCACGAGGCTCGCTCGAAATTCCTCGCTGCCGCCGGCGCCCGCGCGCTGGCCGTGCAGAGTCATGTGCACCCGCTGCGTGGCCGCGACGGCGAGGAACTCGCGATGGACGTCGCCCGTGCCGGCGCCGTCGATGCCCAGGCCGTGCTGGTGCTCAGCAGTGCCTGCCATGGGGTGGAGGGCTTCTGCGGCTCTGGCGCACAGGTGGCGATGCTGGACGACGACGCGCTGCATGCGCAGGCCACCGCGGCGGGCGTGGCGCTGCTGTATGTGCACGGGCTCAATCCGTACGGCTTCTCGTGGTGGCGTCGCACGACGCACGAGAACGTCGACCTTAACCGCAACTTCCACGATTTTTCCAAGCCGCTGCCGCGCAACGCCGGCTACGACGAGATCGCGCCGTTGCTGGTGCCTGAAACCTGGCCTGCGGATCGAGCAACCGTCGAGGGCCTCGAGCGCTTCGTCGCGACCCGGGGATTCAAGGCGTTCCAGGCCGCGGTCTCCGGCGGGCAGTACGACCATCCGCAAGGGCTGTTCTTCGGTGGCCGCGAACCGACCTGGAGCCACCGCACGATTCGCCAGGTGCTGCGCGAGCACGCGAGGCGCTGCCGTCGGCTGGGCTGGATCGACTTCCACACCGGCCTCGGCCCCAACGGCCACGGGGAGCGCATCTTCGCCTGTCGCGACGATGCCGACGCGCTCGAGCGCGCCCGCGCGTGGTGGGGTTCGCAAGTGACGTCGATCTACGACGGCTCGTCGAGCTCCGCGCTGCTGACCGGCATGATGTGGATGGCCGCCTACGACGAATGCCCGCAGGCCGAGTTCACCGGCATCGCGCTCGAATACGGCACTGTGCCGACCCACGAGGTGATCGATGCCATGCGCGCCGACCAGTGGCTGGAGCTTCATCCGCACGCCGGTGCCGCCCAGCGCGTCGCGATCAAGCGCCGCATGCGAGACGCCTTCTACACCGACACCGACGACTGGAAGAGCGCCATCGTCGATCAGGCGCTCGACGCGACCCGGCAAGCCGTGACCGGACTCGCGGCAGGCTGAGGCGCCCGCCCGCCATCAACCGCGCGTTGCGCGCGGCGTCCAGCGGCGCACGAACTCGCGCTGCGCGTCGGTCTCCGGCGATCGCGGCGAGACGGCCAACCGCGACACCACCTGGCGCTTGGCCGCGATCGCGGAAAGCGCAGCATCACCCGAGAGGCCCTGCTCGACCAGCCAGCAGCCCACCGCCGTGCCTGTGCGGCCCACACCCGCGTGGCAGTGCACATAGACGCGCCGGTCCTCGGCCAGCGCCGACTCGATCGTGGCGAGGATGTCGCGCATCAGCGCTTCGCCCGGCAAGCCGTAGTCGACGATCGCAAACCCGTGCCACCGTGCGCGCTCGCCAAGCTGAACCGCATAGGGTGCCGGCGTTCCGCCCGGATGCGTGAGGTCGATGAACGCGCCGATGTCGGCGGCGATCAGCGCGTCGATATGCGCCGCCGGGTGCGAGCCGGCCAGCAGCCGGCCCGGCACCACCCAGTAACTGTCGCCATGCGGACGCGGTGCAGCATCGCCCGAGGCCGCGAGCCAGTCCGCCAAGCGCGAGGACATGCCAGCTCAGTGCGACAGGATCTTCGAGAGGAAATCCTTCGCGCGATCGCTCTTCGGATGGTTGAAGAACTCGGTCGGCGTGTTCTCCTCGACGATCTGTCCCTGGTCCATGAAGATCACACGATCGGCCGCCTGGCGCGCAAAGCCCATCTCGTGCGTGACGCACAGCATCGTGATGCCTTGCTTGGCGAGGTCGATCATCACCTCGAGCACCTCGTTGATCATCTCGGGATCGAGCGCCGAAGTCGGCTCGTCGAACAGCATGATCTTGGGCGTCAGGCACAGCGCGCGGGCGATCGCCACGCGCTGCTGCTGCCCGCCGGAGAGCTGCAGCGGGTACTTGGCCGCCTGCTCGGCGATGCGCACACGCGTGAGCTGCTGCATCGCCTTGTCCTCGGCCTCCTTCTTCGGCATCTTGCCGACCCACATCGGCGCCAGCGTGAGGTTCTCGAGCACCGTGAGGTGCGGGAACAGGTTGAACTGCTGGAACACCATGCCCACTTCGCGGCGCACGGCGTCGACGGCCTTCACATCGTCGGTGAGCTCGATGCCGTTGACCATCAAGCGGCCGCTCTGGTGCTCCTCGAGCCGGTTGATGCAGCGGATCAGCGTGCTCTTGCCGGAGCCCGACGGGCCGCAGATCACGATGCGCTCGCCCTTGGGCACCCGGAGCTGGATGTCGCGCAACACGTGGAACTGCCCATACCACTTGTTGACCTTGTCGAACTCGATAATCGGAGCTTCGCTGTTCATCGGATCCCGCCCTTCACTGCCTCCGCATTCCGGTGTTCAAGTACGCCTCGACCCAGCGGCTGTAGCGCGACAGGGCAAAGCAGAAGACGAAGTAGACCGCGGCGACGAACAACTGCCCTTCGAGGAAGAACTTGCGCCAGTCGGCATCGCCGAGCGCGAGCTGCAAAGCGCCGGTGAGGTCATACAAGCTCACGATGGTGACGAGCGAGGTGTCCTTGAAGGTGCTGATGAAGCTGTTGACGATCGCCGGCACCACCAGCCGCAGCGCCTGCGGCAACACGATCTTGCGCTGGGTCTGCCAATAGGTGAGGCCGAGCGACTGCGCCGCCTCGACCTGGCCCTTGGGCAAGGCCTGCAGGCCGCCGCGCACCACCTCGGCGAGGTAGGCCGCGGCAAACAGCGTCATGCCCACCAGCACGCGCAGCAGCACGTCGATCGTCGTGCCCTGCGGCATGAACAGCGGGAACATGAACGAGGCCATGAACAGCACCGAGATCAGCGGCACGCCGCGGATCAGCTCGACATACAGCACGCACACCGCGCGGATCGCCGGCAGATTGGAGCTGCGCCCGAGCGCCACCAGGATGGCCAGCGGAAAGGCCACCACCAGGCTCACGACCGACAGCGCGAGCGTGAGCGGAAAGCCGCCCCAGCGCGACGTTTCCACCGGCGTGAGGCCGAAGAGCCCGCCGCGCATGAACACGAAGCAGATCGCCAGCACCACGACCCACAATGGCGCCAGCCAGGGCTTCCAGAACGGACGCAGGCAACTCGCAACGAGCAACGCGATCAGCAGCGCGCAGGCAGCGAGGGGTCGCCACTGCTCCTCGAACGGATAGCGGCCGAACAGGATCAGCCGGCCCTTCTCGGCGATCACGCCCCAGCACGCGCCGGTTTCGTGAGCGGCGCGACAGGCCGCGTTGTCCGGAGCCGCCACCGCGTGCAACACCGACCAGCCGAACAGCGGCGGCACCAGCCAAAGCAGCAGTGCCAGCGTGACCAGCGTGGCCAGCGAGTTGGCCCAGCCATCGAATAGGTTGCGCCGGATCCAGGCCGGCACACCTTGCGACGCTACCGGCGGTTCGCGGCTCGCGATCGCGGCGTAGACCGTGCCCGTCATGGTCTAGCGTTCCTTGATCGCCGCGCGGCGGTTGTACCAGTTCATCCCTGCCGAAGTGAGCAACGACAGCGTGAGGTAGCAGGCCATGACCAGTGCGATGCATTCGATGGCGCGGCCCGTCTGATTGAGCGACGTGTTGGAGATCGACACCAGATCCGGGTAACCCACTGCGACCGCCAGCGAAGAGTTCTTCGTCAGGTTCAGGTACTGGTTCGTCATCGGTGGAATGATCACGCGCAGCGCCTGCGGCAGCTGCACCAGGCGCAGCTCCTGCCCGCGCGACAGGCCGAGCGAAACGCTGGCCTCGTGCTGACCGTAGGGAACCGACTGGATGCCGGCACGCACCACCTCGGCGATGTAGGCCGCGGTATACACGGTGAGGCCGATCAGCACCGTGAGGAACTCCGGCGTCACCGCCCCGCCGCCGACCACGTTGATCTCGGTCTTTTCGGGCGAGTCCATGCCCGCCGGGGCGCCGCCCGCGATCCAGCCGGCCAGCACGGCCAGCACGATGATGCCGAGCGCGGGCACGGCCACCGGCAGCGGCCGGCCCGTGGCCTCGAAGCGGCTGCGCGAATGGCGCGCCCAGGCCCATGCGCCGACGATGCCGAGCGCCAGACCCACCAGCGTGAAGACATGCCCGTCGGCCCAGGTGGGATGCGGGAACTGCAGTCCGTTCTTGCTGAAAAAGAAGCCCGGCAACGGGTGCAGGGCCTCCTCGATCGGCGGCAGCTTCTCGGTCAGCACGAAGTACCAGATGAACAACTGCAGCAGCAGCGGCACGTTGCGCAGAAGGTCGACATAGCCGCCGCTCAGCGTGCGGACCAGGAAGTTCTTCGACAGGCGGCCGATGCCCACCAGCGTGCCGAGCACCGTGGCCGCCACGATGCCGAGCAGGGCCACCCGAAACGTGTTCGACAGACCGACAAGGAAGGCCTTGCCGTAGCTCTCCGACGAGTCGAACGGCACCACGCTCTCGCCGATGGCGAAGCCGGCGGGCTGCGTGATGAAGTCGAAGCCGCTCTTGATGCCGCGCACACGCATGTTCTCCAGCGTGTTGTGCAGCAGATAGGCCACCGCCACGGCGAGCAGGCCCAGCACGATCACCTGGTACAGCACGCCCCGGAAGGCCTTGCTGCGCCAGGAGAACGACGTTGACTTGCTCGGTGGCGCGACCATCAACCAGACAGGGTTCGCCGCAAGGCGAACCCGCCCTCGTCTCTAGCGTACCGGTGGGGCGTACATGAAGCCGCCCTTGCTCCACAGGTTGTTGGCGCCGCGCGGCAGCTTCAGCGCGCTCTTGGGGCCGACGTTGCGCTCGAAGATCTCGCCGTAGTTGCCGGTGGCCTTGATGGCGCGGTAGGCCCAGTCCTTGTCGAGGCCGAGCAGCTTGCCAGTGTCTTCGCTGGTGCCGAGGATGCGCTGCACCACCGGATCCTTGCTGTCGGCCTTCATCTGGTCGACGTTGGCCTGCGTGATGCCGTACTCCTCGGCCTCGATCAGTGCGAACACCACCCACTTGACGATCGCGAAGAACTCGTCGTCGCCGCGGCGCACGCTCGGGCCGAGCGGCTCCTTCGAGATCAGCTCGGGCAGGATCACGTGGTCCTCGGGGTTGCCGGCTTCCTTGTTGCGCACCGAGGCCAGACCCGAGGCGTCGGTGGTGTAGGCCTGGCATCGGCCGGCGAAGTAGGCCTTGTTGGTGGCCTCCTGCGTCTCGAACACCACCGGCTTCATGTTCAGGCCCGCGGCCTTGGAATAGTCGGTGAGGTTCTTCTCGGTCGTGGTGCCCGACTGCACGCAGACCGTGGCGCCCTTCAACTGCTTGGCCGAGGTGATCTTGCTCTTCTTGGTGACCATGAAGCCCTGGCCGTCGTAATAGGTCGTGCCGGTGAAGTGCAGGCCCAGCGACGCGTCACGCGTCAGCGTCCAGGTGGTGTTGCGCGACAGCACGTCGACTTCACCCGACTGCAGCGCGGCAAATCGCTGCGAGGCGTTCAGCGGCACCCACTTGATCTTGCTGGCGTCGTTGAGCACGGTGGCGGCCACGGCCTTGCAGATATCGACATCGAGGCCGGTCCAATTGCCCTGGCTGTCGGCCGCAGAGAAGCCCGGCAGGCTCGGATTCACGCCGCAGACCAGTTGGCCGCGCTGCTTGACGGCATCGAGCGTCTTGCCGGCATGGGCCGTGCCCACCACGCACAGGGCGAGGGCAGCGGCGAGAGTGTGTTTCAGCATGGTGCGTCCCTTGGGTCGTGTGGAGATGCCGGGATTGTCGTGACGGCACAAGCCACGGCAACCGAGCAAACACCGATGCAGGATGCGTGCCCGCCCGCACGCACCAGATCTGCGCTAAGGTGGAACCCTAGGCTAGCGCAGCCGCTGCAGCAGCGCGGCGGTCGACGGATCCAGTCCCTGCGTGTCGCCGCTGGTCCAGCGCGGCAGCAGGTCGTTGCACAGCGCCTTGCCGAGCTCGACGCCCCATTGGTCGAAGCTGTTGATGCCCCACAACACGCCGCTCGTGAACACCCGGTGCTCGTACATCGCGATCAGCGCACCGAGGCCACGCGGCGTGAGCGCGTCCAGCACCAGTGTCGTGCTCGGCCGATTGCCCGGGAACGTGCGATGCCGTGCCAGGCGATCGGCGGCGATGCCCGGCGCTGCGGTCGGAACGCGCTCGCCACGGGCCTGCTGCGCCGACTTGCCGAGCATCAGGGCCTGGCCCTGCGCCAGGCAGTTGGCAAGCGCCTTGGCGTGCAGATCGACGTGGCCATGGCTCGGCGTGCGCACGGCGATGAACTCCACCGGTACGACATCCGTGCCCTGATGCAGCATCTGGAAGAAGGCATGCTGAGCGTTCGTGCCCGGTTCGCCCCAGACCACGGGGCTGGTGCCATAAGGCAAGGGCTCGCCGTCGAGATCCACGCGCTTGCCGTTGGACTCCATCTCCAGTTGCTGCAGGTAGGCCGGCAATCGCCTCAGGCCCTGGTGGTACGGCGCCACCGAGCGGCTGGTGAAACGATGGAAGTTGCGGTACCACACGTCGAGCAGGCCGAGCTGCGCCGGCAGGTTGCGCTCGAAGGGCTCGTTGGCGAAGTGGCGATCCATCGCGTGGGCGCCGGCCAGCAGCGCGCGAAAGTGATCGGCCCCGATCGCGATCGCGATCGGCAGACCGATCGCGCTCCACATCGAGTAGCGGCCGCCGACCCAGTCCCAGAAGCCGAACGTGGTGGAGATGCCGAAACGGGCCGCGGCCTCCAGGTTCGTGGTCGTGCCGACGAAATGGCGCGCGATGTCGCGGCCGCCCTGGTCGAGAAACCACTGCCGGGCGACGCCGGCGTTGGCCATCGTCTCCTGCGTGGTGAAGGTCTTGGAGGCGATGATGAAGAGCGTGGACTCGGGCTTCAGCCGTGCCAGCACCGGCGTGATGTCGTGCCCGTCGACGTTCGAGACGAAGTGGAACTCGATCTGCGGGTGGACCACGTCATGCAATGCCGGCACCACCATCTGCGGCCCGAGATCGGAACCGCCGATACCGATGTTCACCACGGCGCGGATGCCGCTGCCGGCCGTGTCGCGGATGCGTTCGGCAAACACGAGCATCGCGTCGAGCACGGCGTGCACGTCGTCGCTGTGCGGGGCCGCCCCCTTCGGCGCGCGCAGCGCCGTATGCAGCACCGCGCGGCCCTCGGTGGTGTTGATCGGCTCGCCGGCCAGCATGGCGTCGCGCCGCTCGGCGAGGCCGCACTCACCGGCCATCTCGATCAGCAGCTTGCGCGTGGCCAGGTCCCACAGGTTCTTCGACAGATCGGCAAACACCTCCGGGGCTTCGACCGCGAACAGCGTGGCGCGCTGCGGGTCGCGGGCGAACGCCTCGCGCAGGTCGAGGTCGCGGCCATGGGCCTCGAAGTGCCCCTGAAGCGCACGCCAAGCCAGTGTCCGATCACAGCGCGGATGCGGGGTGTTCATCGCTCTCGGGCGACCAGCTGGTCGAGCTTGGCGGAATCGGCGGCGAACGCCCGGATGCCTTCGGACAGTTTCTCGCTGGCCATCGCGTCGTCGTTGTGCGCGTAGCGGAACTGTGGCTCGTCGTAGTGCACCGCCGGCACCGCCTCGGCTTTCGCGACTGCCGGGTCGAGCCGGCGGGTCACGGTGTCGCTGCCCTTTTGCAGCTGCGCCATCAAATCGGGGCTGATCGTCAGCAGATCGCAGCCCGCGAGCGCAAGAATCTGGCCGACATTGCGGAAGCTCGCTCCCATGACCTCGGTGCGTATGTCATGGTGCTTGTAGTGTTGATAGATGCGCGACACCGAGCGCACGCCGGGGTCGTTGGTGCCGGCGTTTGCCGATTCGTCCCAGCCGGCGCCGGCCGCCTTCTTGAACCAGTCGTAGATGCGGCCCACGAACGGCGAAATCAGCGTCACGCCGGCATCGGCGCAGGCCACCGCCTGCGCGAACGAGAACAACAGCGTCAGGTTGCAGTGGATGCCTTCGCGCTCCAGCTCGGCCGCGGCCTGAATGCCCTCCCAGGTGGAGGCGATCTTGATCAGCACACGATCCGGCGCCACACCCTGCGCGCGGTACAGCGCGATCAGGTGTCGCGCCCGCGCCAGCGTGGCCGGCCGATCGAACGACAGACGCGCGTCGACCTCGGTGGACACCCGGCCCGGCACGATGCGCAGGATCTCGCAGCCGAAGCGCACGAGCACCGCGTCGACCACCGTCTCGAGCGGCCGGCCCCGGTGCGCGGCCACGGTCTCGCTGAGCAGCGGCGCATAGGCGCTCTGCTGCACCGCCTTGAGGATCAGCGACGGATTGGTCGTCGCGTCGCGCGGTGCGTACTGCGCCAACTGCTTGAAGTCGCCGGTGTCGGCGACCACGGTGGTGAATTGCTTGAGCTGGTCGAGCTGGTTCATGGGCCGCGTCCTCTGCGCCGGTAGTGCACTTTGGATTATCGGCGCCGCTGCGCCGCGCGGAGATCAGGCTGCGACGACCGACACGCCGTGGCCGCTCAGCCGCAGGCCCACGACTTCGCCCACCCGCCAGGTGCGATCGACATCGGGCGACACGACGAACAAGCTGCCCAGTTCGGTGTCGACCGTCAGTTCCATGGCGCTGCCGAGATAGGCGCATTTCGACAGCGTCCCGCTCAGCTCGGCACCGGAGGCCTCCACGACGTGCCAGGCTTCGGGCCGCACGGCCACCTTCACGGCCCCTGAGGCCACCGGGTGCCGCGGCATGAAGTGCAGGGGGCCGAGTCGGACCCGGCCGTCGTCGCCTGCCTGCGCCGAGAACAGCATCGCCTCACCCATGAAGCCTGCGACGAATCCGCTGGTCGGCGTCTCGTACAGCGCTTGCGGCGTACCGGCCTGCGCGATGCGCCCGGCATCCATCACCACGATCTGGTCGCTCACCGCGAGCGCCTCGGCCTGGTCGTGCGTGACGTACGCGACCGTCAGCCTCAGGCGCTGCTGCAGCGTGCGGATCTCCTCGCGCATCGCGCGTCGCAGCCGCGCATCGAGGTTCGACAACGGCTCGTCGAACAGCATCACCGAGGGCTCGAGCACCAGCGCACGCGCCACCGCGACGCGTTGCTGCTGGCCGCCGGAGAGCTCGCTGGGCAGGCGATGTTCGTAGCCGGCCAGGCCCACGCCGTCCATCGCCGCGCGGGCGCGACGCGTGGTTTCGTCCTTGCTCACGCCGCTCACTGTCAGGCCATAGCCGACATTGCCGATCACGCTCATGTGCGGGAACAGCGCATAACTCTGGAACACCATGCTCACGTTGCGCTCGGTGGGGCCGAGCGCGGTCACGTCTTGTCCGTCGATGAGGATCTGCCCCGAACTCGGCGCGTCGAGTCCGGCGATCATGCGCAGCGTGGTCGTCTTGCCGCAGCCGCTGGGTCCGAGAATCGTCGTCAGCGTGCCCTTGGGCACCATCAGGTCGATGCCTTTGACCACGAGCGGCGCGTCGGCCCCGCCGTAGCGCTTGGTGACCTGTCGGAATTCGATGCTCATGTCGTCTTTCGTCTGCCAAGCTTGCGTTCGCCCACCAACGCCTGGATCAGCGCCGTGGCCAGCGACATCAGCACGATCAGCACGGTGCAGTAGGCCAGCGCGACGCCATAGTCGCCGTTGCCCACGCGGCCGATGATGTAGGTCGTCGCCAGCTCGTTCTCGGCGGTCACCAGGAAGATCACGGCCGACACCGTGGTCATGCTGCGAACGAAGCTGTAGACCAGTGCCGCCACCAGCGCCGGCTTCAGCAGGGGCAGCACGACACGCCTGAGGGTCGTGGCCGTGCCGGCGCGAAGCATCGTTGAAGCCTCGTCGAGCGACTGGTCGATCTGCTTGAAGCTCGCCGTGCCGGCGCGCACGCCGACCGGCAGGTTGCGGAACACGAAGCACAGCACGATGATGAGCCCGGTGCCGGTGAGCTCGAACGGCGGCACGTTGAACGCGAGGATGTAGCTGACGCCGAGCACGGTGCCGGGAATGGCGAACGCGAGCAGCGCCGAGAACTCGAACGCGCGCTGGCCGACGAAGCGGGTGCGCGCCAGCAGCCAGGCGATCAGCAGGCCGATGGTCGCGCAGACCGGTGCCGCGATGGCGGCGAGCTTCAGGGTGGTGAACAGCGAGTTCCAGGCGGTGCCCGCCCACACCAGGCCGTGGCTGCCCCATTGCAGGTCGAACGCGGTTCTGAAGTGAGCCAGCGTGGGCGTGTAGTCGCGGCCCCAGGTCTGCACGAAGCCTCCGATGAAGGCGAACACATAGACCACGATCGTGAAGGCGAGCCAGGGTCCGGCCATGCCCTGGCACAACCGGCGCACGCCATCGGGCAACGGCATCGCCACGCCGGCATCGCCCTTGCCGGAGACGGTGGTGTAGCTGGTCTTGCCGAGCACACGCTGCTGGATGAAGAAGATCGTCAGTGCGAAGGCCGTGAGGATCAGCGCCAGCGAGGCGGCACGTCCCTGGTCGTACTGCGCACCGACGATCGCGAAGAAGATGTCGGTCGACAACACCGCATAGTTGCCACCGACGATGATGGGGTTGCCGAAGTCGGCGATGCTCTCGATGAATCCGACGAGGAAGGCATTGGCCAGCCCCGGCTTCATCAGCGGCAGCGTCACGGTCATGAAGGTGCGTTGCCGCGACGCCCGCAGCGTCTGCGCCGCCTCTTCCATGACCGGGCTGATGCCCTGCACCACGCCGCGCATGATCATGAAGGCGATCGGCGTGAAGGCGAACATCTGCGCCAGCCACACGCCGAACAGGCCATAGAACCAGCGCGTCGGCGTGATGCCGAAGGCCCACTCCAGAAACTGGTTGACCAGCCCGGCGCGCCCGAAGAGCAGGATCAGTCCCAACCCGACCACGAACGGCGGCGTGATGATCGGCAGCAGCGCGAGCACGTTCAGTGCGCGCGACATGCGTTTCGAGCCGCGCTCCGACCCAGCGGCGCCGAAGGCGCCGCGTTCCGACATCAGCGCGATCAACGTACCCAGCATCGTGGTGCCACCCGCCGTGAGCAGTGCCAGGTACAGCGTGTTCCACGCCACGCCGCAACGCACGCCGCCCGCCAGGCAGCCCAGGCCCCAAACCCGTTCATGGGCGATGCGCTCGAACCATGCCGTCGACGAGAAGTCGCCTGCCTCGTCGAGCCACGCACCGGCAAGCGCCTTGCCCACCGGCAGCGCGACGAACAGCAACAGCAGCGCGGCGCAGACGACGACCGCCGAGGCGATGAACAGGTCACCGCGGAAGAAGCCGAGACGCGAAATGCCGGTTCCCAGCAGGACCAGCAGCACGAACAACACCAGCGCACCGCCGAGCCCGATGCCGAACTGGCCACCGGACAAGGCCCCGAAGATCGACTCGAGCCATGCAAAGGACCACCCTTGGGCACCGATGGCGAAGCCGCTCGCCAGCAACGTGACGAGGCCGAACGTCGCACCGGTGACCATCAGGCCGCCCTGCACGCGCCCTGGCTTCCCGGAGACAGCCAGCAGGAGCAGACCCAGCGCCACCACGGCCGACCACAACCACGGCTTGCCGTGCCGCAGCGCCTGCACCAGGCCGCTGGCGGTGTCGGCACCACCGAACGCACCCGGCAGCGATTGCAGCAGCGTGAGGTTCTGCGGGAAGTACCAGGGCAGCAGCACGAACGCCAGCGCACCCAGCGTCCACCAGGCCCACACCACACGTTGCGCCGAACGCACCGTCGGCCGACCCATGCGCCTTACCAGCCAAGTGGCCGACGTGGAACCGGCTTCGCCGGGCCACTGTCGGCGCCATGCGCCCTGCATGGCTCATGGCGCTCGCCAGCCACTCGCGAGCGCGCAGGCGCTCGCTCGGCGCTGGCTCGCCCCCCCTGGGGGGGAGGTGACCGCAAGCCGCTCCGGGGGGGGTTCACTTCGGCAGCGAGTTGACGTCCTTTTCCCACTTGGCGATCAGTCGACGGCGCTCGGCCGACGCGCCGTACTTGGCGTAGTCGTAGTTGATGAACTTGATCTTCTTGAAGTCGGGCACCCGCGGATCGACCTTGGCCGCCTTGTGGCTCGGCAACTGAAACTGCTTGGCCGCGGCGCCCATCTCCTGAGCCGCCGGGCTCAGCGCCCATTCGTAGAACTTCTTCGCCGCCTCCAGGTTGCGCGCGCCCTTGATGATCGACATCGAGCCGATCTCCGCGCCGGTGCCTTCGGCCGGCGTCAGGGTCTCGACCGGGAACCCCTGCATCTTCTCGCCCGGGCCGTCGTGGACGAAGCTGATCGACACCGAGGTCTCGCCGCGCGCGACGGCCTTGATCGGCCCGGTGCCCGAGCGGGTGTACTGCGAGATGTTCTTGTGCAGCGCCTTCATGTATTCGAAGGCCTTGTCCTCGCCCATCAGCTGCACCAGCGTGGCGACCATCGTGTAGGCGGTACCGCTGGAAGCCGGATTCGCCACCTGGATCTCACCCTTGTATTCGGGCTTGAGCAGATCGGACCAGGTCTTGGGGACCTGCAGCTTCTTCTTCGCCAGCAGCTCCGGGTTGTAGCCGAAGCCCAGCGGGCCGCTGTAGATGCCGACGGTGCGGTACGCCGACTGCGCCGCCTGCTGTTGCGCCCAGGCGTGCAGCTGCGTCAGCGACGGCGACTTGTATTCGAGGCTCAGGCCTTGTTCGGCCGCCTGCAGGTGCGGATCGCCGGTGCCGCCGAACCAGACATCGGTCTTCGGATTGGCCTTCTCGGCGATCAGCTGGGCCAGCGCCTCGCCCGAGCCCTTGAGCGACATGTTGACCTTGACACCCGTGGTCTTGGCGAACACGGTCTGGATCATGTTGCACCACTCGGCCTGTACCGAGCAGATGACGTTGACCTGGCCGGCCTCCTGCGCATGGGCGGTGCCCAGGCCGGCCAGGGCCGTTATGACGGCGAGATGGTTGCGACGCATCGATCGAATCCTCCTGATGCGATCGTAGCCAGCGCCGCAGCAGCTTCACGCAGCGCGCGCATCGGACAAACCCGATGCCCGCCTTGACGCGCGTGAAACCAAGACCGGATAATTCGTGAAACAAAGTTTCTTCGCTCCGGCGATTGCCCCATGTCGTTCGATCTCGTGCTGTTCGGCGGTACCGGTGACCTGACCTGGCGCAAGCTGATGCCCGCGCTGTTCCAGGCCTTTCGCCATGGCAAGCTGCCACGCGACGGGCGAATCCTGGCCGTGGCGCGCGACGCGCGCAGCGACGACGCGTACCGCGCGTTCATCAAGGAACGGTTTGCCGAGGTCGAGAGCGCGAAGCGGCCCAACGACGAGGAGTTCGCGCGCTTTGCGGCGCTGCTGTTCTATCGGCGCATGGACCTGTCGCACGCCGAGGACTACGCCGCGCTGAAGGCCTGGCTCGACGAACGCCGCGCCGACACCACGGTGATGTATCTCGCCACCAGCCCACACCTCTTCCCGGTGGTTTGCGCCCAGCTCGGCCAGGCGGGCCTGAACGGGCCTCAGGTGCGTGTCGTGCTCGAAAAGCCGCTGGGCCACGACCTGGCCAGCGCGCAGGAGATCAACCGTGTCGTGGCAGGTGCGTTCAGCGAACGGCAGGCGCTGCGCATCGACCACTACCTCGGCAAACCCTCGGTGCAGAACCTCTCGGCGCTGCGTTTTGGCAACGCGCTGTTCGAGCCGCTGTGGCGGCGCGAAAGCATTGCCAACATCCAGATCACGCTGGCCGAGAGCATCGGCGTGGGCACCCGCGGCGACTTCTACGACCGCACCGGGGCACTGCGCGACATGATCCAGAACCATGCGCTGCAACTGTTGACGATGATCGCGATGGAACCGCCGTCGACCAACGACGCCGACGCGATCCGCGACGAGAAGCTCAAGGTGCTGAAGTCGCTGAAGCCCTTCACCGCCGAGACGGTCGCCCGCGACGTGGTCCGCGGGCAGTACAAGGCGGGCACCGTCGGCGGTGTGCCGGTGGCCGGTTACCTGGAGGAGACCAAGGTGCCCGCGGGCAGTGCGACCGAGACCTTCGTTGCGCTGCGTGCCGAGGTGCAGAACTGGCGCTGGGCCGGCGTGCCCTTCTACCTGCGCACCGGCAAGCGGCTTGGCGCACGCTCGGCCCAGATCACCGTGAACTTCCGGCCGGTGCCGCACCCGATCTTCCCTGGTTCGTCGCGGGCCAACAAGCTGGTCATCAAGCTGCAGCCCGAAGACGGACTCGAGTTGCACCTGCTCGCCGCCAAGGGCGGCCGCCAGGGCGAGGCGCTGGCGCCGGTGTTCCTCGACCTCGATTTCGACAAGGCGTTCGCGGCCGAACGCGTCGGCGCCTACGAGCGCCTGCTGCTCGACGCAATCGCCGGTCGCCTGAACCTGTTCGTGCGCAGCGACGAGCAGGAGCAGGCCTGGCGCTGGGTGGAGCCGGTGCTCCACGCCTGGGCCAACGACGCCGCGGCGCCACGCCCGTATGCCGCCGGCACCTGGGGCCCGCCGGCATCCAGCGCCATGGTGGCGCGCGACGGCTGCGTGTGGGACGAGGAACAGTAGCACCGTCCGAGACGATGCCGATGCTCGAGCGCGTCCGCGCCGCACTGACCGCGCTGCCGCCTGCCGAGCAGCGCGTGGCCAGGCTGCTGCTGGCGGACCCTCGTGCGTTTGCCGGCTTGCCGGTAACCGAGCTGGCCCGCCAGGCACAGGTGAGCAAACCCACTGTCGTGCGGTTCTGCCGCAGTGTGGGGTATGGCGGGTTGGCCGACTTCAAGCTCAAGCTGGCCGGCTCGGTCAGCGAAGGCGTACCGTTCGTGCACCGCTCGGTCAGCGAGTCGGACTCCACCGGCGAGATGGTGGTGAAGGTCGTCGACAACGCTGTCGCTGCGCTGCTGAAGTACCGCAACGCCGCGGGCGCGCAGGCCTTCGGGCGCGCCATCGACGCCCTGGCCGATGCCGCGCGTCAGGGCCGGCGCATCGAGTTCTACGGTGTGGGCAACTCCGGCATCGTGGCGCAGGACGCGCAGCACAAGTTCTTCCGCCTCGGCGTGCACACGGCAGCCTGCAGTGACGGCCATGTGCAGGTGATGAGCGCCACGATGCTGCGATCCGGCGACTGCGCGGTGGTGGTCTCGAACTCGGGCCGCAGCCGCGACCTGATCGACACTGCCGACATCGCACGGCGCAAGGGCGCCACCCTGATCGTCATCGGCGCCAGCGATTCGCCGCTGGCACGGATGGCGCTTGCAGCCAACCAGATCCTGCTGCCTGCCGACCACGGCGAGGACTCCGACCGCTACAGCCCGATGGTGTCGCGCCTGCTTCACCTGGTGGCGATCGACGTGCTGGCTACCGGCGTGGCGCTTCGCCTGGGCAGCGCCAAGCTGCGCCCTGTACTGCAGGAAATCAAGCGCACGCTGCGCGCGCGGCGGTATGTAGAAACCTAGCGCGTGTCAGGCTGCAGCCGGCGCGGAGAACGCAAGCAGCGAGTCGACGCCATACAGCTGAACCAGGTCGCTCAGCTTGGCCGGCGCGCCGTGGATCTCGAAGCCCTTGTTCCAGCTGCGGGCCAGGCGGCGGCATTCCAGCAGCACGGCCACGGCCGCGCTGTCGAAGGCACGCAGGCTCGACGCATCGACGATCAACGTGGCGGCATCGTCGCTCGCGAGCGTCTGCTCGAACATGCGCAAGGCCGTGGTGGCCTCGCGCAGCGTGAGTGTCTCGGGCAGGACGAGCATCAGTTCTTGGCAGCTGCGGCGACCGACTTGTTCTTCTCGGCCAGCCGGGTGATCAGCGCGTCGACGCCGCCCGCGCTCAGGTCTTTCGAGAACTGGCTGCGGAAGCTGTCGGTGGCCCACAGGCCGAGCACGTTGAAGTCGTAGATCTTCCAGGCTTCGCCGTCCTTCTCGAGCCGGTAGTCGAGCTGGATCGGCTCACCCTTGTTGACGATGTCGGTACCCACGACCAATTCGGTGGCGCCGGCGGCCGCACGCAGCGGCCGTACGCGCACGCTCTGGTCCTTCACCTGCGTCAGCGCGCCGGAGTAGGTGTTGATCAGGTAGGTCTTGAACTCCTCGGACAGCCGCTTCTGCTGCTCGGCGCTGGCGCCGCGCCAGGGCGGGCCGACCGACTTGACGACCATGCGCTGCAGGTTCACGTTCGGCATGACCTTGCTGTCCACCAGCGCGCGGATGCGCGCGACGTCTCCGCTCTGGATGGCCTTGTCGGCCTTTACCGCGTCGATCACCTCGTTGGACAGCTTCAGCACAAACGCGTCGGGCGCCGCGTCGGCGGCAAAGACGGAAGCTGCGGCGCTCAGTGACACGGCAGCGATCAGGCGTCGAAACATTCGGTTTCCTTCAGGCCTCGGGGCTGACCTGCGAGACGATAACGCAGCCGACCGGTCGCGGGTTCACTTCTTCGTGGTATCGACCTCGGATTCCGTTTCCGGTTCGTCCGGCGGGTCACCGTCATAGACCAGATTGCGACGTCGGGCCAGGAAGCCGTCGCGGACGAGGATGTACTTGTCCAACGCTGCATCGTCGATCGCCCGAGTGACCGACAGCAGCCTGGCGCGGGTGTGCACGATCGTGAGCGCACTGGTGGCATTGCGCGCGCCGGCGTCCTCCAGCAGACCCGACGGGCTTGCCTGCCAGTCCAGCGGCAGGGCCGTCGCGTCGCGCACGTTCGACGGCCCGAGCAGCGGCAGCACGAGGTAGGGGCCGGGGCCCAGGCCCCAGCGACCGAGCGTCTGCCCGAAGTCTTCGCTGCGGCGCTCGATTCCGGCATCGCCGGCAACATCGAAGATGCCCCCGATGCCGAACGTGGTGTTCACGACGAAGCGAAATCCCATCTCGGCGGCCACGAGGGGCTTGGCCTGCAGCAACTGGTTCACTGCCGACCACAGATCGCCGACGTTGCCGAGCACGTTGTCGATGCCCGTGCGCAACAGCTCGGGCACGACCTTCACGTAGCCGGTGGCCACCGGCTTGAGCACCAGCTCGTCGATCTTTTCGTTGAAGGCGAACACCGCCCTGTTCATGTTCTCAAGCGGGTCGCCCTTCGTGGCCGGGGCGCTGGCGCAGCCGGCGAGCACCAGCGCGCCGACCGCCGCACACAGCCGGATCGGGTTAGTCACTTCTTCGCGCCGCCGCCGTCGGCGCCGGCCTCGTTGGCCTTGTTGAACAGGAACTGGCTGATCAGTGATTCGAGCACCACGGCCGATTGCGTCTGCTTGATGGTGTCGCCCGGCACGAGGTTCTTGTCCTCGCCGCCGGCCTCCAGACCGATGTACTGATCGCCGAGCAGGCCGGCCGTGAGGATCTTGGCCGAACTGTCTTTCGGGAACACCACGTCGCGATCGATCTCCATCGTCACCAGTCCCTGGAAGGTCTTGGCGTCGAGCCTGATCGAGGTGACGCGGCCGACCGTGACGCCGGCGCTGCGCACCGGCGCGCGCGGCTTCAGGCCGCCGATGTTGTCGAAACGCGCACTGAGCGAATAGCTGTCGCGCGAGCCGAAGCTGGCCAGGTTGGCAGCCTTCAAGGCCAGGAACGTCAGCGCCATCAGGCCCAGCAGCACGAACAGTCCGACCAGCGTTTCGATGCCTTTCTTGCCCATGACGGGACCCCCTTTTCTCCGCTAGCTCACGGCGTGGAAAACATCAGCGCCGTGAGGATGAAGTCCATGCCCAGCACGGCCAGCGACGACACCACCACGGTGCGCGTGGTCGCATAGGCCACTCCCTCGGGCGTGGCCTGTGTCTCGTAGCCCTGGTACAGCGCGACGAAGGTGCAGATCACGCCGAACACGAAGCTCTTGACGATGCCGTTGCCCACGTCGCGCCAGATGTCGACGCCGTTCTGCTGGATCGACCAGAAGTTGCCGGGGTCGACGCCGATCAGCAGTACCGCGACGATCCAGGCGCCGATGATGCCGATGGTGGAGAACAGCAGGGCCAGGATCGGCATCGCGACGACACCGCCGATGAAACGAGGCGCCAGCACCCGTGCGCGCGGGTCGATCGCCATCAGCTCCATCGCCGAGAGCTGCTCGCCGGCCTTCATGAGGCCGATCTCGGCGGTCAGCGAGGTGCCGGCCCGGCCGGCGAATAACAGCGCGGCCACCACCGGCCCCAGCTCGCGCACCAGCGAGAGATTGACGATCAGGCCGAGCGATTCGGTGGCACCGTATTTGACCAGCGCGTAGTACATCTGCAATGCCAACACGAAACCCACCGCCAGGCCCGAGGCGACGATGATGACCAGTGACCGGTTGCCGATGGCGTGAACTTGCGCCACCACCAGCCCGAACCGGCGCAGCGCCGCCGGCGAGAAGCGCAGCAGGTCGACGAAGAAGTAGCCGGAGTGGCCGAGCGAGTGCAGCCACTTCAGCGCGGAGCGACCCAGCGCAGCGATCCATTCGATCATCGGACCGCCCTTCGTGCTGGGCGCTCCGGGACGAGCGCTCGGGACCGGCGCGGCGCGCTCATGGCGAGATCCCCAGTTCTTCGGCCAGCGGGCGTGCCGGGTAGTGAAAGCGCACCGGCCCGTCGGGTTCGCCGCGGATGAACTGGCGCACCTCGGGATCGTCGGAATCGCGCAGCGTGTCGGGGGCGCCATGGGCCACGACCTTGCCGGCCGACGACATCAGGTAGGCATAGTCGGCAATCGCGAAACACTCCTGCACGTCGTGCGAGACGATCAGCGATGTCGCGCCGGTGGCGTCGTTGAGCTTGCGGATCAGGTTGGCCGCCACGCCCATCGAGATCGGATCGAGACCGGCAAAGGGCTCGTCGTACATGATCAACTCGGGATCGAGCACGATCGCCCGTGCCAGCGCGATGCGTCGCGCCATGCCGCCCGAGACTTCCGAGATGCGAAGCTTGGCCGCGCCACGCAGACCGACCGCGTTCAGCTTCATCAACACGATGTCGCGGATCATCGACTCCGGCAGATCGGTGTGCTCGCGCAGCGGGAAGGCCACGTTCTCGAACACGGTGAGGTCGGTGAACAGGGCACCGAACTGGAACAACATGCCCAGACGGCGGCGCAGTCGGTAGAGCTGGTCCTTGTCGTGCGCATCGACCAACTCGCCGTCGAACACGACACGCCCCGCGGTGGCCGGATGCACGCCGCCGATCAGCCGCAGCAGCGTCGTCTTGCCGCAGCCCGAGCCGCCGAGGATCGCGGTGACCCGGCCGCGCTCGAACCGAAGGCTGACGTCGTTGAGGATCGTGCGGCTCGCGTCGTAGCCGAAGGTCACGCGCTCGATCTCGATCAGGTGTTCGGTGCTCAATGGCCTGGGGCGCCGGGACGACGCGCGGCGGGTGTTGGGATTGTTGTGGTTGGGCCGAACGGCCGTCTAAGCGCCGCAAGCATAAGGGATGACCCGGCGGCGCGGCTTTTCAGGGCGTTGCGCCCCAAGACGCCGCTCGATCGGCGTCGTGCGGCGACCGACCCGGCGGACGACCTGCCTCGGGACAGGTTGCCCGGCGCCTGCAACGGCTCCGGGGCCCCGGCGGCCAGGTGGAATCAGCGCGGCAGCACGCTGTCGCCCATCAGGAACCGGTCCACCGCGTAGGCGGCCTGCCGCCCTTCACGGATGGCCCAGACCACCAGCGACTGCCCCCGGCGCATGTCACCGGCCGCGAACACCTTGTCGGCACTTGTCACATAGCCAGTGCTTGCTTCGGTGCCTGCCTT